>DFYA01000213.1:8151-12766 GCA_002382525.1 Opitutaceae bacterium UBA4094
GATGTGATCGACGCCCAACGGGAGCTCGTCGCGATCCGCCGCGAAATTCTCGACGCCGAAACCGCCTGCGCGCTCGCGCTCGTTCGCGCCGAGGGCGTCGTCGATACCACGTTCCCTTTCACCACATCCCTTCTTTCGTCCCGATGAAAACCGCACTCTGTTCCCTCGGCCTCGCGCTTTGTGCGGCCATGCCACTTTCGGCTTCCGAAGACGCCGCCACTCGCGCCAACACCATCATTCTGGACGAATCCGGGGTGAAAAACCTACGGATACAAACCGCAGTTGCCGAGCCCGTTGACTTCGAGGAAACCGTCTTCGCGCTCGGGCGCATTGAGGTGTATCCCGGCCGTCGCGCCGCCATCAGCAGTCGCATTCCGGGTCGTGCGCTTGAGGTCTTGGTGACGCACGACCATCCGATCCAAAAGGACGCACCCGCCGTCATCGTCGAGAGCCGCCAAGCGGGCGATCCACCGCCGCGCGTTACACTGCGCGCACCCATTTCGGGTCTGGTCAGCGCGGTGAACATCGTCCCCGGTCAGCCCGTCAGTCCCGACAACACGCTCGCGGAGATCATCGACCTGACCGAGGTCTATGCCATCGCCCGCGTGCCCGAGCATCTCGCCGGTCGTTTAAAGCCCGGTCAGTCCGCGCAGATCAAAATCGCGGCTGCCTCCGGCCGTGTGTTCCCCGCTAAACTCGAACACCTCGGCGCGCTGGCCGACTCGGAAAGCGGCACCGTCGAAGCGGCGTTCCATGTGGACAACCCCGGGCTCGTTTTGCGTCCCGGCATGCGTGCCGAGTTTTCCATCGTGGTCGAGAAACACGTCGGAGTGACCGTCGTGCCGCGCGGCGCGATCCAAGGCACGCCGTCGAACCGCTTCGTTTACGTGAAGGACTTCGACCTGCCCAACGCCTTCATCAAGACGCTCGTCGTTACCGGCCGTAGCAACGAGCGCGTGATTGAGATCGTGAGCGGACTCCTTCCCGCCGACGAAGTCGTCACACGCGGCGCCTACTCGTTGTCGTTCGCGGGCGGCGGCACGCTCTCGCTCAAGGAAGCGCTCGATGCCGCCCACGGGCACGAGCACAACGCCGATGGCTCCGAAATCACTGCCGCGTCCAGAGCGGCGCACCCCCATGGACACGATCACGGCGACGATCATGCGCATGGACATGTCATTTGGAAAATCCTCACGGGCGTCTTCTTCGTCGCATTTGTCGTGACGCTTTTTGCGAAAAAGCAGTCCGCCCGGGCCTGATTCCGCTGACCATGCTTACGCGTCTCATCCATTGGTCGCTCGCGCATCGTGCGATCGTTGTCGGTCTTTCGCTGGTCGTGCTCGTGCTCGGCCTTTACTCGGGCGCGCGCCTCCCCGTCGAGGTGCTGCCCGATCTCACCAAGCCGACCGTCGTCATCCTCACCGAAGCCCCCGGGCTCGCGCCCGAAGAGGTCGAGACACGCGTCACCCAACCGCTCGAAAGCGCGCTCCTTGGCGTGGCCGGTGTAACGCGCCTGCGCTCCAACTCCGACGTCGCCCTGTCGCTGGTTTACGCCGAATTCGATTGGGACACCGACATCCAGCGCGCCCGGCTGCTCGTGCAGGAACGACTGCAAACCGCCCGCGAACAACTGCCCGCCGGCGTGCAACCGTTCATGACTCCGATCGCCTCGCTTATGGGCGAGATTCTCCTCGTGGGTGTGCGCTCCACCGTGCCCGAAGATGAACCCGGTTATCTGGCGCCGAGCGATGTGCGCACGTTGGCCGATTGGACGATTCGCCGTCGCCTGCAAAGTATTCCGGGCATCGCCGAGGTTCTTAACATGGGCGGCGGCATCAAACAGATCGAGGTGCAGCCCGAGCCTTATCGGATACAGGCGCACAACGTGAGCTTGGCGGAACTCGAAGCCGCCGTCGCCGAGGCCGCCTCCACCACGACGGGCGGGTTCATTGGCACTGGTTCCGCCGAGGTCATGGTGCGTAATCTTGCGATGACGACCGACCTCGCCGAGTTGTCGCGCACGGTCATCAAGCAGGTCAACGACCGCTCGGTCACGCTCGCCGACGTCGCCACCGTCGCTTGGGGTATCGAGCCGATGCGTGGCGACGCCACCGTGAGCCAGACGCCCGAAACCGCGCCCACTTACGGCGTCATCATGTCGATCACTAAGTCGCCCGGTTTCGACACCCGCGACCTCACCGAACAGATCGAACGCGCGCTCGCGGAACTGACTCCGAGTTTTCCGGCCGGCGTCGAGACCACGCTGCTCTTTCAACAAAAAGACTTCATCGACCACGCCATCGGCAACCTCAAGGAAGCCATCCGCGACGGCGCGATCATGGTGACGGTCGTGCTGTTTCTCTTCCTGCTGAATGTGCGCACGACGTTCATCACGCTCATGGCGATGCCGCTGAGCTTCGCGGTCACGTTGCTCACGTTCCAAGCCTTCGGCATTTCGGTGAACTCGATGACGCTCGGCGGTCTCGCCGTGGCCATCGGCATGGTCGTGGACGATGCGATCNNGCCTCCGGCGAGGTGCGGCACTCGATCCTCTACGCGACGCTGCTCATCATCCTCGTGTTCCTGCCGCTGCTCGGCCTGAGCGGCGTCGAAGGCAAACTGTTCGCGCCTATCGCCATCGCGACGATCATCAGCATGGTCGCTTCGTTCGTCGTCTCGCTCACGCTGATCCCGGTGCTGTGCTCGCTCTTGCTCGCGCCGAAAGCCGGCGCGACGCACGAAGATGGACGCTTTGTGCGCGGGTTGAAACGCCTCCTGCGCGGCACGTTGTTACGCGCGGGTCTGGACCATCCCGGCCCGGTGCTCGCTTTGGTTGCTGTGGGCATGTTTGCGGCGTTTTTGCTGTATCCGAAAATGGGCAAGGACTTCCTGCCGGCGTTCAAAGAAGAGACCGCGCTCATCGCGGTGACCTCCGCGCCCGGCACGTCGCTCGACGAGATGAACCGCATTTCCGACGTGCTCGAATCGCAGATCCTCGCGGTGCCTGAGGTGCGCAAAGTCGGCCGTCGCCTTGGCCGTGCCGAACGCGGCGATCACGTCGTGCCGGTTTCGACCGTAGAGTTCGACGTGGATTTCCGCGATCCGGTGGGGCACGAAGGCAAAGGCGGACGCAGCCGCGCCGAGATTCTAGCCGACCTCAACAGTCGCATGAAGAGCGTGCCTGGCACGTTCGCCGTCGTGGGTGGTCCGCTTGCCGACCGGATCGGACACATGCTCAGCGGCGTGTCCGCGCCGGTGGCCATCAAGATTTTCGGACCCGATCTCGACACGTTGCGCCGTCTCGGTGGCGAGGTGCAGGCGGTGGCGAAAACCATTCCCGGTTTCGAGGACGCCAAGCTCGATCAACAGGCGTTCATTCCGCAGCTCCGCATCGAAGCCGACCGCGAGCGCGCGGCCGCTTACGGAGTGACTCCGGGTGCGCTCAACGACCAGCTTGGCGCGCTCATCGGCGGCAAAGTCGTCGCCGAACTTCGCGAAGGACAACGCGCCGTGAACCTCGTGATCCGGCTGCCGCTCGCGTGGCGCGAATCGGCCGATGCGATCGCGACGCTTCCCGTTGAAACGAAGTCAGGCCAACGTCTCCCGCTCTCGGTCGTCGCCGACGTGCGCGAGGCGAGGGGACCGAACGTGATTTTGCGCGAGAACGGCGAGCGCCGCTTTACGGTTGCGATCAAACCGACCGCGCGCGATGTGGGCGTTCTCGTCGAACGTTTGCAGGCTGAGGTGAGCGAAAAGGTCACGTTACCCGCCGGTTATTTCATCACGTATGAAGGTGAGTTTCAGGCGCAGAAGGACGCCACGCGTCGCATCGTGTTTTTCAGCACGGTCGTGTTTTTCGTGATCGTGTTTTTGCTCCACGGTTATTTCCAGAGCTGGTCGCTCGCGTTCCAAGTGATGTTGAGCATCCCGCTCTCGTTGGTGGGCGGACTGGTTTATACGTGGCTCAAGGTGGACAACATCAGCATCGCGACGCTGGTTGGTTTTATCGCGGTCGGCGGAGTCGCCGCGCGGAACGGCATCATGATGCTCTCGCATTACCTGCACATCATGAAACACGAAGGCGAAGGCTTCACTCGCGCGATGATCGAACGCGGCACGTTGGAGCGCATGACGCCGGTGCTGATGACGGCGCTCTCGGCGGGCATCGCGCTGATCCCGTTCGTGCTGGCGGGCGACGAGCCGGGCAAAGAGATCCTGCATCCGGTGGCGGTGGTCATCGTCGGCGGGCTCATCTCGTCCACGTTGCTGGAGTTCCTCGTGCGTCCGCTCGTATTTTTCCACTTTGGGCGCAACGCTGCGGAGCGGGCGTTGGCCCGCGACGCGGCGGCCGCGCATTGAAACAAGAACCGAAACATAAACTAAAACTCTCCCGACATATCATGAACAAACTACTCCGTCTGCTTGCGCTCACCGCACTCGTTTTCACCGCCACCGTGTCCCACGCGCACGAGAACATCATCGCCGGTCCGAACGGCGGACGGCTGCTCACCGTCGTCAAACCGCACGCCGAGTTCCTCGTGACCGCCGAGCGCAAGGTGCAGATCACGTTCGTCGATGCCGACGGCAAGCCGGTCGCGCCGGGCGAACAAGTGGT
>DFYA01000119.1:0-8515 GCA_002382525.1 Opitutaceae bacterium UBA4094
GCCGATGCGCGATTTGAACCACTGGCGGTGTTCGTCGACCAAAGAGATGAGCGCAATCGGCGTCTCACAAATCTCGGCGGCGAGTTGGGTGAGGTCGTCGTAGTCGGACTCTGGCGGCGTATCGAGGACGTGAAGCGAGTTCAGCACCGCAACGCGGTCGGCCTCGTTTTCGGGTAGCGGCTGGTAACTGCCGGGTGAGACGACCATGGGGCAAATTGATAGGCAAAAGCGTGACGGGCAAATCGCGGGCTCAGGTGAGCGGAATGGGGCAGTCGAGGGCGGAGGCGAGCGCGCGGAGCAATTCGGCCTCGGCGGGGTCGATGCGTCCGTCGTGCGAAACGGTGGTCGCGAGGGCCGCAAGGACGCGTTTTTTGACGGGGCCGTAGGCGAGCGCGAGTTTGTCGAGCGCGGCGTCCAGTTGGTCCAGTTCGGCGTTGCCCGCAGGGCGCAGCGCCAATGCGGGGTGAAGGCCGGCGAAGCCAGAAGCGCCGGCGTGGAAGGCCTCGGCCGCCTGGGCTTCGTCGTCTGCGGACAGGCGGGCGCCAAAGGAAAGCACGGTGGAGATTTCGAGCGAAACGTCGGAGGGAGAGTAGGTTTCGCGACGTCCTGACGGTTGGGCGGCGAGGTCGAGGTGGTGGGAAAGCACCTTCTGTAGCGCAAACTCGAAAATGCTGACGTGGGCGTCGGCGTGCACGAGTTCGTCGAGGGCATCGAGGAAACGGGCAAGCTCGACCGGCGGCAACTGGCGCAACGCGGGCGGCGTGAGCAAGAGAAGCGGAAGGCGTGCTTCAGCCGGCAGCGCACGGAGATCGGCTTCGAGCGGGATGAGGGCGGAGGCGATGCGGTCGCTGCCGCGGTGGCGGATAATGTCGCGTTGACGCGTGCGGACGGCGGAGTCGGCGTCGAGGAGCAAGCCGCAAGCGACGGCGGCGGCGCCCTCGGGTGTGCGGGCGGCCTCGCGAAGCGCGGGCGTGATGGTGCCAGCGAGGTGTTGTGCGCGCTCAGTGTGGGCGGCTTCGAGGACGCCGATGGACGCAATGATCGCGGCCGGCGTTACGATGGGTTGGGGCGTCGCCCGCGGGTTGGTCGAGGCGCGTTGTCGGGCCCAGGTGTCGGTGGACACATCGACGACCGTGGGCGGTTCGAAATATTTGCCGTCGAACGAAGTATCCACCGCGCGAATACGGACGTCGAGGGGCGGGTGGGTGGCCCAGAGTCCGCCGAAGGAGGAGCGGAAGCCTTGTGCGAAAAAGAAGTGTCCGAGCTCGGAGGCTCGGGTGGACTGGATGCGCGAGCCGAGGGCGTAGCCGCCGATCTTTTTGAGGGCGCCGACGATGCCTCCCGGATTACGGGTGAATTGCACGGCGGAGGCGTCGGCGAGGAATTCGCGCTGGCGGGAGACGGCGGCTTGGATGAGGCGACCAAAGAAGTAGCCGACGTAACCCAGAATCATAAGGACGACGCCGGCGGCGAGGATCACGATGACGCCGTTGCCTTCTTTGCTGCCGCGCCGAGGACGGCCGAAGCGGAGGCTGTGGAGGATGCCGCGTCCTAGCAGGCCAATGACGAGAATACCGTGGAGGATCGCGGTGAGACGCACGTTGAGACGCATGTCGCCGTTGAGGATGTGGCTGAACTCGTGGGCGACGACGCCTTGGAGTTCGTCGCGCGTGAGTTTTCCCATCGTGCCGCCGGTGACGGCGACGACGGCGTCGCTGGTGGTGAGGCCGGCGGCGAAGGCGTTGATGCCGGTCTCGTCGTCGAGCACGTAAACGGCGGGCAACGGCAGGCCGGACGCGATGGCCATTTCCTCGACGACGTTGAGCAGTTGGCGTTCGCGTAAGTCGGCGGTTTGTGCGGGCACGAGTCGGGCGCCGACCATCTCGGCGACGGCGCGACCGCCGGCGCGGAGCTGCATCCATTTGGTGAGAGCGGAGAGGCCGACGACGGCGACGGTGATGAACGAAAATGCGATCAACGCGCCCGGTTGCCAGAGTTCGACGTGATCGATTCCTCCGGACGCGGCTTCGACCCCGCGGCCATTGGCGGTGGCCCGCACGCCGAACATCGCGGTTAGGAAGATAAACGCGAAATAGCCGGCGGCGATGATGCCGAGAACGGCGAAGACAAAGAGAACGACCAGGCGGGTCGTTCTCTTTTTGGCGAGGGCTTGGGCCTCGAAGAAGTCCATCGGGATGAAGTAGCGAGTAGTGAGTAGCGGGTCGCGTGTAGGGCGGTGATGCTCGCTACTCACTACCCGCTACTCGCTGCTTTTGGGTCAGGTGAACTGAACCTTGGGGGCGTTGCGTTCGCCGGGGTCTTCGATCTTGAAAAGTTCGGCGGGTTGGAAGCCAAGGGCGCCGGCGACGAGCACCGTGGGGAAGGTTTCGCGCTTGGTGTTATACGTCATGACGCTGTCGTTGTAGGCCTGACGGGCGAAGGCGATTTTGTTCTCCGTGGAGGTGAGTTCCTCGGTGAGCTGGGCCATGTTTTGGCTGGCCTTCAGGTCGGGGTATTGCTCCACGACCATCATGAGGCGGGAGAGGGCGCCGCCGAGGCCGGCCTCGGCCGACATGAGTCCACGCATGGCGTTGCCGTCGGCGGGATTCGCGGCGGCGGTCTGGGCGGCGGAGGCGGCGATGTTGCGCGCCTTGATCACGGCTTCGAGCGTCTCGCGCTCGTGTTTGAGGTAGCCTTTGGCGGTCTCGACCAAGTTGGGTATGAGGTCGTAGCGTCGCTTCAGCTGGACGTCGATTTGGGCGAAGGCGTTTTTGAAGCGGTTGCGCAGCGTGACGAGGCTGTTGTAGATGCCGACGGCCCAAAGGCCAAGGATGACAACGAGGAGAAACAGCACGCCGAGGACGATGAGGAGGGCAGTCATATAGTGTGAGGGCGGAGGTTGATGAAGCGACTGGGGTGCTTCGAGGCGGCGAGGAGTGTGCGGTTGAAAAGCCTTTGCGCGAGGCGGAACTCCTGACAACGCGATTGATTGTTTCGGGCATGGCAAGCAACGTGGCCCCTTCGTATGTCGCCTCGAGTCCTGCTCCTTTTGCTGGTGTCCGTCGGCGTATCGCTTCCGGCGATCCGCGCGGATGAATCTCCGATAAAACCGGCGCCGTTGGTGTCGGTGGCGGAGACGCCGTCGTTGCCGGGGGCGACGTTGCGGTCGTTTGTGGCGGCGCGGCGGGCGCTCGAGTTGGGTTTCCCTTCGGTCGCCACGCAGTTGTATTCGCAGCTTTTGGAGTCGATGCCTTCTGCCGGCGCGGAGCGCGATGTGTTGGTGTTGGAGTTGGTGACCGCGTGGTTGGACGAAGGGCGCACCGGTGAGGCTGAGCAGGCGTTGCAAGGTTTTAAAGGGACGCCTTCGCCCGGTTATCATTTGCGGGCCGGGTTGATCGCGGTGCGGCGTTCCCGGATCGATTCGGCCAAGGCGGCGCTGGCGGCGGTGCGGCCCGAGGAGCTGGTGGCGGCGGAGCGGGGCTGGTGGTATTTTTTGCAAGGCCAGGTGGCGGATGCCGGGGGCGAGTTTGCGAAGGCGCGCGATGCGTATCAACGAGCGAGCGACGGGGCGGTCTCGGATCTGCAACGCGCGCATTTTATTCTAGCGCGAGAACGCGCGCGGTTGAGTTTGGGCGACACGACGGAAGCGCAGTTAAATACCCTGAGGCAGAACGTGGACCGGTATCAGGGCCGGAGCGTGGGCTATGCTTATGCGAGGCAATACGCGGCGTTGCTTGCGGCGCGCGACCGCACGGCCGAAGCAATCGAGTTTCTTAACCAACAGCTGCAAGTGCTGCCCTCGGCAGAGCGGGCGGCGCGGGACGATTTTCGGTTGCTGTTGGGTCTGACGGCGGGAGCGCAGCGCGGTGAGGGACGGAATGCGTTGGAGGGGTTGCTGGTGTCGGCCCGTGAGCCTGCGTTGAGGCGAGTGGCGTTGCAGTTGCTTGTGCGCGACGCGGCGGATGCGGCGTTGTTCGCGCGGTTGAACGAGCTGATCAATGCAACGCCCGCCAGCCCGATATTGCCGGACTTATTGCTGGCGCGCGCGCAACTCGGGCTGACGGAAAAGCGTGTGCCGTTGGTCGAGCGCGGTGGCGTGCAGGAGTTGGTCGCGGTGGCCAACCAGGCGCAGGCGGACTTGGACGCGAAAGCGTTGCTGGCGCGGTTTCCGGGTTCGGAGCTGAAGCCGGCGGCGTTGGGCCTGCTAGCGGATTTGTCGTGGGTGCAGAAGCGCTATCGTTCTGCGGCGGATTATGCGGCGCAGGCGCGGGCGGAGTTGTCGGAGGGGGAAGTGCGAGCGGCGCTCGGGGTGATGGTGGCGGAAGCGTATTTTTTGGCCAAGGACTATGCCGCCGCGGCTGAGGCGTATGCGGTCGCGTTGAACAATGTGCCGGCGGGCGTTTCGCCGGGGGAGCTGATTGCTCAACGGGTGGTTTCGAAGATCCTCGACGGCCGACTCGATGAAGCGGCCCGGTTGCTCGACGATTCTTCGGCGACCGAACGACTCGGTGGGGTCGAGCGTTGGCGAGCGGAGTGGACTTTGGCGCGAGCGCTGCAGACGGCCGGACGCGAGCCGAACGCCTACGCACGGGTCAACCGCTTGATGGCGAGAGAGGGCGGTGAGGCGCTCCCGATCGAATTGCGTGCGCGCATGGCGTGGCTGCAGGCGCGGTTGTCATTGGATGCGGATACGCCGGAGAAGACCCTCGCGCTGGCCGCGGGAATGCCGCCACGGTTGCAGGAGTTGGACGCGGGCTTGAGGTCGGAAGTGCTCGCCAGCACGCGTCTGGTGCAGGCGAAAGCGCAGTTCCGACTAGGTCGACCCGAAGAGGCGTTGAAGGTGCTTGAAGCGTTACGCCTGGAGTTCCCGGAGTCGGATGCGGCGGTGTATTCCTACATCGACGAGGCGGATTATTATGCGGAGAACAACCGTTTCGTGGACGCGCAAAAGCGGCTCACGGAACTCGCCGACAAATTTAAAGAGCACGACTACGCGCCGTATGCTTTGTATCGGGCGGCGCTCAACGCGGAGCAGCGCGGGCAGGACCAGTTTTACGAGGAGGCTTATCGGATTTTGGAGGACTTGGTGAACCGTTATGGGGACAGTCGCTTTGTGTTTCACGCTCGTCTCAAGCAGGGCGATCTGGCGCGGCGGCTGAACGATTTCCCTAGGGCGCGGCTCACGTATGAGCATCTGATCAATAACTACAGTTACGCGCAGCAACCGGGGGTGTTGTCCGCCCAGCTCGCGTTGGCCGCGTGCCATCGCGCGCAAATCACGGCCGCCGATGTTTCGCACTTTGAAAGCGCGCTCACGATTTTGGAGCGTTTGCAGGATTTCCCGGAAGCGCCGATCGACATGCGGGTGGAGGCGGGTTTTCAGTTGGGTGATTTGTTGGCGGTCAGTGGGAAAAATCCAGAGGATCGTGCGCGCGCTGCAGCGGTGTGGTGGACCTTGGCCACGACGTATCTCCTCGACGAGGCGCAGGCCGCGAAGCTAGGGCCGAAAGGGCGTTATTGGCTCGCGCGCGCACTGCTGCGTTTAGGGGATCTGCGCCGTGATAGCGGAGACCTTGAGGAGGCGCGTAATGCCTATGAACTGATCCTTAAAAAAAATCTTCCGTTTGCCAACCTGGCGCGCGAAGTGTTCATGCGGGCCGGAGGCCGGCCCCGCACGTGACTCCGGTCGCGTGGCCTAATTTAATCCGTCCGGCACGCCGCTTTCGCTTATCTTCCCTTCACCTCTCTGCTCATGCCTTCCGACCCTAGCATTCTGACCCGAGGCGGCCCCATGATGTGGGTCCTGCTCATCATGGCGGTCATCGTCTTGGTGCTCTTTATCGAGCGCACCTTTTACCTTCATCGCGGCCAGATCAAATCCACGCCATTTTTGGACGGCATTAAGAATACGTTGAGCAAGCGGCGTATCGTCGAGGCGCTCACGTTGTGTGAAGAAACGCCCGGTCCGGTTGCCGCAGTGGTAAAGGCCGCCCTGATTCACGCGCACGACGACGAGACGCGGATGCGTTACGCGGTGCAAGAGGCGGCGGTGGTGGAGTTGCCAGCGTTGGAGCGCCGGTTGGGGTCGATCGCGGCGATCGCGCAAATCGCGCCGATGGTGGGTCTGCTCGGCACGGTGCTCGGCATGGCCACGACTTTTCACGATTTCATGCAAGGTGGCCACTACGCGACCGCACAGGCGCTTTCGCGCGGCATGTGGCAGGCGTTGCTCGCGACCGCCGGCAGCCTGGCTCTCGCCATCCCTGCGCACCTCGCTTATCACTTTCTACATGGTCGCGTGCGTTCGCTGGTGCGTGACATCGAGTGGGCGGGCAACGAAATCATGCGTTATTTGCTGATCGACTATCGAAAAACCGGCGCGGCCGATGCCGATGCGGGCGCGGTGAATGTCGGCCGGGTTGAGGGCCCGGGCTCTGGACCTGTCGAATAATGATCACACGGCCTCTCGACCTTTCGTCTCGATTGAAGCGTCCGCCGCGCAGCTTCGAGCTGTTGTTTTATGTGAACGGCGGACTCATCGTGATGTTTTTTGTGTTGTTCGGTTCGCGATTTGTGCTGTCACCCGGACTCGGGGTGGATTTCAGAGTGCCGGAGATGCCTGGCGCGGTAGACGCGGCGGTGCCGACGGATGTGGTGATTGCGATCAAAGGCTCGGACATGGCATTTGTTGAAGGCGCTAAAGTGAATTTTGCCGGGCTCCGCCAATACCTCGCTACGCGGGGAAAAGGACGCAGCAATCTTCGACTTTTGGTGCAGGCGGACGCGTCGTTAACGACTCGCGATTTAACCGAGGTGTATGAGATGGCGCGGGCCGCCGGGTTTGTCGCCGTGCAGATCGCGGCAGAACTTCCTTCGCACCAGTGACTAAAATGGCGACTTGTAAGCGATTTCCGTGGGTGGGAGTCAGTGCAGTGGTCGCCTTCGTCGTCGTTTTGACTGCAGCATCGTTGCGCGTCCCGGACGGTAGCACCCGCGCCTATTCGGAAAGCGAGCGGCCACTATTAGGTCTGACTCGCGCGGACGTATCTGCCGGTTCGGAGGTGTTGGCCGAGCGAATGGCCGCTTATGATCCCAGGCCCCTGTTCCTGCCTTCCGCCATGAGTAGTAGTGAGCCGCCGCCACAGACCGGCGTTCGGGGCGGACAGGCCGGTCCGTTCGGTCCCTTACCGCCCAAGTGGGCGAAGGGAGGGGCCACGAAATTCCCGAGCGCACAAGGGTTGCCGAAAACGCCGCTTGAGGGGCTACGGCTTACCGAGCGAGCTGATGCGCCGCTGGTTTTGGCTCGAGGCGATAGTGTTGGTGCGCAACTGCCTCCTCGCGTGGCGCAGTTGGAGGTGGCGGCCCTAGGCGGTGGCCACATCGTCCTTACTCTGGAGCTTACCGGGTCGGGCGACATGCCGGGCGGCGACTGGCAGCCTATCGAGATGGCCGGGGCGGTAAACCGCGCTGGATTAGTCGGAGAACTTGTTGTGATTGCGAGTTCCGGTTCCGAACAGATCGATGACTATTTCCGTCTGCATTTGCGAGCAACCACCCGTATCGGAGCGCGCCTTCCGCAGGGATTCTACACCTTTCGCGTTGGGCCTTAGACATGGCCTAAAAAAGACCAAGATTGCAGTTGACGGCCTAAAATTGGCTCGCCACGGTCACCGCTCCTTTTCTCGTTTTTTGACCATTTCCTAGTCATGCCCAGATAGCTCAGTTGGTAGAGCACATCCTTGGTAAGGATGAGGTCGTCGGTTCGAATCCGATTCTGGGCTCCAGGTCACTTAGCGCTAAAGACATTTTCAGTAAGATCCTAAAATTCATCACATTTCACCATGGCTAAAGGCACATTCGAACGCACCAAACCCCACGTTAACGTCGGCACCATCGGCCACGTTGACCACGGCAAAACCACCACGACGACTGCTATCCTTGCCGTTCAGGCGCGCAAGGGTCTCGCCGAGGTCAAGACCTACGCGGACATCGCGAAGGGCGGCACCGTCCGTGACGCCTCCAAGATCGTGACGATCTCGGTCGCCCACGTTGAGTATCAGACCGAAAAGCGCCACTATGCGCACGTCGATTGCCCCGGCCACGCCGACTTCGTGAAGAACATGATCACCGGTGCCGCNNATGCCGCAGACCCGCGAGCACATCCTCCTTGCCCGTCAGGTGGGCGTTCCGAAGATCGTTGTGTGGCTCAACAAGGTTGACCTCATCGACGACGCCGAGCTCCTCGACCTCGTCGAGATGGAAATCCGCGAGCTCCTTTCCAAGTATCAGTTCGACGGCGACGCCGCCACGATCGTCCGTGGTTCCGCCACCGCCGCTCTCGAGGACAAGCCCGAGGGTAACGCTGCCATCACCGCTCTGATGGATGCCATCGACAAGGACATCCCCGAGCCCCAGCGCGAAAACGACAAGCCCTTCCTCATGTCTGTGGAAGACGTCTTCTCGATCACCGGCCGCGGCACCGTCGCCACCGGTCGTATCGAGCGCGGCATCATCA
>DFYA01000119.1:8624-13618 GCA_002382525.1 Opitutaceae bacterium UBA4094
GGCGGCCGTCACACGCCGTTCTTCAACGGTTATCGTCCCCAGTTCTATTTCCGCACCACGGACGTGACCGGTATCGTCAACCTCCCGAAGGGCGTCGAGATGATCATGCCGGGCGACAACATCGCCGTCGAGATCGACCTCATCGTTCCCATCGCGATGGAGACCACCCAGCGCTTCGCCATCCGTGAGGGCGGCCGCACCATCGGTGCCGGTCGTGTCACTGAGATCATCGAATAAGTTTAGCGTATTTGTTTAGAACACGCCCGCCGAGGCCTTGTAAAAAGGGCCTCGGCTGCGTCGTCTAAAAATCAACCCACAGGCGTGTAGCTCAATTGGTAGAGTAGCGGTCTCCAAAACCGTTGGTTGGGGGTTCGATTCCCTCCGCGCCTGCCACTTTTATTAAATGAAAAACCCGTTTCGCAGCACCCGTATCTTCGCCGGTGAAATCATCGACGAGCTGAAGAAGGCCACTTGGCCGACCAAGACCGAGCTGCGCGATTCAACCATCGTGGTCATCGTGGCCGCCTTGATCTTGGGTTTGTTCACCAGCATCAGCGACTTTGCTCTCTATCAAGTCGTCGATCTTTTTACCTCCTGGGTTAGCTAACCCCTCCGTTTTTCCGTTCATGTCCACCGAAACGACCGCGCCCGCCGGCGCCCAATGGTTCGCCCTCCATACCCTCTCCGGTCAGGAGAACAAGGTGAAGGCCTACATTGAGAAGTTCAAAAAGGCTGAAGAGCTCGACGACTACATCTTCGATGTGCTCTTGCCGACCGAGGTCGTTTCCGAAGTGAAGGGCGGCAAAAAGAGCACCAAGACTCGCAAGCTTTACCCTGGCTACGTTTTCATTCAGATGCGCCTGTTCGAAGGCGGTCACCTGATCAACAAGCCGTGGTATTTCGTGAAGGAAGTCGCGGGCGTGATCAGCTTCGTCGGCGGAGAAAAACCCGCGGCGCTGCGTCAGTCCGAAGTGGACGAAATCAAGGCCCGCATCGCCGAAGCCAACGGCAAGGAAGTGCCGAAGGTCTCCTACGAACTCGGCGAAGAGGTCAAGATCACCGACGGCGCGTTTGCCAACCTCACCGGCCGCATCGACGAGATCGATCCCGCCCGCGGCAAGCTCAAGATTTCCGTCTCCATTTTCGGCCGGTTCACCCCGGTCGAGCTCGAATACTGGCAGGTGCAACGTCTCACCGAGTGAGCCGACGCCCTCTTTGACACCGCCGACGTTCAGCAATCCACACGTCACTAAACACCCGCCAACTCACTTACTCACATGGCCAAGAAGATCAACGGTTACATCCGCCTCCAACTGCCCGCCGGTGCCGCGAATCCCGCGCCCCCCGTCGGTCCCGCGCTCGGCGCCCAAGGCGTCAACATCATGGCGTTCTGCAAAGAATTCAACGCCAAGACCAAAGATCAAAACGGCATGATCCTGCCGGTCGTCATCACGGTCTACTCCGACAAGAGCTTCACCTTCATCCTTAAGTCGCCCCCGGCGTCCGTGCTCTTGAAGAAAGCCGCCAACATCGCCTCCGGTTCGGCCAAGCCCAACCAAGACAAGGTCGGTAAGGTCACCACCAAGCAGCTCGCCGAAATCTGGAAGCTCAAGAAGGCTGACATGAACGCCAACGACGAAGCCGCTGGCATCAAGATCATCGCCGGCACCGCCCGTAACATGGGCATCGAAGTCGTCGACTAATTTTCTGTTAGAAATCCAAACTACTCAACGCGGGAGTCTTCACCGACGTTCGCACCGCAAGGAGTCATCAATGCCCGAAAAACAAAGCAAACGCTACGTCAGCGCCACTAAGAGCGCCGATCTCACGAAGGGATATTCGCTGGCTGAAGCCGTCGAAATCCTCTCCAAGTTCCCTCCCGCCAAGTTCGACGAAACTGTCGAGCTGTCCATCCGCCTCGGCGTTGATGCGACCCAAGGCGACCAAATGGTGCGCGGCACCACTCCGTTGCCCAACGGCTCCGGTAAAAAAGTGCGTGTGATCGTATTTACCGACGCCCCTGAGGTCGCCCTCAAGGCTGGCGCCGATGAAGCCGGTCTCGCCGAGCTCATGAAGAAGGTTAGCGAAGGCTGGCTCGACTTCGACGTCGCCATTGCGACGACCGAAGCCATGAAGCAGGTCCGCACCCTCGCCCGCGTCCTCGGCCCCAAGGGCCTCATGCCCAACCCGAAGTCCGGCACCGTCACCGACGATGTCGTCGCTGGCATCAAGGCCGTTAAGGCCGGTCGCGTTGAGTTCAAGATGGACAAGGCCGCCAACATCGGCGTGGGCATCGGTAAGCGTTCCTTTACGCCCGCCCAGATCGTTGAGAATGCTCAAGCCGTTCTTGAAGCCATCAGCAAGGCCAAGCCCTCGTCCTTCAAGGGACACTACATCAAAGGCGTCGCCATCTCGTCCTCGATGAGTCCCGGCGTGCGCGTTGCCTCCACCGAGTTCAGCAAACTCTAATCGGAACCCACCATGAGAGCCGAAAAACAATATCTTATCAGCGAAGTCGAGTCGCACCTCAAGAAGTCCGACTACGTCATCCTCGCGAACTTCTCCAAGGTGACCGTCTCAGATGTCGCCGAACTTCGCACCAACCTCGCGGCTGAAAAGGCCGAGTTCCACGTCGTCAAGAACAGCTCCCTCCGCGTGGCCGCCAAGGCTCTCGGTCTGCCTGAGTTCGAGGCTTCCTCGCTTGCCGGTCCGACCGCCATCCTCGTGGGTGGCAAGAACCCGGCTGCCGTCGCCAAGATCCTCAAGCAGTTCTTCGAAAAGAAGCAAAAGCTCGAGGTGAAGGTCGGCATCCTGGAGAAGAAGATCTTCTCTGCGGCCGAACTTACCGCGATTGCCGACTTGCCTCCGTTCGACGTCCTGCGCTCGCAGTTCCTCAGCTTGCTCACCAGCAACGCTGCGGCCTTCGTTCGCGTCCTCGACGCCAAGGTCAAAAAGGAAGAGCAACCCGCCGCCTAAACGCGATCAACCCATCATTTTGAGGAAACGCCGGCTCCGGCCAGTGTTTTCAAAAAGCCCAAAAATCCAGGGGAGCGGGGTAGGGGATACGTCCCTTAAACGCGTTTCATTCCCGAAACCGCTAGTCCGTTCCCGGAAGTTAATACCATGAGCAATATCACCAAAGACCAAGTCATCGAGTGGCTGTCCGCCCAGCCCGTTCTCGAACTCGCCGCCCTCGTTAAAGACCTCGAAGGCAAGTGGGGCGTTTCCGCCGCCGCTGCCGTCGCCGCCGCTCCTGCTGGTGGTGCCGCCGCCGCTCCCGCCGAGGAGAAGACCGAGTTCAACGTCATCCTCGCTGAGGCTGGCGCGAACAAGATCGGTGTCATTAAGGAAGTCCGCGCCATCACTGGCTTGGGCCTCAAGGAAGCCAAGGACCTCGTTGAAGGCGCTCCCAAGCCCGTCAAGGAAGGTGCTTCCAAGGCCGACGCCGAAGACATCAAGAAGAAGCTCGAGGCCGCCGGCGCCAAGGTCGAACTCAAGTAAACACTTGGCGTTCAAAGACCTAAATCGTCTTCAGTTTTCGGGACAGGCTGTGCTTTGCCGCGGCCTGTCCTTTGCCTTTTCCGCTTTTCGTTCTTTGTTTCTGCTTTTCGCCGCTGCCCCTCGGGCGGTGCGCACCTGATTTTATCGCGCCGCCCACTGGCGCGATTTTTTGTCTCCTCTCCTTTCATTTAACCGGGATCACCCATGGCCGTCCGTAATCAACCTGACCGCATCAACTTCGGCAAACTCCGTGAAGTCATTGTTCCGCCGAACCTGATCGAAATCCAGATCACGTCGTATCTCGATTTCCTCCAAAAGGGTATCCCCGAGAAACAGCGCAAGCCCCAGGGTCTTGAGGCCGTTTTCCGCGAGGTGTTCCCCATCGAATCCTACGATGGCCGCCTCGTCCTCGAATACGTCTCCTACACCCTCGGCGACTCCAAGAACACCGAGATCGAGTGCATTCGCGAGGGCGTCACCTATTCGGTGCCCCTCTACGTGAAGCTCCGCCTTCGCGAAGAAGACTTCATCAAGGACGAAGAGATCTACATGGGTGAGATCCCCATGGTGACCGAGCGCGGATCCTTCATCATCAATGGCGCCGAGCGCGTAGTGGTTTCCCAACTACACCGCTCTCCCGGCATCGCCTTCGAGGTGACCCCGCACGCCAACGGCAAGCCGCTCCACTCCTTCCGCGTCATTCCTGACCGCGGCACTTGGCTCGAGGTCCAGTTCGACAATAACGACCTCCTCTACGTCTATCTCGACCGCCGTCGCCGTCGTCGCAAGTTCCTCATCACGACGCTGCTCCGCGCCATCGGCTACAGCTCCGACATCGACATCCTGAACCTCTTCTACGAGATCAAGGACATCAAGGTCTCCAAGGCCCTCGACCTCGAGAACGTCTCCACGCTCGTCCTCGTCGAAGACGCGATCGATGCCCAAAAGGGCGTCGTTCTCGCCCGCGCCTTCGAGCCGCTCACCAAGCAGATCGTGCGCACCTTCGAAAAGCACGACATCTCCAGTATCCGCGTTATCGATACGTCTTCCGACGAAGGCGCCATCATCCGCGCCCTCAAGAAGGACCCGACCCGCAACGAGGAAGAGGCGCTCAAGGAAATCTACAAGCGCCTCCGTCCGGGCGAACCCCCGACCACCGCCAACGCCAAGGCCCTCCTCAAGCGCCTGTTCTTCGATCCGAAGCGCTACGACCTCGGTCGCGTGGGCCGTTACAAGATCAACCAGAAGCTCGGGCTCAAGGTTGACCTCGATCAGCGCATACTCGAGTCCGGCGACGTTACCGCCGCCACCAAGTATCTCGTCCGCCTCAAGCGCGGCGAGGGCGTCGTGGACGACATCGACCATCTCGGTTCCCGTCGCGTCCGCACCGTCGGCGAGCTCCTCGCCAACCAATGCCGCGTCGGTCTCAGCCGCACCGAGCGTCTCGTTCGCGAGCGCATGACCATGTATGACCAGTCCGTCGATTCGATCAC
>DFYA01000119.1:13643-14212 GCA_002382525.1 Opitutaceae bacterium UBA4094
CTCGGGCCTGGCGGTCTTAACCGCGAACGTGCCGGCTTCGAAGTGCGCGACGTTCACCCGTCTCACTACGGCCGCATCTGCCCGATCGAAACGCCCGAAGGTCCAAACATCGGTCTGATCAACTCGCTTTCGACCTACGCCCGCGTCAACGAATTCGGCTTCATCGAAACGCCGTATCGCCAAGTTAAGGACGGTAAGGTCACCGATAAGATCGATTATCTCACCGCCGACCAAGAAGAGGCCAAGGTCATCGCGCAGGCGAATTCCGAACTCGACGACAAAAACCACTTTGTCGGCAAGGTCACCGTCCGTCAGGACGGCGAGTTCCTCGAAGTCCCCGCCGCCGAAGTCCACTACATGGACGTGTCGCCGAAGCAGGTGATCTCGATCGCCGCCGGTATGATTCCGTTCCTTGAGCACGACGACGCCAACCGCGCGTTGATGGGCGCCAACATGCAACGCCAAGGTGTGCCCCTCCTCCAAGCCGAGTCGCCGTTCGTCGGCACCGGCATCGAAGAGCGCGTCGCTCGCGACTCCAAGATCGTCGTTGTCGCCGAAGACGCCGGTAT
>DFYA01000119.1:14350-14990 GCA_002382525.1 Opitutaceae bacterium UBA4094
CGCAACGTGCTCGTCGCGTTCATGCCTTGGAACGGTTACAACTTCGAAGACGCCATCCTGATCTCCGAGAAGGTCCTCAAGGAGGACATCTTCACCTCGATCCACATCCAGGAGTTCGAGGTCACCGCCCGTGACACCAAGCTCGGGCCGGAAGAGATCACCCGCGACATCCCGAACGTCGGCGAAGAGGCGCTCAAGAACCTCGACCACAACGGCGTCATCCGCATCGGTGCCGAAGTGAAGCCCGGCGACATCCTCGTCGGTAAGATCACGCCGAAGTCCGAAACCGAACTCGCTCCGGAAGAGAAACTCCTCCGCGCGATCTTCGGCGAAAAGGCCGCCGACGTGAAGGACACCTCGCTTGTCGTTCCGTCCGGCGTCGCCGGCATTATCATGGACGTGAAGGTCTCCAGCCGCGTCGATTTCGAGAAGGAGAAGCTCTCTCCCTCGGACCGCCGTCGCCAGACCAAGCAGATCCAAGAGGACTACAAGACGCAGATGGACAAGTTGCGCGAAGGTCTCACCGAGGCCCTTTCCAACATCCTCCTCGGCGAAAAGATCCCGCTCGACGTCATTAACGGCGAGACCAACGAGATCATCATACCCGCCAACCGTAAGATCACCAAGACGCTCCTCCGCA
>DFYA01000313.1 GCA_002382525.1 Opitutaceae bacterium UBA4094
CGCGGCCGCGGTACTGCGCGCTGGCACGGTGCACGATCACCGACAGCGCATCGACCTTCTCGCCGCCGACCATCAGGTCGAGCTTGACCAGATCGGCCGTGCGGTATTCCTTGAAGTCGTAGTCCAGTGACGCGTAGCCGCGCGACACCGACTTGANNCGGTCGTTGAAATCGACGAGGATTTCGTTGAGCGGAAGCACGCAGCTCAACATCACGCGGTTGCCGTCGAGCGTGTCGGTCTGGTCGCACACGCCGCGCTTTTCCATGATCAGCGAGAGGATGTCGCCCATCGATTCGTTGGGAATGTGGATCGAGGCTTTGATCGTCGGCTCGCTGATGGAGATGATCGTGCCGGGGTCCGGCAGGTTGACCGGGTTGTCCACCTCGAACTCGTCCTTGCCGTGGGTCTTCACTTTGTAAACGACGCTCGGATACGTGGAGATGATATCGACGTCGTGTTCGCGGCGAATGCGCTCTNNCCGACGTAGTCCTGCGGCAGGAAGATGGTGGCGGTGATGATGGGCTCACGGATCTCCTGGTACTTGCCGGGTTCGGGCAGCTTGGCCGGGTTCTCGATGCGGATGATGCTGCCGTCGTTGAGCACGACCTCGTACACCACCGTAGGCGCGGTGGTGATCAGGTCCATGTCGAATTCGCGCTCCAGGCGCTCCTGCACGATGTCCATGTGCAGCAGGCCGAGGAAGCCGCAGCGGAAACCGAAGCCGAGCGCGAGCGAGCTTTCCGACTGATACAGGAACGCGGCGTCGTTGAGGCGCAGACGACCGAGCGCGGCCTTGAGTTTTTCGTAGTCGCTGGATTCGAGCGGATACAGGCCGCAGAAAACCATCGGTCGCACTTCCTTGTAGCCGGGCAACATCTCCGTGGCCGGGCTCTTCGCGAGGGTGAGCGTGTCGCCGATCTTGATCTCAGTCGTGTCCTTGATGTTCGAGATCACGTAACCGACATCACCCGCGCCGAGGACGTCCACCTTGGTCATCTTCGGTGTAAAGACGCCGACCTCTTTGATTTCGGATTTCTGGTTGTTGCTCATCAGGAGCATCTGATCGCCGGCCTTGACCGCGCCGGAAAACACGCGGGCGTAAGTGATGACGCCGCGGTAGCTATCGTAGAGAGAATCGAATACCAGCGCCCGAGTGTGATCGTGGTGCGACCAGCGCGGCGGCGGCACACGGGCGACGACCGCTTCGAGAATGTCTTGGATCCCGATGCCGGATTTGCCGCTGGCAAGAATCGCCTCTTCGCCCGGGATCATGAGGATGTCCTCGAGCTGCGTGATACAGAGTTCGAGGTTGGCCGATGGCAGGTCGATCTTGTTGATGACCGGGATGATTTTCAGGCCCTGCGCGGTGGCGAGGTGGGCGTTGGCGACGGTCTGCGCTTCGACGCCTTGGGCGGCGTCGATCAAGAGCACCGCGCCTTCGCAGGCGGCGAGCGAACGGGAGACTTCGTAGGCGAAGTCCACATGGCCCGGCGTGTCCATGAGGTTGATCTTGTAGATCAGACCGTCTTTGGCCGGGTAGTGCATGGTCACCGGATGGCTCTTGATGGTGATGCCGCGCTCCTTCTCAAGGTCCATGGAGTCGAGGTGCTGCTCGGTGAGCACGCGCTGCGTTACCGTGTTGGTGTATTCGAGCAGACGATCGGAGAGCGTCGTCTTGCCGTGGTCAACGTGGGCGATGATGCAGAAATTACGAGTAAGGGAGACGTCCATGCGGGCGAACTAGGCGGTCCCGACGATGCGGGAGCGCGATGCGGTTGAATTGTGTAAACGGACACCGTGTGGGCGTCCGTCGCGGCGTTCAAGCCCCCAAATCGGCAAACTCCGCGAGGCTCTTCACCACCCACGCCTTGTCGGTGCGCTTGGCGAGACCCGCAAGCACCCCGCCCGGCCCGAGTTCGAGGAAGTCGGTCGCTCCGGCCGCCACGGCCGAGCGCATGCAGTCTTCCCAGAGCACGGAGGAGACGACTTGTTTGACGAGCGCCTCGCGGATGGCTGCCGGTTCGCCGACGGATTGGCCCGTGGTGTTGGTAAACACAGTGAACTGCGGGGCATTGAACTGCACGCCTTCGAGGAAGGTGGCGAACGCCGCGCGGGCCGGTTCCATGAGACGGCTGTGGTAGGCGCCGGCGACATTCAGCGGGATCACCTTCTTGATACCGCGGTCCTTGGCGGCGGCCACGGCGGCGTCCACCTTGGCCTTGTCGCCGGAGACGATGATCTGGCCGGGCGCGTTGAAATTGGCCGCTTCGATATCAAACGCCGCGCACAAGTCGTAGATCGTCGCGCGTTCCTCGCCGAGGATCGCGGCCATGCCGCCGACGGTCTGCTCGCAGGCGAGCTGCATGAGCCGCCCGCGCTCGGCGACGACTTTGAGGCCGGTTGCAAAGTCGAACACGCCCGCGGCGGTGAGCGCGGTGATTTCGCCGAGGCTCAGGCCAAGCGCGAACTTCACGTCGCCGAGCTTCCCCTGCTCTTTCAGGATCGCGTGCAGCGCCATGCCGTGAACGAAGAGCGCGGGTTGGCAGACCTTCGTCTGGGTGAGCTCGGAGTCCGGCCCTTCAAAACACACCTTCGCGAGATCCCAGCCGAGCACGCGATTGGCCTCGTCGTAGAGGGCGCGCGCGGTGGCGGAGTTTTCGTAGAGCGACTTGCCCATGCCGACCTTCTGGGCGCCTTGTCCGGAGAAAATAAGTGCGGTAGCCATGATTGGAAACGACGACCGCTAAGGCTCCGCCCCGCTGAAACCAAGCCCGAAAAGATGGAGTCGTAGTAGCCGGAGGTGATGTCAGCAGCCCTGCTTCCGACGTGTCTTGGACATCCTGCCCACGAACTCGGGCGCGTCCGGCCCCCATGGGCAGGATGCCCCCATCCCACGTTTCCAAACCTAGAACTACGACTTGAAGAAGATGCCCTTGAGATTCATCTCCAAAGCCTGCGGATTCGGGGAAAAGCGCAGCGCCTCGGCCTTGCTCACTGTGCCGGCTTTCACGAGGCGATAGAGGTCGCGGTTGAACGAGAAACTGGCTGAGTCGGTGCCACCTTCGAGGAGCCCTTGGATTTTCTCAAATTGCCCTTCGAGGATAAGGGTCTTGATCACGCTGTCGGCGGAAAGGATTTCGTTCGCCGGCACGCGCCCGCCCCCTTCCATCGTGGGGATCAGTTTTTGGCAGATGAAGCCGCGCAACGAACCAGCGACCTGACGACGTGCCTGCACCTGCTGCTCGGGCGGGAAGAACTCGAACAAGCGCGTGAGCGACTGCGCCACGGTGGCGGCGTGCATGGTGGAGAACACCAAGTGTCCCGTCTCGGCCGCGGAGATCGCGGTCTCGAAGGTCTCGCGATCGCGCATTTCGCCGATGAGGATGATGTCGGGGTTTTGGCGCAGCACCGACTTGATCGCGAGTTCGAAGGTCGGCACATCGAGACCGATCTCGCGCTGCTGGAAAACCGACTTGTCGTCTTGGAACGTGAACTCGATCGGGTCTTCGAGCGTCACGATGTGTTTGTCCATGTTCTCGTTTATCCAGCCAAGCATGGCCGCCATCGTGGAGCTCTTGCCGGAGCCAGTGGCGCCGCACACGAGCACGATGCCGTCCTTCGCCTTGGCCAGGTTGAGCATGGGCTCGGGGTTCAGGCCGAGGTTCGCAAAGGTCGGCACGCGGCTTTTGATGTGACGAAATACAATGCTGGCGGTGCCTCGTTGGTGAAACCCGTTCACGCGGAAACGTCCGATACCTTCCGCCGAATACGCGAAGTCCACTTGGCCCTCGTCCTCCCAGCGCGTTTTGAAGACGCGCGGCACATGCGTATCGACAAACTCGCGCACTTCATCCGCTGAAATCGGATCCATATCCACCGGCTTGAGGCGACCGGAAAGGCGCACGTAACCGGGTTTGTTTGATTTGATGACGATATCGCTCGCGCCGCTTTCCACAGCGAGTTTGAGCAAGTCGTTAAAGATTTCGGTGGTCTGCGACATGCAAGTGGGGATGAATGAAAAACGTTGCGGATTTGGTAAAGTGGGGTGCTCTGCTGTGCAAGGTAACTTCCCGTAAACCAGCCATGAAACTCCGTCCTCTTACTGGCACGATCACAGCGCTCGTGACCCCTTTCAAAAAAGATCAGTCCGTCGCTTACGACGATCTGCGCAAGCTCGTGGAGTTTCAGATAAAATCGGGCATTAACGGCCTCGTCCCCGTCGGCACCACGGGCGAGTCCCCTACTCTTTCGCACGAAGAACACCTTGATGTGGTGCGCGCCGTGGTCGAAGCCGCGCGCGGTCGCGTGCCGGTGATCGCTGGCACGGGCTCCAACTCCACCAAAGAAGCCGTCGAACTCACCGCCCTTGCCACCGAGGCCGGCTCCGACGCGGTGCTGGTCGTCGCCCCTTATTATAACAAGCCTTCGCAGGAGGGCGTGTATCGTTATTTCGCCGCCGTCGCCGAGGCCACCGACAAACCGGTCATCCTCTACTCGATCCCCGGTCGTTGCGGCATCGAAATCAGCGTGCCGGTCATCGAGCGACTGCGAGCCAAGTATTCAAATGTTCGTTACATCAAAGAAGCGGGTGGTTCCGTCGAGCGCGTCGACCAGATCAAGAACGCTCTAGGCAAAGATATCACCGTGCTCAGCGGCGACGACAGTCTCACCCTACCCTTTATCGCCGTCGGCGCCGAGGGCGTCATCAGCGTGGCCTCAAATCTCCTCGCCAAGGAAGTCGTGCAGCTAGTGGACGCCGCGCTAGCCGGAGACCTTCCGAAAGCCACCAAGCTCCACCGCAAGCTCTACCCGATCTTCAAGACCCTCTTTATCGAGCCCAACCCCGTTCCGGTGAAGTTCGCCTTGGCCCGCGCCGGCATCATCAAGTCGAACATCGTCCGCGAGCCGCTGAGCGAACTCACCAAGGCCAGCGAGCAGACGCTTCTCTCCGTCCTCGAGTCCCTCGGCAAATAACACCATGTCGCTCAACATCGCCATCGTCGGTGCCAAGGGCCGCATGGGCCACGCCAACATCTCTGCCGCCAAGGAAGTCGGAGCTAACGTCGTCGCCGCCCTTGATCAAGGCGACGATCTCGCGGCCGGCATAGCCGCAGCGGACGTTGTCATCGACTTCAGTTTCCACGCCGCCACCGCCGAGGTCATCCGCCTTTGCGCTAAGCACGGCAAGGCACTGGTCGTTGGCACCACGGGGCACCCCGGCGAGGAGAAAAAACATCTCCTCGCCGAAGCTGCGAAGATTCGCTGCGTGTGGTCCGGCAATTATTCAGTCGGCGTAAACCTACTCTTTGCGCTCACGCGCCGCGCCTCCGCAGTCCTCGGCTCTGATTACGACGCCGAGGTGGTTGAGATGCATCATCGCTTCAAAAAAGACGCCCCGAGCGGCACCGCCGCGCGTCTCCTCGAAATCATTCTCGAAGAGCGCAAGCTCACCGCCGAGGCGCTACGCCACGGTCGTGAAGGCATCACCGGCGAACGCACCTCCACCGAAGTCGGCATCCATGCGCTACGCGGCGGCGACGTTGTGGGCGATCATACGGTCATGTTTGCCGCGCTCGGCGAACGGGTCGAACTCACCCACAAAGCCTCTGATCGTGGTATTTTTGCGCGCGGTGCCGTCCGCGCCGCGCAGTGGGTGATTGATCGTCCGGCGGGGGTTTATGACATGCAGGACGTGCTTGGCCTGCGTTGAGCCGCAGCCGCCCTACCCGCGCCTACCATGATCACTTCGATTCAAGGCCTGCTCACGGCCGCGACGCCGTTGCACGCCATCGTTGAGCTCAACGGCCTTGGTTATGAGGTGAACATCCCCGTCACCACGGCCGAAAAGCTGCCGGCGACAGGAACGACCGTGAAGCTGCACACCCACGTGATCTACCGTGAGGACGCACAGACGCTTTACGGCTTCGCGACTCCGGCGGAGCGGGATTTTTTCCGTCTCATGATCGAGCACGTCTCTGGCGTGGGCCCCAAGATGGCGCTCACGATCATGAGCAAGCTTTCGCTGACTTCGCTGCAGAGCGCCATTAGCAGCGGCGACATCGCCACCCTCGCGAAATGCCCGGGCATCGGCAAAAAAACCGCCGAGCGCCTCGTCGTTGAGTTGCGCGCCAAAGTCGGCGCGACTGGCTCGGCCGAAACCGTGTTGTCCGCAAGCGGCGCGCCCCCGGATCCCGCCGCCGCACCCGCCGATACCAAGATGCGAGACGCCGTGCTCGCCCTCACCGCTCTCGGCTACAAGACGGCGGACGCCGACGAAGCCATTCGTCGCGCGACGCTCGCGATTGGCCCTAAAGCCACGACTGAACAGCTCATCAAAAAGGCGCTCGGCTCCTAGAGCGAACCGCCAACATCAACGAGGAAGTTGCCGATCGTGGATTATCGTTGGAACTGAAACGCCGTGAATTCGGCCTTCCCTTGTAACGCCTGACGGCTACGGAAAACCCGATTGTCCTGATGGAGCGTGGGGCGGCCTTCAAAAGCCTGTTCGTCCACCACGACCCGCGAACCCGCGAGTAACTCGACCCGTTGCATCCACTCCAGCGCCTCTCGATCCGACGAGGCGATTTCTGCTTCCCGCGAATTACGGGCGACGCCCAGCGCAGCGGCGGAAAGCACCGGTTGAAACTCGAACGGCAGCGATTCCTGCGAAGCGACGGAAATGAGTGGGAGTGCAGATTCGTTGGAGGCGCCCGTCGAGGATGCGCTGGATATACCTGCTCCGACCGCAGCCAATTGTTCGCCGCCGCTGGGACTCACCGAAACCTCGCGGGTGTTGACGACCACTACGACGGCGACGCACGCGGCCACAGCAGCAGCGGAAAACATCCCAGTGTAGGCTGGACGCCATATCGTGCGGCGGGGAGCGGAGATCTTACGCTCCGCGTCACGGAGCGAACGAGCAAAGATCGTCGATGACGGAGCGTGGGCCCGAGCGCCGTCGCCCAAAAGGCTGCAACCGCGCTGCAGCCGGCAATAATCGTTATAAATGCTGCGTCGATCCGCGTTACGCACCACTTCGGCTTCGAGTTCCGCAGCACCGGCGGGGTCGATCTGGTCGTCGATGTAGAGGTTGAGCAGTTCGATGAAACGACGGTCGTTCATTTGAAATCCTTTCCGATGGCGTCGCGAAGGCTTTCGCGGGCACGGGCGATGCGGCTCTTCACCGTGCCCACCGAGATATTCAGCACCTCGGCGATTTCTTCGTAGGCCATATTCTTCACGTTTCTCAAAATCAAAATCTCCCGGTGTTTGGCGCTGATTTTCTCCATGCCGAGGGCGATGTGCTCGACCAGCTCTTGCGTGACGGTGATGTCGCCGGGCGTGTCCAGTTCGTCCGTGGAGAACACCTCGGATAGCGGCGTCGGATTGTCTTCGCTCACCGGTTGATCGAACGAAACCGTCTTGTCGCGCTTGCGGCGCCACCAATACCAGTAGCGGTTCCGTGCGAGGTTGGTGGCAATCTGGTAGAGCCACGTCGAGAACGCGGCTTCTCCGCGGAAATTGGCCAGTCCGCGGTGCGCGCGGATAAACGCGTCTTGGGTCACCTCTTCGGCGTCTTGCTGGTTACGCAGAAGCTGGTGAACCATGCCGTAAATGCGGTCCCAATACCGGCTAACCATTTCGTTGAAGGCGGCTTCGTCGCCGCCTTTGAAACGGTCAACGAGCAGGCGATCCATGGCTACTTCCTGTGCTTTCGTGGACATACGTTCAGAGGAAGTGTGATGCGCGTATTTTTGGATTGTTCCCAAATTTGTCCGTGAGGTTAGAGGCGGTGGAGCCGGTTGTCGCGCAGGTGAAATCGAAAGCCAGGACAATCAGACGTTGTGACCCGCTCCAAGTGTCAATGGGCAAAGAATTGGCAGCGAAAAAAAAGCCGTCACCCGTTCAAAAGGCTCAATTACCTCGTCGACATGGCACCAACGGCCACGATTGCGTCGCCCTCGTGTGATCGGGACGGATATTCTACTAGGACAGGCCTCGTCCTTGGAGGGAGCGCCTAAGCAGCCACCCCGAGATCAATGCCATGACTGCCACACGCAACAGCGCCCAACCCGCAGGGGTGCG
Source organism: Opitutaceae bacterium UBA4094 (assembly GCA_002382525.1). Taxonomy (GTDB): domain Bacteria; phylum Verrucomicrobiota; class Verrucomicrobiia; order Opitutales; family Opitutaceae; genus Rariglobus. Next base: position 8,086 of record DFYA01000313.1, read on the forward strand.
TCCGTCTCCGCCAAAACAGCCACACGCGACGTCCACGCCCCGCGCCCAAGTAACGGCCCAGATCACCGCAAACACCATGAACAAGAGCGTGGCAAGAAGCAGCGCCCCGGCCCGCCAGCGAGGAATTAACACGCCCGCCGCGATCAGTAGCTCCAGCCACGGGAGATAAAGCGACAACCCGACCGCCACAGGCCACGGCACGATACGAAACCCCATGATACTCGCGGCGAACGCGCCGGGATTGAACGCCTTTCCCATTCCTGCCCAGGCGAGCACTGCTGCGATCAACACGTAAGCAGACCAGGCAATCCCTGTCGTCGCATACCGGTTCATCGCTCAGCTCTTTCCGCTGTGCTCCAGCCTCCGCTCAGCACGTGG
>DFYA01000001.1 GCA_002382525.1 Opitutaceae bacterium UBA4094
TCCAAGGCGAGCGCAACCGCGTCGCTGTGGCGTTCGTCGCGCCAAGCGAGCTTGAGCGCACCGGTGCGCACATGCGCGAGTTGGCGCAGCGGCTGATGATCGGGGAACGGCGTTTCGGGTCCCAGCAACGGTGGGAGCTGCAAGGCTTCGCCGTTTCGGAACGTTAACTCGGCCAGCGTGGGCGCAAACGCGGCGAGCCAAGTCTCGAGTTCCGCCGCAGCGGGAGCCAAAGGAAAATCGTTGAGCGGCGAGGACAGCTCGCGCAGCTGCTCGCCCACGGCGGGCGCTTCGGGGAAGAGTGCGGGTAACAACGGACGCCAGCGCGTGAGCACGTTGTTTTCTGCAGCGAGTTCCTCACGAGGCAGCGCCTGCTGCGACCAAGGGATCGACGTTGGGAGTGGAGCGTCGGCGGCCGGCAACGAGACGAACGGCAAGACCAGCCAAACCAAAAGAGCGGAGACGCGGGGCATGCCGGCAGAGTGCGCGCGGGTCGCAAACGAGGTCGAGTCCGCTTTGTTGCGGGATTAGGCGATGCCGCCCCGTCTTGTTGGCGTCACCCGCTGAGGTGGGCAACCGGATGCTGGTGCATAGCAACGTCCGTCATCAGCCCATGACCACCGAGCTCGTCCGCGAAAAGACTCCGTGAGCCTGGTCTATTTTTTCGAGGACTCCTGCATGTCGACGTCTCTGCGTTTGGTCAGATAGTCCGCATCCGCAGGTGCGAACAATGTGAGCGCAACGGTGAACACGCTACCGTCACTGCGTCGCAGAGTGACCTCTTTATCGGAGAAGCTCAGCACCTCGGCGTCCATGGTGCGACCGGCGGTATCCGTGAACCGCCGATACCGCGCGGGTGCGGAGGGATCGGCCGCCTCGGGCGGCGCGGGAATCGGAGTCGACCGCACATAAGATCGGTCAAAGCGCTCGCGCGGAAGGTGGTAAACGTGGCGACCACGGGCGTCGTCGAAGAACACAATGCCTCGTTCCATGAAAAAGGGTTCGGCGGTGCCCAGTTCCTTGGGCAACGGAAAATCCTGCTGGCGTCCGGAGCCCTGCTCCAAGGAGCGAAGGACCACCTTGGCCCCGCCGTTCGCCACATGGAGCAGGCGCCACAGTTTTCCGTTCTGGAAGCCCACACGACCTTGCCCGACGCGTCGCTCGCCCGTCGCCGGATACGTGAGGATGTTGTCGTCGGCGCGCCCTCGAAGGAGGCCCTTCATCGCCGGATCGGATAACAACACGGTGGTCACACCGGCGATCTCACGGCCCTTGTCCAGCGAATGAAGCAGGAGGTCCGCCGGATACGTTTTCCCGGGACTGAGGTGGACGCGCGTCGTGTAAACCTCGCGCCAGTCGGCGGTCGTTTCGTCACGCCGGTAGAGGTGCGCGCCATCGATCCACGCATACCAGGCTCGATCATGCTCGATCATCGCGCTCACCACGTAGGCGTTGCGACCGTCCAGCGTGTTAGTCGCCGGAACGCGCAGCGCGCTGGACACGAGCACCAGCCGACGCGCCTCGGGTTGAAACTCGTGAATCAGGCCCGGCTTGCCCGTGACCCAGACTTTATCCCGGCCGATCCACACGCGCGCCTGCTCCATTCGGCGCGTCTCGAACGCCTGCCACGTCGCCTCCTTCAAATCCACGACGTAAAGCGCATCGAACGTCGCACAGAAGAGGGTGTCCCCCCGCACGCCAAACACGTCGGCTTCCGCGTTGAGCATCGTGCCCGGCAGATCGCGCAAACGCACCGTGCGGAGGATCGTGGTCATGTCGGGACCGAGTTCCAACCAGGTGTGACTCCGGGTCTCCCAATCCGAGAACATCAACCACACGCGATCATGCGCACCGGGAGCGACCGAGACGGGCATGCCTGATTTCACTCCGAGATCCAGACGATCAAGCGCCAGCGCGGCGCTTCCGCCCGACGGAGGCGTGATCGGCGTGCGCAAGATCGGCCGGGGCGTTCGATCGATTTCAAAACCAACCGCCGGCTTCGAGGCCTCCTCGCGTTGGCGTCGCTCCAGAAACGCCCGCTGCGCGACCCCGGCTTGGTGGGTCGTTTCCACGCGCGACACGTCGCGCGGCTGCGGTGCGGCCGTGACGAATTCCGCCCACGCATTGAGCGCGTCGACGTCGGCCGGCGCAGGCGTCGGATGCGGGACCGGGTGCTTTACCGCGAGCGAGATCTGCAGCAGGGAACGAAGCAAGTTCTCCGTTCTCCACTCGTGCTCGACCTTGCTGCCGTGAGGAACTTTTTCCAGCAGCCGCCGCAAGCACTCGCGCCACTCCGCTTCCGGAAACCGGCCGACCAACAGCATGCGGCGTTCATCGATGATCGAGGCCACGATCGACAGCATGCGGTGCGAATAAGGCGACGGCCGACCGACGAAGAACGGTTCCTCCTCAACCACTCGGGCGATCAACCAGCGCAGCCACACCACGGACTTCCGCCAGTCCTTGGATTGCGTTTCCGGCTCGAAACGAAACGGCATGCACGCGGCCATAACCCGGACCTCTGCATTTTTGTGCCGGACCAGCTTCGTAAAACCCGCCACGGCTCCCGCCGTCCGATCCGAACTCCCGGTTCCGGGCAGATACCAAGGGTGATGCAACGAGGTCCGCACGCCTTGGATATGGCCGAGCAGCGGGCCGGTGTAATCTCGGCGTTCCACGCGCGCCAGCTCCTCGAACCATTCGGCATAAAGGGCCGACAACCGCTCCGGATTGGAAACGAGAAACGCACCGTAGTTGATCAGCGTGATGGGCAGCAAAAGATCGCCCCCGTAAACATCCACCCGCTCCAAGAGAGGCACCTTGGCGGAGGCGAAGGTCGCCTTTGGATAGAACGCCCAAACGCGTTCCACCAACTCCTCGGCATGGGCCTGGAATCGCTGCCGTTCCGTGCGCGTGCCCGGCAGCGATTCGCCGCTGTAGTGGAGCACTTGAAGCATCTGCGCCGCCCAACGCGTCGCTTGTTCCGCATAACGCAGGTAAGCGATCCGCTCGACATAAGGCGCCGAAGCCGACGGCGAAGGAATCTGGAGAAAACACTCGAGCCCGTAAGACGCCCGCGCAAACAGCTCCTCGGACGGAGCCCGGCCATACGTCCTGTTGGAATCCAGATAACTCGGCCACGTTGGAAATCGCAGGTTGGCGAGTGCGCGGATGTAGCCGGTCTCCGGATTTTTTGAGCCCAGATAAAGCGCGGTGTCGGCCGAAGCCGCCGCGTGTGCGAAGGCCGACCATTTCCAAAACCACCGCGCGTTTCGCTCGAACTGCAAATGCTCCAACTTCACTGGCCGCCGACTCTCCGCCTTCGCCTGAGTGGCGATTCTCTCAGCCGCAGACACGATCACCGCGTCGAGCCCGGAGGCGCCGGGCTCGGGCAGGACCTCGAGCGGTTCGCCGTTCAATTCTAATCGCAGGCCCAGTCCTGAACCTTGGTCGGCGAGCGTGCCCTCCAACACAAAATCAGGAGCCTTCAAACCGGCGGGCACGGTTTTCCGCAGCCATTGCTCGAACGCTGGGCTCCGCACGTCCCAGCGCTCGACCAAGCTCAATCCCGGATACGCCTGAAGTTGAACCGCAAGCTTGTAGGTCGCCGACTCCGTCAAGCAGGCGAGCCGAGGACTGTCTGTCCGCAGCAGGCCCAACGAGACCACGCGTCGAACACCCGTGCGATTGTCGTTTGAGAGCAGAGGCCGCAACGGCGCCGCAGCCAACCCCGCGAGGCGCATCGGGTCCTCGCTCACAAACGGATGCCTCCAGAGGCCGATCACCTGCATCGTATGCGTGGAGATGACGCGCACCACCAGGGACGGCATCGCGTTTTCGTTTTCGGCAAAGGTGTTTAAAAGAATGAGCAGGTCACACGCCTCCCACCCTGCGGCGCCGAAGACGTCCTGCATCGAGAGTTCCTCGCCGATCAAGGAAAGCTGCGTTCGTTCGAGAAACGTGACCGAGCCCGACTGCTGTAGCTCCGTGATCAATACATCTTCGATCACTCGCGCACGGGCGTCCGCCACCACGCCCACCCGCACGACGGCCATCGCGCGTCCCGACGCGCAAAGAGAAACCAGCACGAGCAAGGTCAGGGAAAGCCAAGTGAAGAAACGTGTGCGCATAAAATTTTCAGGAGGAGTGCATGTATGTCCACTTGCCCGGCCCGTGTTGATCCGCCGCCCCTCATCGGCCACTGAGAATCTCCGCCGCCCGCGCTCGCTCCGCTTCGGTGAGTTTTTTGTTTTCAGACAGATATGTCTTGGCTTCTTCCGTGTTTGCACCGGCACGCACATACGCGGCCGCCTCCAGCCACTGCCTATCTGCCAACGCGCGCCCCAACGCCCAACCGTATTCGGGCGACGGCTCCAGTGGCACCAGGAGCTTGACGAGTTCCGCTTGAAAAACCTCTCGCTCCCCAATGGGAGGCAGCTCGGGACCTCGGTGCGGCTCCAGCAGGCTTTGCATGAAATTCACGCCATTGAGCGTCGTCCTATTCTGAAGATTGGGCGCCCGCGGGTGGACCTTGGGATCGGCTCCTTTTGCGAGCGCATACCGGACGCATTCCAAGTTCCTCGTTTGAATCGCCAACCATAGCGGCGTCCACCCGGTGGACCTGAAGTTGATGTTTCCGCCCTTCCCGAGGTGGGAGTCCATTCGCTCTCTCCACTTATGTTTGTCTGCAAAGATCGCCGGCCAGAGCACGTCGTCATCCAGCGTCTTAACGCCCGTTGCGGTTGACTGCATTTTGTCTTCCAGCATCGCCCGAATCACCGGATCACTTGTGAATTGACGCGCGCGATCATCGCGTTCCCCGCGCTCGAGGAGCAACTGCACGCATCGCACGGCGTTATTGCGCGCGGCGACAATCAGCGGACTGCTCTCCGAGCCGGCGGGCCCGCCTTTCCATTTGGCATTCGCTTCAAGCAGATGCCCCAAGGTCTCATCACGGTCATGAACCGTGGCCATTTCCAACGGGCCCCAGTTATTCCAGTCAGCCACATCCACCCGCGCACCCGCAACGATCAGCTCCTTGATCACCGCCGCGTTTTTCGAATCTCGTGCTGCCGTGACGATCACGGGAGCCCCGTTGACCCGGGCGTTGGCGTCCGCACCGGCGTCCAGCAATGCGCGAACGATCCCGACATCTCCGCCGACACAGGCCGCCAGCAACGGAGTCGCCGCGCTCTCGTCCGAGCGACCATTTGGATTGGCCTTCTTTTCCAGCAACGCGCCCACGACCGCGTCCCGGGCCTTGAATGCAGCAAACGTCAGCGGTGTCTGACCACCCATTGAAGTCGCCTCCAGCGGTGCCCCGGCGGCAATCATGCGAAGCGCAAAATCATCCGCATGCCGCTCGATGGCATGGTGCAAAACCGTCCACCCGCGTGTGTCTGTGTAACTCAGGATAACATCATCGATCGGCACGTTCGAAAGGGCCGCCCGATCGCCTTTGCTCAACAGCGCCACCACCATCGCGCCATCAACATCGTCTTTGATCGCCGTCGCCGTCGCGGCGGACTTGCCTGCCAACACTCGCGACATGACGGGATCGCTCGCGGCGAACTCACGAACGCCGTGCGATCGGATCCACCCCTGAAGCGGATCCGCACCCGCCCAGATCAAAATCTCCGCCACCGCCGGCCAGCCGTTGGCAACCGCAATGGCAAGCGGCGTCGCTCCGTCGTTCTGCCGATCATTAATACCCGGCGCGGGCACGGTTCCGTCCTTCGATTGGGCGGCTGCATATTGCCGAAGGTCCTCAAGCGCCCGGTCTACGGAGGCTCGCCGGTTTTCGTTTACCTGTTTTTGAAACCCCTCGTTATGCTCCCTCATTCTGCGCGCCGCCTCCGGGTTCGTGGCCTCCACCTTGGCGATATGCAGCTCACGCCTCGCAGCGTGTTCAGCCAAACGTTTTTCGTGAGTGGCATCCGAGGTCATGAAAGAGCTCGCGACGAATTGATAGTGTGCCAGCAGCTTGAAGAACCCGTCGCGCTTTACGATTCGCAGTGTATTAGGCGGAGGAACTTCGCGGGTGGATCGATCCGGCCACCTTTTCTCGATCACGCCACCACCGATGTCCGGAGCCGGAGTATCGACGATTCGATAACGCGCTTGCGTCACGTCTCGCACGAGCGGGGGCAACCCGGTCGCGGAACCCGCCACCATTTCTTTAAACCGGGCCTGATCGATGGTCGGGTCCCGCATCAGTTGGTCAACCCAGCCGACCTTCCAGCTCTGCCCGTCGGACGCGTGAGTGTAGAGTTTGTCGGGCAACAAATGCGCTAGCATCGGCCAAATCATCTCGAGGATGCGCTGCCCGTAGAGTCGATCCGCTCGCGAATATGTCGCCCATTCCGAGAGCAACTTTTTGTGGGGGATCAACTCATCCACGGGTGCCTGCGCCAGCAACGGCGCCCATCGAAGCACGCGCTCACGCTGCCAAGACTTGCCGCGATTATACCCCGGAAAGGAAGCGGCTAACAAACGCGCGTCCAAGGTATTGTTCGGCCCGACCCAAAACGCGTCCGCAAGCCGGGCGTATTCCAGCCACAAACGCATACGTTCGGTATCTGTAAGGCCCGTTTGAATACGACGTGGCGCGAAGACATAAGCGAGACGCGTCTCCTGAACGACTCGGTCCTGCGGTGCAAAAAACGCCGCCATTTCCAGCAGTTTCCGAGCGCGATTGAAGTCTGCCGTGCTAGCCGGAGCGACCGCGAGCGCCTCCTCCATCAGGCGTTTCGACAGCCTTATCTGGTGCTCAAGCGCATCGCCTTGTTCGTCGACTCCCGGCGCCGTCGCCGCGAGTTCGCTCCGTATCGATTCAGCAAGCTCGGACCAGGATCCCTCCGCTTGCTTTTCTTCGGGGTCGCCGAATCCCCGCCATACCCAGAATGTTAGCCGCCCGCCGTCCGATCCGGTGCCGACGGGCTCCACGGCGCCCCAGAGGTAGGCGTCGGCGATCTTGCGGACCAGCGGCCCGCGGTCACCCGCGACGATACCCGCGGCCCGTAACAACCCTTCGCCTCGCGCCGCCTCCGGATGCAGGGGATTGAGCAGGCGCCAACCCAAGGGATCGTCTGCGTTTTCGGAGAGTAGCGCCGCAAGCGCTCGCTCGAGGTGACCATTGTCGCCGGATAAAAAGAGTGATGCCGCGACCTTGTTCGTTTGGCGTCGCTCGCGAGTTGTAAGTGCCTCGCTCAAAGCCTCGTGCGAAGCGTCGACGAGTGTTTTGACATCAACCTCAGGCGGGCTCCGGAACCAACGCGCATGCGGACGGTGCGCCAGCTTGATCTTTCGTGAAGCGATCGGCTCCGCACGCACCGCATCGATCACGTCGATCGTGGCAGTCGGGTTATCGACGTCGGCCATTTCCGGCCTACAAACCAACACCCAGTCCGCTCCGAGCAGCCGCCCGTGGTTGACGGCATTGGCAGACTCCTCGAACCCCGCCCGCCCCAGTTGCCACTCCGCCGTCAGCAGAGACAGATCACCGCGTTCCACCACTCGCCATCGGTCATCGCCCGACAACGCGACCGCAAGCATCGTCGTGAGCGTCTCGCCGGCCATTTCCTGCCCTTCCAACTGCTCAGGCGACACCGGTGCCAACGCCAAGGACGGAGGCTCGCTCGCAATGAGTAATGATGCGGCGACGACCGCGAACAGCGGAACCGATCTACCACATTTCGCGGCGACATAAACTCCCCGTAACCAGAGATTCGATACAACAGCGCTCGTAGGTTCGTTGAAAAGTTTAAAGTGCAGCATCTGGTATGATCCAAATTTTACGATGGCAGTAGAGCTGAATAACCGGTGCTAGTGTCTCGCCGTCTCACGTGTTCGCCCACGGCCCAACAGATCGAGCTCCGCCGAGCTTAGGATGGCCGCAAGCGCCTCCCGTCGTTGAGGCATTTTTTCCTGCAGTGCCTCGAAACTTTGCGCCGAGTCCGCGTCGATCACTGCTCCATAATCCAAAAGAACCCGGACGGTGGCCGGACGCACTCGCGGATGGATGATAGCTTCTCCTAAGATGGATTTGTAGTATCCGACCGAGGAAGTTCGCCTCGCATCCACTTTGGCGCCGTGCTTCAGCAAGGCTCTCACGGCTTCCGTTTTTCCATCGTAAATTGCGCACATCAGCGGGGTCATCGATTCGCCTGCCCCGGTCACCTCCGTCTTCGCTCCGTGTGCGAGCAAAAACTTAACCCACGCGACAGCCAGCGCATCGTCAGCGTCATGCCCGAAATGGGACGCGGCCGTCTGCAAGGGTGTTTTCCTTCCGCGGAAGTTCACATCGCCTCCGTCTCTTAAAAATTGGGCGACCTCCGCTTCACTTTTACTTAGAAAGCTATCCCAAAAAATTCGATTTTGTGCCGCGCTTGATGCGGCAATCTGCCCAACTTCATTAAACAGCTCCAGACACCGCCGATAATTCGGTTTGTAATGAAGTGCGCGGAGCGCCGCGGGCGGAGGCATCATTTCAGCTCTCTCGTTTTTGATGATATCTACGGCGGTATCAGCAGCCACTGGATCGCGTAGTCCCAGAGCCAGCAGCTTCTCCACGCTCTTGTCTGCGCCCCACCGAGCAGCGCTCATGAGCGGCGTCCACCCTTGTGGGCTGCGACGTTGAACATCACAGCCCAGAGAGACAAAGCGCTGGATAAGCTCTGGATTATTAGAGATGGCTGCAGGGAAAAAAATAGTAAGACCGCCAGGCACCACCCGTGGATTCGCCCCGCGTTCAAGAAGCCGTTCTACCACCTGTGGCATGTTTTGCCTGACGGCTTGAAATAGAGGGTCATTGCTGGGCTGGCTTGATGGAGGGCGAATCGAAGCACCGAGATCCAACAGAGCGAGCGCCGTTGGCTCCCTGCGCATGTAGATCGCGTAGCCTAAGGGCGCGTTACCGTCCCCTGACTGCAAATTCAGGTCAGCACCCTTAGCAGCAAGATACTGAACCAGCTCCACGTCACCCAGCGCCGCCGCATGAGCAAGCGGCGTCACCCCTCCCGAATCGAGATCGTTCAATGGAGCACCCGCCTCGACCAACAACCGAGCGATTTCAGGCCGGTTCTCGACGATCGCAAAGGCAAGCGGCGATTGGCCGGACCTTGCACGAAACAACCGCGCGGCAGGATTTCTCCATTCCCCCAAAACCTCAGCCTCCACGTTTTCGGCAATCGCGCAGGCGAGATTGATGCCGGGAGCGGCGGCTTGCCCTTCAGTGACGTTCGCCTCAAGGGTCGCCCGAAGCAGTCGCGCACGGGTTGGCGGATCAGCGGCGTATTGATGCGGCCAAGCCCGAAATGCCTCCTTCTTATCCAGACGCGGCGCAACCAGCATTGCTTCAACTCCCTCCCTCCAGTTTTGCCGGGCGGCGAGCGTGAGGGACTGTTCCATTAATTGCGCCTCAGCATCCACTTCCCATCCTGTAGAGGTTCGAAGACCGCCTCGTCCCCAGACCGTGCCTGAAGCGGCTTCTTGGGGCCGTGCATTAGCAGCCAATAGCATTCTCAACATCACCAAGTCCTTGCGCAGGATAACCGGCCTCAGATAACTTGGCCGACTCGAACGTGTGTCAGGGTGCGGGATGGCACCGTGCTTCAAAAGCGGCGCCAACGTCTCGGCATCCCCTACGCTTATGAGCTTAATCAGCGCCGCATCCGTCGGATTTGAATCCGAACGCCCCGCGATCCCCCGTGGCAGAGCAACTCCCATATCGAGCAATCGCCCGACCAAATGCGCACGTCCGAACCACGCCAACTCGACCAAGGCGACCATCCCTATCGGATGAGAATCCCAAGGCTGTAACTGCCATAAAACGTTCTTAAGCGGACCGGTGTGATAGGAGGACTCTTCCGGCCCAGCCGCAGCCGGATCGTAACCCGCATCGAGCAGGTATTCGACGACCAGCCATTGGCGACTCCTCACCGCCGCCAAAAATGCAGGGCCAGCGACCTGAATAGACCCGCCGTGCTTTAAATAATGAGCTACCGCCGCTAAATCGCCTTCGATGGCTGCGGACCTTAGCAGAACCGCTGCCGCAGCGGCGTCGGATAGCGTCGGCAGCTTGGCGACGTGCCGCGTTCCAGAGTTTAGAACCGACGAAATCAAAGACTTCACGTCGGGCGCGCTAGCAGATTGAAGTCTTAAGTTAGCTTCAGCAATCGAGCGCAATGTCGCCAAACGCTCTAAAAAAAACGGACTGCTTCCGACCGCGGTGTGAACCGCATGCGCGCCCGTTCCCGCAGGGGGCGGCAAAGACAATGCGACGGCGAGCTCCTCCTCCGTGAGCACATCCAGCCTACGCGCCTCTGCGAAATGGTTTTCTTGGATGTGATAATCACGAAGTAGTTCGATGATTCTGTCCGACTCGCTGAAGACCGTTGGAGACCACGCGTGGCGTAGTGCCCGTGTCAGTTTTAGTTTTGGCCAGAGCTTCGAAATCACTTTGTCAGTGATCTCCGGAGGTGCTTCGCCTTCTAAAAATGCCCTGATCAAAAATTCGGCAGCCTGCTTGAAAGCATCACTGTGGCTGTCGTCCGTTGAAGCCAGCAGATCCACCGCCTTACCAAGCTGAGCGTAAACGTCACCGGACAGCCAATCGCGGAGATTCAGGATGTTTCCACCTTGATAAAGGTCGCCGAAATTCTCCTGCGCATTTCCTGCCACCTGCATGATGTGCTTCAGCGGAAATCGATCCGGAAGTCGGTTTCGGTTGATCGGACTCAAATCAACACCAGCGGGCCCGATCAAAAACCGGGAAAGCAAAGAGAGCTGAAACTCAATAGCCGCGACCTCGGCAAGTAGGCGTGCATTGCCCGAGAGATAATGCACTTCGTCGTGCAGAAGCCCCGCCAGAAGCATCCAATGTTCATAGATGGTGGGATCGAAAAAAATCGCTGCAGCCGCGAAGCGTTGCGCATCGTTCAATCCCTCGGGCACTCCGGCCCTGCCAGCAATTTTTGGAACGATGCCCCAATATGGGGTGGACGCGGCTTTAGCTTTCTCGAAGAGCAATTTGCCGAGGGCCGACCGGGCGTCTCGCCCCTCACCCACCGCTGAAAACCGCGTGGGATTGGCGGTCTGCTTGAGCACATTTTCCGCGATTAACTCCAGCGCGCGATCGAGGTCGCCATGGACGGGATAGATATGATCACGCACAGGCCCCGAGCCGTCCCAAAAGTGCAAAATGATCACGGGGCCGTCGCCTGCATCGTTGTCATACTCGCCCCATATGTAATGATCGGCAAATTGGCTCCACGCGGTATCCTCGGCATCAGCTAGACCGAGTAATCGTAGCTCGTTTTCCTCGGTGGCGAGATGAGGACCATGGGTGCGAAGAACGCGTTTGGACATGTCGCCAGCCACTTTTAGCCCCATAGCGGCCTCTAATCGGCCTCCAAGGTCACCGACTGTAGATGGCTGGGTGAGATCCACCAAGGCGATCAGTTTGATCAACACTTGCGACGGACGCCGCTGCATTTCCGACCACCCCTCGTCCAATAAAGACTCTGCTTCCCGTGCAAGCACCCCAAGAGCAGCGTCCGAGAGAGGCGCCAACCGGCCTCGGTCTAGAATACATGGCAATGAAACCTGAACCCGGGCGACGACTTCCGCCCGGGCGGGTTCCACTACCTCCAGCGTGACCAGCGAAGGTTGTCCAGATGCCCCTTCGACGGACGCCGACAATAACATTTTTGCTTCCAATAAAAGCCCCAATCTCGCCGCACTCTCGGCGCGTCCGAAACCGACGCGGGTTAATGCCTGTTCCGCCATGACTCTCTCAATGGCGACCCGCTCGACAAACGTGTAGGGCGTTTCTGTCGCGAGCCGAACGAGAAGCTGATCCACGATTGTCGCGTTCACCACCGGGTCGTTCCGTTCATACTCAGCATGGGCAAAACGGACGATCGCGACGTCTTGGGCTTCAAGATTGGCTATACAGACGCAGAGGGAAACGATGATCATCCCCAGGAGCCGCAGCGGATTCTTGAATATTTTATAGAGTGATGGGGACATTTTCGCGCTTTTAGATGCCTTTGGCAGGCCCGCTCGGATCAAAGCCTTTTGGAGAAAAGGCCATCTCCTCGATCCACGATCGAATCATTTCACGTCCACGCGCGTTTAGACCATGGCCGGCTACCGGAATCGAATGATAGGAAACCCGGGCGTCACTCTGGCCGATGCGCCAGTTGAACCACGATTGCCATCGCCGCGCCTCGGATTGTTCACCCCAGATGACCAACAGTCGCTTGTCCTTCGCTCCGGGGTATTTGTTCGAAGCGGCCGAACCGCCTTCGTGCAAAACGAACAACGTGAAGTAATCCGTGAACTCATCCCATCCCAGACTGAGCGCCGAGCCGATCAGGTGCGCCCCATTACTCGTGCCCGCGACAACCCGCACGTTCGGATCGATGTTGGGGATCAGCGCTAGCACCCTGGCCATCATCGCCTGGTGAAACGTCCGCACAGCCTCCAGCCCTCCGTCCTTGATGACCTTTCGCATGTCATGCCCGTTTGGATACGGCAGCGCCACCACCACAAACCGGTCAAAGTCCACAAGCCCGCGCGCACCCTCGACGCGATGCGAGCCCTTCCCTCCCGCGAACCAAACCAACAACGGCGACGGTTTCTGCGGGTCATAACCCTTTGGCACGCTAACCTCGCAGACCGCCGGAAGGTTGCCGTGCATCTCCCCCAGCTCGGGAAACTCGAGCGCCAAGACCTCGCCCGGCACCACCGATTCACCTGATGCCGGGAGCACCAGCGCCGGTATCAGCAACAGGATCCCAACCAGTAAAGACGCGTGCCGATTCATAGTTCTTCGATCCAATCCCGGATAATTTTCCGCCCGTCGTCGTTTAGTCCGTGGCCCGCCCCAGGAACTCCGATCGTTGTCGCCTCGGCTCCAGATCGTTCCACGTGCCAGTTGAACCACGTGCGCCACGGGAGGGAGTCCGACTCCTCGCCGTAAACCACCAGCATTCGCTTTCCCTTGGCGCCCGGCAATCGTGAGGTCAGCGGCTGCGCTCCGCCTTCGTGGACAACAAACGCCTGAAAGTAGTCGGCAAATCCCGACCAGCCCCGATCGAGGCCGTAGGCGATGTGGTGGCCTCCGCTACTGGTGCCGGCAACCACTCGCAGCCGCGAGTCGATGTTCGGCACCATCCGCAAAACCCGATCCAGCATGGTTCGCTGAAACGCCCAGTGCTCATCGATGCGGTCCCCTTCTCGGGCGGCGAATCGCGGAAGGCGCCCATTCGGATACGGCAGCGCCACGACCAGAAAGCGATCAAAGTCCGCCACGCCCTTTGCGCCGGCGACCGCATGTGATCCCTTCCCTCCGCCAAACCACACCAACAGCGGCACCGGTGTTTCTGAATCATAGGACTTGGGCACGCTCACCTCGCACGCCGCAGGCAGATTGTCGTGCATCGCGCCAAGCTCGGGAAAGTTCAGCGTCATCACCGTGCCGGGAACGGGGAGCGGCTCGGCCGCCCGTAAGAGCGTAGCGCAACATAAAAACCAGCAGCAGAATCCAGGAAATTTCATCGTGAAAGAGACCGGGCAAGAAACGCGCGCGCCGCCGCTTCCGCTTCGGGTAGAGGGGTATGGTTGAACGCCGGCCACTCCGTCCATTCCACGAAGGCACCGGCATGCTTCAGCCGTGCCGCATAATCGACGACCTCCACAAACCGCGGACCGGAGCCGGGCACATAATAATTATCCAGCGGATTTCCTCCGACCCAGTAGTGCACGCCCAGCGCCTTCTCCAGGGGCGCGTGCTTCGGCAACCCCATTCGTGCCAGTCCCCAGTTGCCATTCAACACCGAGATCGCGCTGACACGGTCGGGATAAGTCGCCGTAAATTGGCTCGCAAAGCCCGAGCCGCTGGCCTGCCCGTGCACCAGTAGCCGGCCTGCTTCGAGCGGCACCGTTTTCCCGATCTGGTCGATCGCACGAAGCACCGCGTCACCCGACCAAGCCTGCGCAAACCGGTGATGCGTGAATCGGTGATCGAGTCGGAAGATCAGATCCGCCGTCACAAAACGCGGCACCACCAGGATCAGCCCCTGCTCGTCGGCGAAACGCGCCCACTCGCTCTCCGGCGAAACATACTCGAACGCCTCCGCATTGTGCACGGGCGCCACCACCAACACGCGCGGCACCTTCGACTCCGCACGCCCCCAGACCGCCGGCGGACGCCGATGATAAACATGCAACAACGGGTTCGCCCCATCCGGCGTGGGCACCGAAACCATGCCCACCCGCTCGGGCAATTTGTCCGCCGATGGGCGATGCCTCAACTCGACGACGAGGCGGGACAGGTGCGCGCCCAGCCCGCCTTCATTGAAGGCGTAATCGTGGCTGTTATAGAAATAGCGCAGGTCTTCGCCGGCGACGATCCGCAATCCTTCCGCCGCAGTGGCCAACGCCTCGGGAACGCGACCTGCCGCCCGGTGCAGCTGCGCAAGGCGAACTTTTGTATTGGCCAGCAATTCACGTCGGAGCCGGGAAGCCCCCGCCGGCATATCCATTTTCTCGATACGCGTGAACACCTGCTCGGCGGCGGCATCCTCACGACCATAGAAAAGAACCAACCCCAGATCGAAGAGTCGCGCCGCATCCTGATCGGAAAGCGGATCTGCCGTTAATCCCAACACCGCGCTCACGTGTGGCGCGACCATGCGCGCCCGTTCTGGCGCGGAGAAGACGCGGTCGGCTTCCCATCGCAACATCAACCACCACCACCACGTGATTTGTGACTGCGACGGTTGAGCCGAAGCGAACATGCGGTCGGCAGCGGTGAGTTGGGCCCGAACCGTTTCTTCACGCACCATCCAGAGGTGATAGTCATCGAGACAATCCCGCCTGCCGGCACGAGTGCGTTCATAAGTAAGTTCGTCGATGGTCATTGCGCGGGGATTCCGCGCCACACGAGAGGGCAGCCGCGCCTGCGCTGCCTGCTCCGCCAGAATCAATCTCCGGTGCAGCTCCTCGTGCTCGCGCGCCGTGTAGAATTCCGCGATTCGGTGATTGGCGGCGACGGCGGCAAGCCCCGCGGATAAAACAGTATGCCGCGCCAGCGTCTTGCCTTCCTGCAACGTCGCAAATCCGTGCGCGACCGTATCGGCGATATACTCGATTCCCTCCCTCACGTGCCTTTCCACTTCGGCTCGCGAATGTATGTCGGCAAACGGAAGCGCGTCACCGCGAGCCGTGCTGGTGAGCACGCGCAACAGGTGATACGCAATCGGGCGACTCCTTGGAAAACGCCTCAGCCAATCGAGTTCATAGCGGCGGTGCGCGGGATATTGGGCATTGAGGAACAGGAGCGAACGCGCCGCCAGCGTCAGTTCCTCCTCTGAATGGCCGCCGAGGAGCAAGCGCGTGATCCGATACTCCGGCTTGCGCACGGCTAGACGTCCGTTCTCGTCCCAATGCAACCAGAGTGGCTCGGTGGGCGCATTGAAGTCTTCCAGCCCGGCAAGGCTTTCCTGCGCAGGCGCGGGAGTCGCGAGATCAGCGATACGAATCAGGTCGTCTATATGTTTGCCCAACGGGTCCGCGAGGTCGGCGATGAGGTCCGGCCTCGCAGCGATCTCGTTTCGGAGCGCACTAAACTCGGCGCGCAGCGCTTCCGGAGCGAGCGTGGCCTGTTGAAAATACAGACGGTAATAACGGGCCATCAGTCCGGGCCCGTCATCGGCTTTTGTCGCGATCAGCCGGTCCAGTTCGGCGAAGACATCGAGTTCAACGCCGTCGAAGAGCCGTGAGCCCGTGGGGTTGCGACGATGTTCATAGGCTCGCAGCACCTCCAGCCAGCGTCGGTTCACGTGCCCCGACGGCAACGCGCGAATCACATGATTTCTCCGGCCGCTAGCCAGAAAACTTCCGAGAGGCTCGTCCGCATTGAGCGCACCGGCAGCCTGCGCCAACGGATGAAAGGGTGCCACCTGCAAGAGCCGCAACCGACCAGCTTCGATCTCCGCCCCATTCGCACCGCGTAAGGCGGCCACGAGGTCCTCCACGAGCACCGGTTGTTCGACCGGCGCATGGGATGCTTCGCTGGACCGCGGCGCTTGTTGGGTCGGTTGGCCCGGCCAATCGCACAGGAATGCGCGTAGCGCGCGAATCCGCTCGGCTTGTTCCAGTGGCAACGGCAGGACCTTCGTTTCCGCGGAGAAACGTTCAAGCGTGTCACGATAGGTCCAGCGGATGACGAGCCCGTTGCCTGAATTTTCGATGGAGCCAGTCAGCGCAAAGCGGGTGAACAACGCCGGGGAGCTCATCGGCCCATAACCCGCTTCCCCTCCCTCGCCGCTCATCCAATCGAACTCGCGCCGCAACCGGTCGAGCTGCTCGGGCAGCCGCAGACCGATGCCCGGCTTCGCCGCGAGCGCGGATGCCGCGGTCGCGGCGAGATCATCGCGTAGCGCACTTAGCGACGTGGGCGCCGAAAGCCCCAGGAATGCCAGTCCGTCAACCGGCATCAGCCGTCCCGTGCCCGCCGCCTGGTTCTCGATAAACTCCGTTTCCAAGTAACGTCGCAGCGCCGCGGCAACCTCCCCCATTCCGAGCGCCTCGTGCGCCCGCATGCTCCACTCGTAGGCATCACGAAAGAGACCGTTGATGCGATACGCGTGAACAAACTCGGCCACCGCCTCGGGAAATCGCCCTGAGTCATAAAATGCCAATCCACGATAAAAAGGCTCCAGCGCTTCGATCTCCACTTGCGGCAAATAGTCCGAGGGTTCGTTCGCTCGGATACCGAACAACGGCAGCGCCCAGCGCTGAATCGCATTCACATCATCCGCGTCCCCCGTCCGGTGTTCACGCACGCCCAGCACCACGGTATCGCGCACGCGCACCACGCGGCTGTCGCGGGGTGAGATCTCCACATAATAATCCAAACCTAACAAAGCCGTCGCCGGTGGCGCCCCGCGCATGCCGCGCGCGGCGTCATTGTGCTCGATCGCCAACTCTTGGGTAAGCGCGCGGTCCAACACCACCAGCCCCTCGTCGGCAAATGCGGCGCGCACGCGTGCAGCCAGGCCAAAGATCGCCGCGTCGGCCGGCGCTCCGCCTGCTTCCACGACCGCCACGCGACTCTGCGTCGCCTGCAGCGAGCCGATCGACGAGTCGAGCAACTGTCCCGCCGCTTCACTGAGTCGGGACGCGGAGCCCAGATCGTTTGCCTCGACAGAGAATGCCCCCAGTGCACGTCCGGTCGCGGCATCCACGAGTTCCACAATCCAAGGGCCGCCGGCTACCGAGCGAAAATGCAGGTAGCGATCCACCCTGACCACCGCCGGCAGGCCCATCACGGCTTCGGGTCTTACGGTCAGCGCCGTGCGCTCACGCTCGGCCCACACACGCACGAGCTCGGAACGCTCAACCAGCTCCGTCTGTGGTCGTGCCGCCAAGAGCTCCGCCGTGAGCACCGCCTGCCACTCGGCATGTTTTTCCACGACGCTCACCACGAGTGCAGTCGGCCCTTCGCCGCGCAAAGCAAGGTCGCACGCCATCAGCGCACACGTCAGCATGACCGCGCACCACCAACGAGAAAACCCAGGCAGGGGGTTCATTACTGTCGGGGCATTCTGTAGGTGAAGATGCTCTGACCGGTGATCGGCTCGGATCGATAAATCTCCTTGCCGGCCGCCCGCAACACGAGCCGACCTTTAAAGTCCTTGCTCAGACCATCGATCGTGAGTTCCTCGACGTGCTGTCCGAAGAAGCCGCCCGAGTGGTGCACCGTCCGCATCGTCTGCTCTACGCCGCTCGCGTTGTAGCGCACTGTGATCGTCACCGGCTCCTTGGGTGTATCCTCCACCAGCATAAAGGTGATCTGCCGATCGGGCGGCCCGGTCCAGCCAAGGTCGGTCTCTCTACGCCCAGCCAAGAGAAACCCGTCGCGCGTGTGCACATAGGGCACCGTTGACACGACCGAAGCGCGCCCCTGCTTCGCCGTGACACGGATGATTCCTGCCGGCGCGCGGGTGAGTTCGATCCGTTTGCCGTTGTGAATTCGCGGCTGAGAAAGGTCGATTCCGTCGGGCAGACGATCCGTCGTCACGGTCGCCGTTCCTTCTTCGGGAATCAGGCCGGCCAAACCGGGCCCGACTTTTTCAAGGTCTTCGGTCGAGAGCCCGTCTGTATCCACCAGCGCGCACAACGCCGGCAGATCGCGCGCGACAAGCGCGGCGTCAACCGCTGCCGCCAGGGCGGCGGGATCGGCCGTCGCGGCAAACCCGAACGGTGCAACCACGACGCCCGCAACGAGGGCACAAAAACAACGGAGAGAAATCATGGGATATTTGGAAACGCTCACTTCCCGAGTTGCGGCACAACGCGGTCGAGTAGCTTGAGCGCGGCGTTCTCCAACGCCTTCTTCGCCGCGATGTGTTCGGCGATGTCGATGGCGACATC
>DFYA01000008.1 GCA_002382525.1 Opitutaceae bacterium UBA4094
GTAAATGCATACCAATTTGCCGCCGTGGGATCGGCCAGCGTGACCAGATCACCACCGGCTGTCCCGCCCTGGGTCCCCAGGCTGTCGGTGATGTAGTAATTCGCGCCAATCTGCGCAACCAAGCGATGCTGGGTCTCGGCGGTCAGACCACCGGTGCGGCGCGCACGATACTCAAGCGAGGTCGCGTTGGTCAGGCTGTAAGTCGTGTCCACCGTGTGCCCGGCAAAGGCATCTTGGCTAAAAAAAACGAGCGCCTGGTGAACGTTGGCGGAGGTCGTGGCTGTCGAGTAGGAAAGCTGGATCCAGTCTTTATTGGATGCACCGCCCAAAGCATTGTTGGCGAAGATCGTCCAGGTGTTACCGGTCGCATTGCCGGTGTGCACGTAACCGCCTGAAAACGCCGGCGCAATGTAGTTAGAACTAGGCGAAATAGTCGTCTCCGGGTCGAAGCCGGGATTGGTCAAATTGGCACCTGAGGTCACGACGTCATTGCCGCCCCAGAAGATGACGTTGGTCTGAGCATGGGTCGATGCCGCAAAGCCAAGACCGAGGCAGGCGGTGGCTAGAATGAGTTTGTTCATGAGTGTAGGGTTGATGGGCTAGGGTGACGGTAAGGGGGTGTGATTGGGTCCTACATGGAGCGTCGCTTAAGCCTTCCATCCCGCCAAGATCCCGACTATGTTCCTTGTTACATGAAGGCCCGCCCTGCCGCCCCCAACACCCGCACCATCGCCCACGCGTGCGGCGTTTCCCACGTCACCGTTTCGCGCGCCTTGCGCGACGATCCCCACGTTCTCCCGGAGACCAAAGCCCGCATCCTCGCCACCGCTCGCCGCCTCGGTTACCAACCCAATCCCCTCGTCCAAGCCTTCGCCGCCCAAGCCCGCAGAGGCCGCGGTGTCAGCGCCGGCTGTAACCTCGCCTGGCTGGTCTCCGACCCCGATCCCACGCGCACCCGCGATCCCCGCCCGTGGCTTCGTCCCTATCTAGAAGGCGCTCGCGATCGGGCCTCCGCCTTGGGCTATACGCTCGACACCGATATCGATGCGCATGGCCTCACCGACGTCCAACTCGCCCGCATCCTCCGCACGCGCGGCATCCGCGCCGTAATCCTCCCCCACCTGGCCTGGTTCGGACGCCTGCCCTACCAAGACCCCGCGCTCGTCACCGTCGGCATCGGCGAAAACCCCGTGCCCACCCCGATGCATACGGTCCAACCCGACTACTTCCGCAACGTCACTCGGGCATTCGATCACCTCCTCGCGCTGGGCTATCGCCGCATCGGTTACTGCGAACACGTCTTCCAAACCGTCCTCTCCCAAGGCTCCGAATGGGGCGCGTTCCTCTGGAATCAACAACGCCTGCCCGCCGCTCGCCGACTTCCCGCCCTCACGGGCCTTCGACCCGGCCTGCGCTCCGCCGAACGCGCCGACCGCGAGCACTTCCTTCGCTGGTTTAAGAAGCACCGTCCTGACGTCATCCTCACGACCACTTACCACGTGGCGGACCACCTCCGCGCCGCCGGCATTTCAATCCCCGCCGAAGTCGGCGTGGCCCATCTGAGTCTCGCCGAGGAAACGCCCGGTTGGTCCGGCATCGACCACCATCCCCGTAGCCTCGGTGTCGCCGCGGTCGACTTGGCGAGCGCCCACCTCTTGCGCAACGAGGGCGGCATCCCCACGACCCCCAAGTTCTCCCGTCTTCCCGGCGTCTGGGTGCACGGCAACACGACCCGGCCCCCGACCCAGCCTCCCGGCGCCCCCGGCCACCTCGACCCCGTTGCCCCCCTCTCCCACGGCCAAGACTGGATCACGGAGACTTTCTTCCCCCACCTCGCGTAAGGGCACCGCAATACCCGACGTCCGAGCCGCCCGCGTCGTCCAATCGAACGAAGAGATTTCAACCGTCCAAATTCCCATCGGTTGCCCATCGGCCGCCGCGACCCGACTCTTCGTCGAGTTAGCCGCCCCACCACCCCTCATCGCATCACCGACATGAAACCCCGTATTCACTTCCCGGTTACATCTCCCCGCTCGGCGTTCACCCTCGTCGAACTGCTGGCGGTGATTGCGATTATCGCCATTCTTGCCGCGATCATCATTCCCGTGACAGGCAAGGTCCGCCAGTCCGCCCGCGCATCCACCGCCACCAGCAATCTCCGGCAGCTCGGGCTCGCGGCCAACACCTACGCCTCCGAACATCGCGTGTTCCCCGATGGCGTGACCGCGTGGTGGGTGAACACCTGGGACGGCCTTCTCCAGCCCTACGTCGCGGCGCAAGGCGGAGGTTGGGGCAACGCCAGCAAGGTCTTCGAGGACCCGGCTCGCGTCGTCGAGCCCACCGCCACCGGATCCGACGTTCAGGGCACCGTGATGTTCAGCGCGAACCAACGCGTTTTTCGCGACGTCGCGGGCGACTCCGCCGCACCGACCGTCCGCCCCGTCATGATCGCACGTCCTAGCGAAACGGTATTCTTTATCACCGGAGCGCAGATGAACGACGGCAAAGCCTCCGTCTTCGCCCGCGCCGACTCCGGCGCCTACGATGCGACCGCCGCCAACGGCAACACCCCGATGTTCGCCACTCCGGCCGCCGAAGGCCGCGCCTGGCCCGGCCCCGAAGCCCCGTCCTACCGTCACGGCGGACGCGCCCTCACCGTCATGGCCGACGGAAGCGTCAAGGCCTTCCTCCCGGGAGAGATCCGGCGGAAACATTTCCAAATCGCCTACTGAAGTAACCGTTCGTATCCGAACCACAGATACGATTTCAGCCCCACTGCGTCCGTCGCGCTGTATGCCCCCCGCCGCGAAGAAACCGACCATGCGCTCGCTCGCCGAACAGCTCGGCGTGTCGAAGTCCACCGTCTCCCTCGCGCTGTCCAACAGCCCGCGTCTCGCCAAAAAAACCGGCGAACGCATCCGCGCCGCCGCCCGCTCCAGCGGTTACACGCCCGACGCGGTGATGTCGCAGTTGCTCACCCGCCTCCGCACCAGCCGCGGGGTGCGGTTTCAGGGCACGCTCGCCGTGCTCTCCTGCAATCGCTCCGCCCCGATGTGGGACGCCTACGAGAGCCTGCGCCGTTTTGTCGTGGGCATCGAGAACCGCGCCCGCGACCTCGGCTACTCCTGCGAACGCCACTGGCTCCATCAACCGGGCGTATCACTTTCCTCACTACGCCGCATTCTGCACGCCCGCGGCGTCCAGGGGCTCGCAATTGCCATTCACGACGACGAGGCGCCGCTCTCCGTCCAGGAATTGGAGTTCTTCGCCGAGTATCCCGTCGCCGCGACCGAGCATTACCCGTTCGGCCGCCTCACCCACTGTTCGACGGTCAACCACTACGACGCCGTCGTCGTTGCCTGCGAGCAGCTTGCCCGGCGCGGTTATCAACGCATCGGGCTCTACGTTAACCCGGCCACCGATCGTTTTGTCCAGGGCCGGTTCACCGCGCCCTACCTTTACCATTGCCAGGCTGCGGGCCTCCGCGCGCTTCCCGTCGCCCACGGCTCCGAAACCACCGCCGCCCACTTCCGCGCGTGGTTTCGCAAATATAAACCGGACGCGGTCGTCACGCTCGTGAGTTGCGCCGACGTCTGGCTCCGCGCGCTCGGCGCCGAACCCGGACGCGACGTGGGTCTCGTGCACCTCGATTCGACGGAGGTCTCGGACTGGTTCGCCGTGGATCAGCACTTCACCGAGGTCGGCGCCGCCTGCGCCGATCTTGTGGTGGGTCAGATCCAACGCGGCGAGCACGGCGTGCCCGATCTCCCCAAGGTGGTGACGCTCGATGTCGGTTGGCGCGAAGGGGCGACCGTGCGTTCGTTGGGCACCTGATTTCAACCGTCCAAAGGCGCACCCGTTGCGACCGCTCGCCGCCCGCAGGCATCAAAGGACGCCTCATCGTTAACCGCCCCTTGGCCCGTCCTTAATGCGCACTCTTTTCTGGAGCCTTCCCGCCGCCCGCAGCCCGCACCCCGACCTCGCTTCGGTTCACCCGGACTTCGATGCTACGTCATCGCTGCCGCTGGCTTCGTCCGCGTTTTTCGGAACGTGTTTTCATCGGTCGCGCGCACGAGCCGACGGTGGCGGGGTGGCGATTCTTCACATCACCTCGCCTCGTCCGTTTCGCCTTTGGATCGGCCCGCGGCTCGCCTTCGACGAGGCCCTCTCCTGGCGCGACTTTCAGCGCGAGATCCGCGCCGTTCTCCTCATCCCTGTTACGACCGACGAGGAGTTGGAGTTGCTTTGGGAGTTTGGCCCGCGCCCAAGCCTCCCGGACTTCGTCACACACGACTGTCCTTCGCGCAACCGCGAGAAGGTCGCGCGTGGTCTGCGCGAACAGTTTCCCGACGCGCTCCGCCTCGAAGGGACGATCGTGCCGGGCGTCGCAGCCTCGCCACTCGCCCTGCGGTTCTCGCCCGCGCAGTTCCGCCGCGAAGGTGTCGTCTGGCAACAGGTCCTGGCGCGGTCGCTCGCCTCGGCGTGGACGGCGCCGTCCACTTCGACCGAGCCGCCCGGCCCGCCGAGCGCTGGTTATCTCCGCCTTGGCACCGAGGTCTGGCCCGCGCCCGCGCACGAGGCCACCTCCCCGAACGATCGCGCCGCCGGCCTCCGGCGTTTCTATGTTCCGGTGTCCGCCCCGGGCGACGAATCCGCGCCGCTGCGGGCAACCGGCGAACCCGAGTCGCGCCTCGAACCGCGTCTTGAAATCCGCGCCATGCTCTCGCTCCGCGTCGCCACCGAAGCGGGGGGGGAGTTGACCGTGGCGATGCCGGTTTACGAGAGCCTGGGTCGCCTCGCGCCCGTGCGCGAGTTTCGCGCCACGCCCGCTTTTCCATCACCACTCGAGTCGCCCGGGCTTCTCGCCCGCTTGCCTGAGCCAATCCTTCCCGCCCGCCTCGGACATCTCTCCGCCCTCTACGCCGAATCGTGGGCCATGCTCCTCCGCCTCGTGCGCGTGCCGCGCCCGGAAAGCGGCCTGCCCGGTTCCTACGTTTCCACCGGCGCGGCCTTCGAGCACTATCAATTCGTTTGGGACACCTGCTTCGCCACGCTTGCCCTCGCCTTCGGCCATCGCGTCATTCCGGCAACCAGCGGTCTCGATCTCTTGTATTCACGACAGCATGACGGCGGCTACATTCACCGGGAGAACGACGTGCGCGACGGCCTGCCCGCCCTCTTCGAGCCGGATTTCAGCCCAAACCCGCCGTTGCTCGCGGTCACCGAGTGGAGGCTCTTCCGCCTGACCGGCGACCGCGCCCGCCTTCACCGAATCTGGTGGGCCCTCGTGGCCCAACACCGCTGGTTCGAGGCCAACCGCGCCCTGCCGGACGGCACCTTCTGGACCACCGGTCTGGCCAACGGACTCGACAACTCTCCCTCCCTTGGGGACGGCTACCCCGACCTCACCGCGCAGATGGCGCATCACGCCGAGGCGCTCGCCGAGATCGCCGACGCCCTCGGGCTTGGCGCCGACGCCGCCCATTGGCGCGCCCGCCGCGCGGCCGTCGGCGAAGCCCTCAACACACGCCTCTGGAGCGAGTCGATGCGGTTCTACTCCAGTTCACTCCCCGAGGGCGGACACAACCCGAACAAGGTGGTCACCGGCTTTTGGCCGCTCTGGGCCGGCCTCGTTCCACCGGAGCGGGTCACCGAGTTGGAGCGACACCTCGACGACCCCGCCACGTTCGGCCGCCACCATCCGGTGCCCAGCCTGGCGGCCGACTCCCCGCTGTTTGAGCCCGAGGGTTGTTATTGGCGCGGCTCCACTTGGACGCCCACCAATCACGCCGTCATCGCCGGCCTCTGGCGCTCCGGTCGCCATGAACGCGCCCGCCGTCTCGCGCTCCTTCACCTCTTGCGCATGCACGAGGTGTTCGCCGCGACCGGACGCCTTTGGGAAAACTACTCCTCCGAAACCTCCGCCCCCGGCAACTGGTCCGGCCCGGAATACTGCTGGACCGCCCTGACGCCCGTCGTGGCGCTCTTCGAGGTCGTGATCGGACTCGAACCCGACGCCCCGCGCCGCCGCCTTCACTGGCGCCCGCCCGAGAGCGAGCAGATCGGCGTCCGCCGCTACCCGCTCGGCGACGCCACCATTGATCTTGTCCAGAAGCACACGCGTCTCGGTGCCGCCATCGAGATCACGACCGACGCGCCATTCACGCTCGTCGTTCACCGGGGAGACGAACAGCGCGAGTTCGCCTGCGATCCCGGTTCCTCCGCCTTTTCCCTCGTCACCGACTGGTGACCCCATGCCGGCCCTGTCCACTCCCTCTCCCATGCAAATGCTCAATTCCGTCTCTGTCCCGGACCAACCTGGACGTCTCATCCCTTCCTCCCCATCTCGCGGCGCCTCTGTTCGCTGGGTGTGCACGACGCCCGACCAACCCTGGCGCGAGCTTGATCCGTTGCCCGGGTCTCCGTCCGGACCGCGCCCGACCGCCGTGCCCGATCTGGTGGTCACCGGCCGCACGGACCAGACGTGGCGCGGTTTCGGCGGGTGTTTCAACGAGCTGGGCGGACGCGCCCTCGAAGTCCTCTCCGCCTCCGTGCGCGAGGGCATCCTCGCCGATCTTTTTTCGCCCGAGGGCGCCTGCCGTTTCAACCTCGCTCGGCTTCCGATCGGCGCCAACGACTACGCGGAATCTTGGTATTCGCATGATGAATACGAGGACGACGTTGAACTCGCCCGTTTCTCCATTGAGCGGGACCGTCGTCTGCTTTTGCCCTTCGTCAAAGCCGCGCAGCGCCACCGCCCCGACCTGCGGATCTTCGCCTCGCCATGGAGCCCGCCCACCTGGATGAAGACGCCCGCCGCGTGCAACTTCGGCGTGCTCCGCCCGGAACGCGCCATCCGCGAGGCTTACGCCCGCTACTTCTTGCGGTTCGTTAAAGCCTACGCCGCCGAGGGCATTCCGGTGTCGGAGGTCCATGTGCAAAACGAGCCGGACTCCGACCAAAAATTCCCCTCCTGCGTCTGGACCGGCGAGAGCATGCGGGACTTCATCCGCGACCACCTCGGACCGCTTTTCGAGCGTGAGGCCCCCGGTTGCGAGGTGTGGGCCGGCACCATTGAGCGCGAGGACTACTCGGCTTGGGCGCATATCATCCTGTCCGACCCCGAAGCGCGGCGCCACGTGCGCGGTGTTGGTTATCAATGGGCCGGGCGAGGCGCCGTGCAACGCACGCATCAGGCGTGGCCCGACCTTCCCATCAGCCAGACGGAGAACGAATGCGGCGACGGCAAAAACAACTGGGACTACGCCTTCCGCGTTTTCGACCTGCTTCAGCATTACGTGACCAATGGCGCCAGCGCCTACTACTACTGGAACATGGTGCTCGCTCCCGAAGGACGCAGCACGTGGGGCTGGAAACAAAACGCGATGATCACCGTGGATCCCGCCACCCGCGCCGTGACGCTCAACCCCGAATACCACGTCATGCGCCACGCTTCGCGCTTCATCCGCCCCGGCGCGGTGCGCCTCGAGGTCGCCGGCCCCATCGCCGCCCACACGCTCGCTTTCCGTGATCCCGATGGCTCCCGCGTGCTGGTCCTTGCCAACCCGCTGCCCGTGGCCCGCACCGTTGTTTTCGACCTGCCCGGCTTCGCCCGTTCGGTCGAGCTGCCCGCCCGCTCGTTGCACAGCTTCGTCATTTCCTCCGCCTGATCGGCGGAGCGGCGGCGATTCCACCCCACGCACCCGTGAAACGCCGACGACTCAAGCTCGGCCTGCTGCTCCTCGTTTTCACCGGCTGCGTGGTCTTTTGGACGGCTCATCGCGCTCCCTCCCCCGAACACGTGGCCGCGGCGCCGCCCACGGCCCGTCGCTTCGTTCCGCCCCCCGCAGTCGCCCCGCGCGACGTCAACCCGCGCGTGGCCGCGGTCTCGCCGGAAACCGCCAGCCTCCCGCCGGCGCTCGACCCCGCTGTTGACGAAACACGCTTGGACACGCTTGGCGGCATAATCCTCGATGCGACTCGTCCCGCCGAAGAACGATCCCGGACCGTCCGCGCGCTCGCCGGGGTTATCTCCGCAGAGAACGAAACGCACCTGCTCTTCCTCGTCTCCGCGACGACGATGACCGACCGCCTGAGAATCGATCTGATCGAAGCCAGTCTCAACCGCCCGCTTCGCCTCCAAGCGGAGATCGCCCTCGCCGTGCTCGCCCAAGGCGGGCCGGACGCCCGCGTGCTGGCACGCACGCTTCTTCACTCCCTCACCGATCGCGATCACGGCGAGGACCTTTCGGCGTGGCAGGAGGCGGTCGCCGCCTCGCGCCTTAAATAGTGCGGTATTCACGCCTCCACTACCTGGCCTCGCCCGGAGACGCCGGATTTTAACAGTCCAACGCGGGCGGGCTTTCTCCCTGTCGCGGCTGCGAGCATACCTTCCGCGCCGACCGCCCCTTCGGCCCTTTCCGAAACCGGGCGCCCCCGTGCCGTTCCCCGGCGTTGCTTCGCCGGGAGCGCTTCATCCCCGACAAAAACAGGACCCCATCATGTTCACCCCTAAAAAACTGTTTGCCCGAGCCCTGCTCGGCCTCGCGAGTCTCGCCCTCGGCGCCTCGCTGTTTGCTGATCCCCCGTCCGGCACCGGAACTTGGACCAAGACTTGGGAGGACAACTTCGACGGCTCCTCGCTCAGCACGTCCCGCTGGCGCCTCTGGGGCGAGGACAAGGTCGTCAACTCTCCGCAGACCCTGAACCGCTGGGACGCCGCGTCCGTTTCCTCCGGCAGCCTCAAGATCACCGGCACGCAGACCGCCCTCACCGGCTCGCCGCGTTTCCGTTCGGCCCTCATCATCACCAAGGACAAGTTCAGCCAACAATATGGCTACTTCGAAGCCCGTCTGAAATTCCCTCCCGGCCAATACATGTGGCCCGCGTTCTGGATGCTGCCCGCCGACAGCTCTTGGCCGCCTGAAATCGACGTCATGGAATACAACGGCAGCGGCTGGCCCAACGTCGTTCACCACACCTACCACTACACCAACAGCTCCGGCCAGTGGACCAACTCCCAAGGCACATCCACCAGCGCCAACTCCCCTTGGAATGGCGGCTGGGGAACGAACTTCCACACCTACGCCGTCCTGTGGGAGCCGGGCAAAATCACGTGGTATATCGACGGGGTCCAAAAGTATCAGACCTCCAGCAACGTCACCTCCAAGCCGATGTATCTGCTCCTGAACCTCGCCATTGGCGGCACCTGGCCCGGCAACGTGCCCGACGGCCACAACATCCCAACCTCCGTCATGGAAGTGGATTGGGTTCGCGTCTGGAGCCAGAACGGCACCACCACCCCGCCCGCCTCGGGCGCGCCCATCGGCCAGACCCTCGGCTTCAAGGCGCTCAACAACGGCAAGTTCGCCTCCAACAATCTGAACAGCGGTAACGTGATTGTCGCCAGCTTTGCGAACTCGGTCGGCGGTTGGGAAAGTTTCACCATCGTGGACGCGGGCGGCGGCAAGGTCGCCCTCCGCTCCAACGCCAACAACCGGTTCGTCTCCGTCAACAACGGGGTGTCTCACAAGCCGCTCGTCGCCAGCTTCGCCACCAACATCGGCGACTGGGAGAAGTTCACCTGGGAGGACCGTGGCGGTAACAAATTCGCCCTCAAGAGCAACATCACCAACCGCTACGTCTCCTGCGATCTCAACAACGGAGGCCGCCTCGTCGCCCAGTGGGCCACGTCCGTGGGCTCGTGGGAAGAGTTCCAGTATTGATAAGCTGAATACAGATTGCGTTCGCCTCCTCCGCGGCGCCGCCCTCTTGGGGTGGCGCCGCTTTTTTGCGTGCCAGCCCCCCGCCTCGCCGGACATCCTGCGGTTTCGCCGGCTCCTTGCCCCGCCGCATGCCGCCTTCCCCCAAAAAGCCCACTCTCCGCTCACTCGCCGAACAGCTCGGCGTGTCGAAGTCCACCGTCTCCCTCGCGTTGTCCAACAGTCCGCTCCTTGCGGCGGAGACCGGCGAACGCATCCGCAAAACCGCCCGCGCGGCCGGCTACACGCCCGACGCCGTCATGTCCCACCTGCTCGCCCGGCTCCGCACCGGCCGGGACGTGCGCTTCAAGGGCAAGATTGCTGTCCTTTCCTCGTGCCGCCCCGCCCCGCTCTGGGACGCCTACGAATGCCAACGTCGCTTCCTCGCCGGCATCGAACAACGCGCCCGCGAACTCGGCTACTCCACGGAGCGCCACTGGCTTCACCAACCCGGCCAGTCCATCGCCGCCTTGCGCCGCATCCTCCGCGCCCGCGGCATCCAAGGGATCGCCCTCGCCGTCCAAGACGGCTCCGCGCCGCTCCCGCCCGCCGCCCTCGAGTTGCTCGCCGAATATCCGTTCGCCACCACCGAACGTTATCCGTTCGGGCGGCTTACCCACTCCTCAACGGTCAACCACTACGAGGCCGTTTCCGTCGCCTGCGAACAGCTTGCCCTTCGGGGCTACCGACGCATCGGCCTCTACGTCAACCCCGCCACCGACCGCTTTGTGCACGGGCGTTTTACCGCCGGCTACCTCTACCACTGCGACTTCAACGGACTTCGCGCGCTGCCCGTCGCCAGCGGACCCGAACCGACCGCCGCCCACTTCCGCGCGTGGTTCCGCAAACACAAACCCGACGCGATCATCACGCTCGTGAGCTGCGCCGACGTGTGGTTGCGCACGCTCGGCGCCGAACCCGGTCGCGACGTGGGACTGGTGCATCTCGATTCGACCGAGGTGTCGGACTGGGCCGCCGTCGATCAACACTTCACCGAGGTCGGAGCCGCCTGTGCAGACCTAGTGGTGGCGCAGATCCAGCGCGACGAACGCGGCCTGCCCGAGCTGCCCAAGCTCGTCACTATCGAAGTCGGTTGGCGCGACGGACCGACCGTGCGCCCGCGGCCACGCGCTCGCGTATAATAAAAAAACCTCGCGATCGCGCGTCTTGCCACGGCCGCCGAGCCCGACCGGTTTCAACCGTCCAATTCCAAGGCCGTTGCGACACCTCCTCATGGCGCGACATGAAGGGTCACTCCCCATGAAAACCAACCACCTCATCGCATCCGTCGCCCTTGCTATCCTCCCCCTTGGCACCGCCTTCGCCGCCGCCTACACCGGCACCGCTTCCGAATCGTTCGACTACACCGCCGGCTCCGACCTGCGCACCCAAGACGGCGGCACCGGCTTCAACGGCGCCTGGGGTAACGTCACCACCACCGCCAATCGCTACAGCATCACCGAGGGCAGCCTTACACACTCCAACATCTTTTCCTCGGGCAACAAACTCACGCTCGACGGCACCGGCGGCAACGCCGAGATCAGCCGCTCCTTGTCGAGCACCCCGATCGACGCCGGCACGTTCTACTTCGGGTTCCTGCTCAACAAGCAGAACGTCACCGAACGCACCCTCAACATGGCGTTCTTCGACGGCGGCACCGAGCGTTTTGCGGTGGGCCAGTTCAACACCTCCGGCGGCAACCTCGCCATGAACGTCGGCGGCACCCTCTTCACCGGAGACACCGCCTTCACGTCTGGCACCACCTTCCATCTCGTCGTTAAAATCGAGTTCAACGTGGGCGGAGGCACCAACGACCGCGTCAGCCTCTTCGTGAACCCCGGCTCCACCGAGCCCGGCGTCGCCTACCTAAGCACCCAGGCGTCCAACATCTCCGGACTCAACGCGATCCGTCCCTTCGCCGGCGGCACTTCCGGTTCCATCCCAGCCGCCATCGGCTCCTTCGACGAACTCCGCGTCGGCACCTCCTTCGCCGACGTCTCCGCAATCCCCGAACCCGCCTCCTTCGCCGCGCTCGCCGGCCTCGGCGTTCTCGGTCTCGCCGCCTCGCGTCGCCGCCGCGCCTGAGCCGCCTGGTTCGTCCCGCGTTTTTCCCGCCCGGCGCGTCGCCTCGTCTCTCCAGTGACACGCCGGGCTCCCGCACCCCCACCGATCCTAGCTCAATGAACACCCGCCTACTCCTCCCCACGACCGTCCTCGCCAGCTTCGCCGCCGGCCTCTCCGCACACGCCGCCGTCAATTTCAATGGCACCGCCTACACCCAAAACTTCGACACACTCGGCACCGGGTCGGTGAACTGGACCAACAACTCCACGCTACCGGGTTGGTATGCCCACCAGTCCGCCACCAACAACGCCCCGGCCACGCTCAACGCTCCGCTCGCCACCGGCACCGGCACCGGTTCCGGTTCCAAAGGCAACTGGTTCAACTTCGGCAACGGCACGGACCGCGCCCTCGGCGGCAGCCCGGCCACCGCCACCGGCGCGATCACGTATGGCGTCGCCCTCACGAACACCACCGGCGCCACCATCACCTCGTTTGAACTCTCCTTCGATTGGGAACGGTGGTTCAACGCCGACATCTCCGTCAACCAGACGCCCACCTTCGCCTACAGCACCGACGCCACCGCTCTCACCGCCGGCACGTATGTTGACGTGCCCTCGGCGTCCGTCACCTACACGCGCCCCGATCCCGTCCTCCCCGAGGTCTGGTTCTCCAGCCCCGACGTCGCGTCACGCAGCATCACCGTGACCGGGATCAACTGGGCTCCGGGCAGCCAGCTCTGGCTGCGTTGGCAGGACGTCAACGAGGGCGGCGGTGACCACGGAGTCGGCATCGACAACGTTGTCTTCACCACCACCGCGATCCCCGAGCCGTCGTCCTACGCGATTCTGCTCGCCGGTGTCACCGCTGGCGCCGTCACCCTGCGCCGCCGCCGCAAGGGCTGATTTGCGCGCTCGCCTCACTTAGTCCACCGCGCCCGCTCCCTTAGGACGGGCGCTTTTTTCTGCCGTGAAACCTTTCCCCGGCCCGACCCGCTTCTCCTTTCCTCATTTGTCATGAGGCCTCTTCGCGGCGGATGGATCACCTGCCCGGGCATCAACGGCCAGGACGACGGCGTCTATTTTTTCCGTAAAACGCTCGACCTCGCCTCGTCACCGGCGCGACTGGTCGTGCGCATCTCCGCCGACAACCGCTACGAGCTCTACGTCAACGGCACTCGCCTGCTCCTCGGCCCCTCTCGCGGCTCCGAGACCGCCTGGCACTTTGAAACCCTCGACCTCGCTCCGCATCTCCGAGCCGGTCTCAACGTCATTGCCGCGCAGGTCTGGAACTATGGGCACCCGCCGCCCCTCGCCCAGCGCACGGTGCGCACCGCGTTTTATCTCAGCGAAGAGTCCCCATCGCCCGACTTCTCTCTCTGCGCCGACGCCACCTGGCGCGTCCATCGCTCTTCGGCGTATTCACCGATCCATGACGCGTCCGAGCAACTGGGCGGCCACTACATCGTGGTTCCGCCCGGCGACGAGATTAGTGGCGCGGCCTATCCGTGGGGTTTTGAAACGTCGTCCTTCGACGCCGGGCACTGGGTGGCCGCCGAGGAGTTATCATCCACCGAGGCCGCGGCCTGGACCCTCGTCCCGCGCGAGATCCCCGCGCTGGAGGAGCACCCGCTTCGCTTCGATCGCATCACTCGTTCCGAGCCCGGCGGGCTCGACCCCGGTTTCCTGCGCGGGACCACGCCGCTCGTCATCGCTCCGCACCGGCGAGTCGTGGTGCTGCTCGATCTTGGGCACCTCACCAACGCCTACCCCGTGCTCACGCTCGGCGGCGGCACCGGCGCGCGCGTCGAGTTGATCTACAACGAGGCCCTGTATCGGGAGAAGCGGGTGAAGCTCCACCGCGATCTCACCGAGGGCCTGCACCTCTTCGGCCTCCGCGACCGTTTCCTGCCCGAAGGCGGCGCGTGGCGCGTCTATCGACCGCTCTGGTTCCGCACCTTCCGCTACGTGCAACTCGAGTTCGTGACCGGCGCGGAGCCGCTCACGGTGCACGATTTTCACGCCGACTACAGCGCCTACCCGTTCGAACTAAAGGCGCGTTTCGACTGCGGCGATCCGCGCGTGCACCAGGTGTGGGATGTAAGCTGGCGCACCGCCCGGCTCTGCGCCCACGAGACCTACATGGATTGCCCGTATTACGAGCAGGCCCAATACATCGGCGACACGCGCATCCAAGCGCTCGTCTCGCTCCATGCCAGTGGCGACGACCGCCTCTTCCGGCAGGCGCTGAAGCAGTTTCACGGTTCGCTCAACGCCGAGGGCCTCACCGCGAGCCACTGGCCGTCGTCGAGCCCGGGCATCATTCCGCCCTTCTCCCTGCTTTGGATCCACATGGTGCACGACTTCTGGATGCACCGCGAGGATGACGCCTTTGTTGGTGGTTTTCTCGACGGCATCGCCCGCGTGCTCGCCTGGTTTGAGCGCCACATCGACACTTCGGCCGACATGCTCGGAGAATTGCCGCACTGGAATTTTGTCGATTGGGCCTGGCCCTACCGGTGGGAGAAAAACACCGGCGGCATCCCGGCCGGCGCGGAGCCGGGCCAGCGGCATTCTTCTGTAGTGACACTACACTACATCCTCGCGCTCAGGGCCGCCGCCGAGTTGTTCGAGTCCTTCGGTCGAGACGAACAGGCCGCGCATGTCCGTCGCCTCGCCACGCGTCTCTCGACCGGCACCCGCGCGGCCTGTCTCGACTCCGCCACCGGGTTCCTTGCCGACACGCCCGCCCGCGAGGACTACAGCCAGCACGCGCAGATCCTCGGCGTGCTCAC
Source organism: Opitutaceae bacterium UBA4094 (assembly GCA_002382525.1). Classification (GTDB taxonomy): domain Bacteria; phylum Verrucomicrobiota; class Verrucomicrobiia; order Opitutales; family Opitutaceae; genus Rariglobus. The sequence goes on from DFYA01000008.1 coordinate 14,617, forward strand.
GGGCTGCCTCGACACCTCGGTGATGCGCGCCGCGTGGCGCAACCCCGCGCTGCGCGAACCCACGTTGTATTTCAAGTTCTACGCCCACCGAGCGCTGCAGCACGCCGGCCTCGCCGACCTCTACCTCGATTCGCTGCAGACGTGGTTCAAGCTCCTCGACTGGGGCTTCAGCACGTTCCCGGAAAAGGACGAGTTGGACACCCGTTCGGATTGCCACGCCTGGAGCGCGAGTCCGCTCTACGATCTGCTGACGCTCGTCGCCGGCATTCGCCCCACCTCGCCCGGTTTTCGCACCGTGATGATCGCGCCCGCGAACAACGGCCTCCCGCACCTGCGAGCCGCCTTTCCGCATCACCGAGGAGAACTGTCGATTGACCTCACCTTTTCCGCCGGACGTGTCACCGGACACGTCACCTTGCCCCCGGGGACCACCGGCGCATTTCGATGGCAAGGAAAGCTCCTCCCCCTCCAGGCGGGTAGCCAAACCATCGACGCCTGACTCGCCCCCGCCTCCGCAGGCGGCGCCGCCTTCCGCAACCGTCCAACAAGCTCCCGGTTGTCCCCTATTCACCTTTCCGTTTCGGTTCGCATGCACCGCTCCCCGACAACCACACACTCCATCGAACCGAGAAAATAGGGCCTTAACCCGTTGCCCACCACCTCGACGCATCCCGCTTCAGCACTTCCCGGCTTGACTATCGGAATGATCCGATGAATCTCGGCGCATACCCCGATGAATGCGCCTTTCCCTTCTTCGTCACGTTCACGCGGATTTACACTGGTCGAGCTCCTCACGGTGATCGCAATCATCGGCGTGCTCGCCGCGATCATCATCCCCGTGGTCGGCAAGGTCCGTCAATCCGCAGACCGTGCGGCCTGTTCTGCAAACCTCCGCCGTATCGGCGTGGCTTTTTTGCAATGCGTGCAGGACAACCGCGGAGCTCTCCCGAATGTGCAGTTCGGCATGATCTCGGCGAACGCCACGATCGATTCCTCCAACTCGGCCAACATAAAAAGCTTCGCCGGTTGGCTTCTGCCCTACCTGCACCCCTCCGCCCCGCCGGTCACCGGCGCATGGCAAACCGTGCCGGACTTCGTTTGTCCCGCATGGGCTAAAACGGTCCCCAATCCAAAAACCAACACCGCGCTGAACAGCATGGTGTTTCAGCTGGCGAACACGGTCGCGCTCCCTGATGGCACCACCCTCTACCCGTTTGGCCGCTGGTATGGTCCGGGCATGCGACTCGGCGAGATCCCTCGCCCGTCCGCCACGTGGATGGTCCGAGACGTTGACCAACTACTGGATAGCCGCTCGCTCGTGCCCACTCCGGTTCACGGCAGCAGTCGCAACCTGCTCTATTTCGACGGCCACGTCGAAAATCAGCAGGTCCCGTGATAGCAGCTCGATAGCCCCGCCCGCGCACTCGCTCCCAACGTGCAGCGCCCCTTTGCGCACGTTTCACGGCCCCCGCTTACCCCTACCCCATAATGAATACCTCATCACGTGCTGCCAATCGGAAGCTTCCGACTCCTCCGCTCGGTCTGCTGTTGACCACCCTGTTAATAGCTTCCGCTTCCGCCCAGACCCCCGTCGGCGTCAACTGGCGCGCCGACCGCAAGGTCAACGACGCCCAGACCTACCAGATCAACGCCTGGGACGGCATCAACCCGGCCGCCGCCACCGCCACGCCTTACCAAGCCGCCCTCACCGACTGGAATCCGGGCATGATCCGCATCCACGGCTACGAAATGTATTCAACCACGAATACAGCCAAACGTTGGATCGACTACTCCACCCAGTCGTGGGACGCCGCCAAGATCGCCCAGGTGCTCGCCGCGCTCCGCCCCAAGACCGGCGAGGTCATGCTCTCCATCCCCAACTGGCCTTCGTGGATGGACTCCAACAACGACGGCAAACTCGACGACGGCGGCGCCGCCGGCTCGCCCGACCGTCGCGACGATTATGCCGCCTTCTGCGCCGACCTCGTTCGCATCGCCAACGTCACCAATAATTTTCAGGTCAAATACTGGGAGCCTCTCAACGAGAAGGAGACCTCCTACGGCTGGGGCGCCGACGCCAATTTCGCCGACATCTACAATCGCTGCGCCATCGCCATGAAGGCCGTGGATCCGTCCATCGTCATCGGCGGTCCCGCCATCGCCAACCCGTGGCCCTCCTCCTCGCAGGAAACCGCCATCAAAGCCTGGGTCGCCGCCGTGAAACCCCACCTCGGTTTCTTCTCCTACCACTACTACGGCACCGGCGGCTACAACCCGTCTTCCGACAACATCTACAACGCCGCCGCGCTGATCGGGGCGCGCGCCACGTGGGCCCGCGGACTCCTCAACAGCCAAACGGTCTCCGCAGACGTGCCCGTCTACATCGGCGAAACCCACATCTTCAGCAACTGGACCCTCGATCAAAACACCGCCTACATGCGCACCATGTTCGGCGGAAACTTCGTTTCCCTCGTCATCAAGTCCGTCGGCGAAAACCCCGACGCGCGCGCCGTCCAGTTCTTCAACGACCGCGACAACACCTACGGCTTCCTGCGCGGGGACTCCACCTACGCCCGCCGCTCCGCCAGCCACGTCCTCCAACTCGCCAACGAACACCTCGTCGGCACCTCCGTTGGCACCACAACGTCCGACGCCGGCGCCCTCCAACTCTACGCCGTAAAGTCCGGTGACAAAAAAGCCGTCCTTCTCGTCAACACGTCCGACATCGCACTCTCCTCCGGTGCTGGCCTGCTCGCCGGCACGAACCACACCGCCGCGATCACGTTCTCCGAATCATGGGTCCCCACGCACTCCGCCTACACGATCTACACGATCGCCGAGACGTCCGCCGACACCGCGTCGCTCGCCTCCTCCAACGGCACCTACACCGGTGGCGTGCTCAACATCTCCGTCCCATCCCGTCAGATAAAACTCCTCGTCTTCACCGACGTGCAGAATCCCGACCGCCTCGTGCGTAGTCCCGTGGCGGATACCATGGCGCAGGAGCGCAACCCGTCCGTCAACTACGGCGCCAACAACCGCCTCAACGTTTACGCCAAAGCCGACTGGAACGTGGAATCCTTCCTCCGCTTCGACGTGTCCAACGTCGGCGGCACCATCGCCTCCGCCAAACTTCGCCTCTACCCGCGCGTGGTCAACGGCTCCGCCACGCACCGCCTCGATCTCGTTACCGACAACGCGTGGAGCGAGTCCGCCCTCACGTGGTCCAACCGCCCCGCCGGTTCCGGATCGTGGCTCGGCACGTGGACACCCGTCGCCAACGGCATTCACGAGATCGATGTCACCGCCGCCGCCCAAGCCGCCTCCGGCCCGCTCTCGTTCCGCATCACCTCCACCGCCGGCGCCGATATTCGCTACGGTTCCCGCGAGGAACTCACCGAGTTTCGCCCTGAGCTGATCATCCTGCGCAACGCCACGACGAGTTATCACCTCTACAGCGAAAGCGGCTCCGCCTTCGCCTCCGAGGGCGGCACGGTCCAAACCTACGCCGTCTCCGTTTCTACCCAGACCAGCGGCGCGCCCGAGGGTTCGCAGTATCTGCGCATCACCGACACCGGCCACTACGCCGGCTACGACTTCCGCTTGCCGAACGGCGATGCCAACAAGTCCTCTTGGGCCGACGCCACGCTCGTCTTCGATGTGCGCAGCGTCTCCAACGGCTCGTGGGAGATCGGCCTGCGCGACGCCCTCGGCGTGCAGAAGCGCTTCAACCTCTCGTCCTACATTACGCGAAATGGCCAGTGGGAAATCGCCACGGTTCCCCTCAGCCACTTCACCGCCCACGGCGTCAACTTGGCCCGCCTCCAAAAGATCTTCTTTTACCACCCTTGGGTGAGCGGCCAGGCCCTCGACCTCGACGATATCCTCGTCCTCGACCCCACCCCGTAACTTGTCGCCTCCGGCGATCCGAGGGTCGGTTTTTTCCGGCCCTTCTTCCTTAGCACCCCACCCCCACCCCGAGCGCGGCCCCGGGTTCGCCGTGGCCACCCCGCTCGATCACCCCGCTCCGTCATGCCCACATCCCGCACAGCTCCCTTCCGTCGCCCGCGCCTCGCCGCAGTCTTCGCCTCCGCCCTCCTCGGCCTCCTTCCGATCTCCGCGTCGTTCGCCCAGTCGATCGCCGCAGGCCCGTGGTCCGGCAACGTCACGCCGACCAGCGCCTCCGTCTCCGCCGCCCTTTCCGGCTCCGGCATCTCCGCGCGTGTCGCCGCCAGCCTGAACGCCGATCTCTCCAACCCGATCTACTCGCCGTCCGTCACATCCTCATCGACTCAGGGCAACGCCGTCCGCCTCGAACTCGCCAACCTCGCCGCCAACACGACCTACCACTACGCGGTCGAACTCAACGGCGTCCTCCAAACGTCCGGCGACCTCAAGGGCACGCTCAAAACCCATCCCACCGCCGGAGCCCGTTCCTTCAAGGTCAGCTTCAGCGCCTGCGGCGATTACAACAACACCTCCCAATTCGTCTATCAGGCGATCCGCCAGGAGGCGCCCCTGTTTTTTATCCACATGGGCGACATGAATTATCAGGACGTCAACTCGACCAATCCCGACAACTACCGCGCCGCCTACACCAACCAGCTCACCACCGGCGGGCTCCGCAATCTCGTCCGCCACGTGCCGCTCGCCTACGTCTGGGACGACCACGATTTTTCCGGCAACGATTCCAACAANNACTACCCGCTGCCCGCCGGCGGACCCGACGCCGCCATCTACCAGTCGTTCACCGTCGGTCGCGTGAAGTTCATCCTCACCGACCTCCGCTCCGAGCGCGACTCCAACAGCCTCACCGACAACTCCAGCAAGAGCATGATGGGCGCCTCGCAAAAACAGTGGTTCAAAAACCAATTGCTCGCCGCCCGCGACGCCAACGCCCCGCTCATCGTCTGGGTCTCGTCTGTCCCGTTCGTCTCCTCCAGCGCCTCGCAGGACAACTGGGGCTCCTACCAAACCGAGCGCACCGAGCTGCTCACCTTCATCCGCGACAACAACGTCCAGAACCTGGTGATCCTCTCCGGCGACATGCACGCCCTCGCCGCCGACGACGGTGCCGGCACCGAGGCCTATCTCGCCGGCGTGCGCATCCCCGTTTTCCAAGCCGCCGCCCTCGCCCGTGGCGGCTCCGTCAAAGGCGGACCCTACACCATCGACGGAGCAACGATCACGCCGAGCTCCGGCCTCGGCCGCTACGGCAACCTCGTGATCAACGACGATGGCACCACCCTCACCGCCACCTACGAGGGCCGCATCGCCAGCGGCAGCGACACCACGCTCAGCGGTGTCTCCACCTGGCTCACCCACACCGTCACCACCGGCGGCTCCGGCTCCGCCCCCGTTGTGCGTAATCCTGTGGCGGATACCATGGCCCAAGAACGCAACCCGTCCACCAACTACGGCACGAGCACCCGCCTCAACGCCTACGCCAAGACCGGCTGGAACGTGGAATCCTTCCTCCGCTTCGACGTCGCCAATCTCGGCGGCACCGTCGCCTCCGCGACCCTCCGCCTCTGCCCGCGCACGGTCAACGGCACGCCCACCACCCACCGCCTCGATCTCGTTTCCAACAACACGTGGAGCGAATCCTCCCTCACCTGGTCCAACCGCCCCGCCGGTTCCGGCTCGTGGATCCGCACGTGGACACCCGTGCTAAACGCCTACAACGAGATCGACGTCACCTCCGCCGTCCAAGCCGCCTCGTCTGGACTCGTCTCGTTCCGCATCACCTCCACCACCGGCGACGATATCCGCTACGGCTCCCGCGAGGAGGCGCCCGCCTACCGCCCCGAGCTCGTCATCACGCTCGGCTCCACCCCGCCGACCACCACCTCGTCCTACCATCTCTACAGCGAAAGCGGCTCCGCCTTCGCCTCCGAGGGCGGCACGATTCAAACCAACGCCGTAACCGTCTCCACCCAAACCAGCGGCGCGCCCGAGGGTTCGCAGTATCTGCGCATCACCGACACCGGCCACTACGCGGGCTACAACTTCCACTTCGCCAACAACGACGCCAACAAGTCCTCGTGGGCCGACGCCACGCTTGTCTTCGACGTGCGCAGCGTCTCCAACGGCTCGTGGGAGATCGGCGCCCGCGACGCCCTCGGCGTGCAGAAGCGGTTCAACCTCTCCGCCTACATCACCCGCAACGGCTCCTGGGAAATCGCCACCGTCCCCTTGAGCCACTTCACCGCCCACGGCGTCAACTTGGGCCGCCTCCAAAAGATCTTCTTCTACCACCCGTGGGTGAGCGGCCAGGCCCTCGATTTCGACGACGTCCTCGTCCTCGACCCGACCCCGTAACGCAACCCGCCGCTCCGCCTTCACCGCATGCCCTCGCGCCGCTGTATCCTAATCGTCACTACAGCGGCGCTTCTCCCGATCGCGACGTTCCTCCTCGCTCCGCATAGCGAAACGGCGGAGCCGCTCCGTCCGTCCTCTGCCGCCCGCTCCCCCCTTCCCTCGTCGTCACCGCCGGCCGCGTTCTCCCGTCCCCCCGCCTCTCCCTCACCCAAGTCCACCCCCGCCCCGTCCAGCGCCCGGAATCCCGCCGACCATTTCGCCAACCTCGCGCCTGGCCCCGAGGCCGAGGGCGCCTTCGCCGCTTGGGCCGAACACGATCCGTTCGCCGCCCTGGCCGCCACGCTCTCGCCAACCGCCTCCGAGTTCCTCGCCTCGCTCCAGCCCGTCGCCGCCGCCGCCGCCGCGCGCCGCGACCTCAACCGCCTCCTGCTCTGGCTCGCCGCCGATCCCGACACTCGCGCCACCGCCACCGTCCTCGTCCACGCCGCCAGCGTCGCCACGCGCGAGCACCCCGACCCCTTGCCTGACGGTGCCTTCGCCTTGCTCACCGAATTGTTCGCCGGACTCCCGCCTTCGCCCGCCCGCGACACGCTCTGGACGGGCTGGCTTGACCGTCATCTCGACGCCCACCCCGCAGCCGCCTCCGCCTGGCTGCCGCCCCCCACCCCTTTCCCGTCCGACCCAACCGACGACGGGCATCCCCAAAACAAAACCCCATGAAACCTCGCAATCCCCTGCTCCGGCCGGCCCTCGCCGCCGTTTCCGCCCTCGCCTTGCTCGCCGTCTCCGGCCTCCGCGCCGACGACACCATCACCGTAAACTGGACGTCCACCACCGCCACCGCCAAAAACATCGTCGGCCTCAACGGCTGGTCCGCCCACGAATCCGGCATCGCCTCCAACTCGTCCTATAAGAGCAGCCTCGGCGCCATCTACCCGTCCCTCTTCCGCATCCACGCGGCCGAGATGATGAACCCCAGCACCCACCCGAAGTCCTGGCTCAACGCCGACGGCCTCACCTGGAACGCCAACAAGATCAAAAGCATCATCGGCAACGTCAGCCCGCACGTGAACGAGATCATGATCAACATCCCGCGCTGGCCCGCCGCCATGGCGCCCACCAACGCCAAGCTCCCCGCCGCCAAATGGGGTGAGTTCGCCGCCTTCTGCGCCAGTCTCGTGGACATCGCCCGCGTCCAGACCGGCAACACCAAGGTGGTCTACTTCGAGGTCCTCAACGAAGTGGACGGTTTCTACAACGGCTCGGCCGACATGACCGAGCTCATGAACCTCGTGAACCAGTGCCGCACCGCCATGCGCGCCAAGTCCACCGCCATCAAAATCGTGCCCGCCGCCTGGACCCAGCCCTATGACAGCGACTTCGCGACCTTCATCACGAAGTTCAACAAGGACATCCACGCCGCCGCCGCCTACCACAACTACAGCACCTCCGGCACCACCACCGACCTGAACACGCTGTATAATAATTCCGAATACATCGGCACCAAGGCCAACGACATCCGCAACAAGCTCAACGCTCTCAGCAACGGCTCGGCCATCAAGCTGTTCATCGACGAGACCAATACCTATGCCGTCTGGTCCGACGACTCCCAAAGCTACATGCGTTCCAACGAGGGCGCCGTCACCGTCGCCCTCACCTGGCGCGGCTGCATGAACTCGCTCGTCGGCGGCAAGATCTCCACCGACAACCTCACCATCTGGAACGATGCCGACAACATCTACGGCGCGATGAACGCCGCCAACGGTTACGCGCTCCGGCACACCGGTCGCATGCTCAAAGAGCTGCGCGAGCGTTTCTCCGCCGGCTACGTGCGCTCCACCTCCAGCTCGACGTCGAGCCTCCGCCCCATCGCCGTCACCAACGGCACCCAGCGGAGCCTCATGATCATCAACCGCGACACCGCCAACGCCCGCACCGTGGACTTCACCTTCCAAAACGGCGCACCCGCCAACGGCGCGACCTGCACGTTGATCCGCCTCGACGACAACGGCATCAACACCACGACGTTCGCATGGAATGGAAACCCGCAAAACATCGTCCTCCAAAAGAACAGCGTGAACTTCCTCTACTGCCAGTAACGTTCCTTTAACCACCCTCGCCCTAGCATTCGCGCCCGCCGCCTCCTTCACTGGAGGCGGCGTTTTTGTGCATCGCTCAGAGCATGCGGAAAAACACGTCTCCGCCCGCCGCTTCACCCTCGATCTCGAAACCCGCCGAGTCGCGCGTATCGACCTGCAACGCCTCCGTCACCGGATTCCCGTTGTAGTCCAAGAACGTCGTCGGATCCACCGACCGGTGATTGATCCCGATCCGGTCCACGCGGTCCCCCAGGCGTATCTCCAAAGCGGTCACCTCCATCGGCCCCAGCTCCTTGCCGCCGGCCGTCGCGCTCACCCGCCGCACCTTTAGCACCGGCGCCGCCTCGCCCGCAAACGGGACCACCACCGTCACCCATTGCGTCGGCCCCGTGGCCTTTCGCATTACACGCAGCGCCGGATGCTCGTGCCACGCGCCGTTCACATAATGCCTGGCGGTCTCGATCGAGACCGCGTCCGCGCCGACCTCCGGCAAATGCAGCATTACGTTCACCGCACCGCCCGTCGTCATGAAGGTCTCCGCTCCGTCGCGCGCGACCGTTCGGCCCGCCGCCAGGTGCCACCACAAATCATACGCGTGCGCCTCCTTCGCCGACAACAGATCCACCACCACCCAATAACGCCCGCGCACCGAGAGCACTTTGCGCGTGTGCACCACTGGGTCATCGAAGCGCGTGTAGCCATACTGGCTCGCGAAGAAGAAATCCCACTCCGGCGTCGCGCGGAAATCCCACACCTTCACCGGCGCCTTGCGGGTCGAATCCCAATGCAGCGTGCGCACATGCTGGTCCTGCCCGTCCACCGCCACGGTGTTATGCGCGCGCGTCGACACCAGATACTTTCGGTCGCGATTCCACGCGTAATATCCCTTGCCCGAATCGATCAACAGCTCCCGCCCAAACGCATTCATCACCACGCTTAACTCGTCCGCATGACAATGCCCGCCGACACCGGGCCCTGCGCGCATCGCCACGTAGTGCGCCTTCGCCGACCAATCCGAACGACTCAACAAATAGCCGCCTTTCGTAAAGGCCACCGCCGTCGCGGACGGCTCGCGGGGTTCGATTTTTTCATACGCGGTCAGCCGCTCGGGCGCGAACAGCCAGCGATACCGAAGCGGAAATTTCGGAGTCGCCTGCGACCTGAAATCCGCCCGCCCAAACAACAACGCCCCCACCGCGAGCACCGCCCGCATTTCAAACTCCGGACGCTCGCCCGTCTGCGACTCGGTGTCGCCAATACGCGGCAGGTCGCCCTCCGGCGTGATCAGATGCAGCACCACCTCGAAGGCTTTCGCCAATCGCTCCGCCACCGCCGGCCCGAGGTCCAGCCCGAGTTTTTGGCACAGCGGCAGCAGCTCATAAAAATCCCGCATCGCCACCAGTTGATAAAGCGGACTCGCCTCAAACTGCACCCCGTCGGCGTAGAAGTTTTCCAAGCAAAACTTCGGCAGCTCGCGCAGCGCGTGCTCGCGCCACTCCGCCGCCTCCGCGTGTTCGCGAAACAGCACTGCGACGAGCAGCAGCCCTCGTAGTTGCATCAGGGCGTGATTGCCGTGCAGCCCATGAAATTGCCGCACATAACGCGCGTTCTCGATGAGGGCCTTGAACAGCGCCGCCCGCGTCTCCGGCCGGAAGGCTTCCGCGCTTTGGAACGCCAAAAACGCCTCCGTCAAAGCAAACAAGCGAACCCCGGCGGTCAGGGCGCCCCAAACCCCGTGCTCGATTCGGAAACGTCCATCCACCGGCACCGGACAGTCCGCAATATAATCGGTGATGATTTCGTCAAAACAGACCGCATAGCGTGGGTCGCCGGTGAGCACGTAGGCCCGGGTGAGATCGCCCAACCAGCCGAAGCGCGGGAACGCGTCCTTGTCCTCCAGTTCCGTCCAAGGCCAGCGCCCGTCCACGCGCCGCACCTCCGCCTTGAAATGCAACGCGGCGAGCGCGACCTCGCCCGCCACCATCTGTTCGGCCCGCGTCATCATGCCGGCCAGCTCCTCGGAAGCATGATTCGCGCGAATGGATTCGGCCAGCGCCGCGACCTCGGCGCCGCCGTAGTAGCCGCGCCCTTCCGCCGTCGCCGCGACGTGCGCGAGATAGCGCGCCAGCGCCGCCGCAGGCGTCTCCTCCGAGCAGCCATTCGTCAGACCATCCCATCGGAGGTCCGCGACACTTTGCGCATCGGAAGGCAGCGGACGCGTGCAGTCCGGATCGTGACGTTTCAGTGGGTATTGGAAGGTAGATGACATGGGGAAAATGGGTTCAATTACGCGTTCTCGAAAGTGTCCGTCCTGTAGGCCGCGAGCTTGCTCGCGCTCCGACCGCGCTCGCAAGAGCGCCTGCAAGCAGGCGGCCTACGTCGGAGGACGAGGTGGCAAAACACCGTTTGAATAGATCACCAAATATTCGAGCACCCACGCTCTCAACTCGACGGAACCGAAACGACGAGGCGCAAAAACCGGCGTGGCCCCGACCCGGCGGGCACCGTCACCGCCCGCCATCCGTCGCCTTCGTCCACCGCCGGCCACGGCGTCGGCGACCAGTCCATCTCCGCAAGCGTCGTCGAGTGCATCACCGCATACTCCAGATCGGCGGCCCAAGCACGAAACACAAATCGCCACCCGCCGTCGCCCGTCGCCGCCGGCTCCACGTGCGGCGTCGCCCGCAACATCGAATCCCACGGATCCAAACCCGCCGCATACTTGAGCAGGTTCGTCTCACCGTCGCTATTCGCGTCCGCCTGCGGCATCGCATAATCCGCGTGCGGCAATTCGAAATGCGTCGTCGCCCATGACCGATAACCCGCCGGCGGCGCCTTGCCCGCCGTCCACACATCGCCTCCCGCCAGCGCGTTGATCTTGGCTGCCAGTTCGTCCGCCATCGCCGCCGCCTGCGCCGGCTGCGGGTGCCCGGTGCCGGCACCCAGATACGTGAAGAAGTGCGTGTGCAGCCGGCTGTCGTTATCCTCCG
>DFYA01000097.1 GCA_002382525.1 Opitutaceae bacterium UBA4094
CACCGCCGTCGTCACCGTGCTTCCCCCCGCGCCCACCTTGCTGCCCGAGCCTCTCATCACGGGAGGCACCGGCAACACCGTCGCATGGAACCCCGTTGACGACGTTTCCGGTTACGAGATTCAGGCCGCCACCACGACCGACTTCGCCCACCCGCTCACCAGCGGCTGGCAACCCGGTTCCGCCTACACCTTCCCCTCGCTCACCGACAGCGTCACATGGCATTTCCGCATTCGGAGCCGCATCGCACTCTTCGAGACATCCTCTTGGCAACAGACGTCCGCCGCCGAGTTCGCCACGGGCACCGCCACCGCCATCGACACCACCAGCCAGTCGGGAGACGTGATCCTCCTGCCCGCAGGTTTGGCCCTTCGCGAAACCTTCGACACCGCCAGCAATTGGTCCGAGACGCACTTCCCCGACACCAGCGCCGGATCGTTCGAACTCACCCCGCTCGCCAACAACCAAGGTCCCGACACCACCCCGCCCCTGCCCATCAACCGCCACGGCGACACCGAAGCGCGACTATCAGGCAACACCGTCAACGCCCTCACCGCCTCCTCGTTTAGCGACGGCGTCATTGAAGCCTACATCGCCCCGGCCGACCGCACCGCCCTGCACCACGGCGCACTGCTCTTGCGCGCGTCCCGCTCCGATGGACTGCTCAACGGCTACGGAGCCGTCCTGCTCTTCTACGCCGACGGCACCGCCAAAGCCAACTTCACCCGTATCATCAACGGCCGCGCCGACGGCACTGCCAATTGGTTCTACTCCGACACCTCGTTGTTTACCCTCTCAGACGACGAAAACCTCCGCGCCCGCTTCATCATCCAAGGCTCCACTCTCACCCTGCAACTCTGGCGTGTATCGGTCGCCACCGGAACCCTCGTCGAAACCCCCATCCCCTTCTATCGAGGAACCAACACGCTCACCGCGACCGATACTACCCACACCGCCGCCGGTCGCGCCGGCCTCTACGCCAACACGATCTTCTCCACCAGCGCGCTCTTCGACGACGTCACCGTGACAAGCACGCCGACCACCTACGCGCCCTCCGGCACCCTCGTGTCCGAGACAATCGCCCCGACTCCTTTCTATGGCTGGGGCCGCCTCGACTACACGGCGGAAACTCCAGCGAGCACCACCCTCGCGATCGATATCTTGGATGCATCGACTCACACGGTCCTCGCCCAAGATCTCCCCGCCGGCATCGATCTCTCAACGCTTCCGGCCGTCGCAAGCCAGCCGGCGATCCGGCTTCGCGCGCGCCTCGGCACCAGCCATGCCTCAAGAACTCCCCGCCTCAGTGACTGGCAAATCGCATGGCAATCATCGGAGGGTGATAGCGCCACCAGCTCATGGAGCAGCTACGTGACATCCACCCAAGATGCGACCGCACCCGCCGTCGCCCTCGTTTCCCCCTCCACCGTTTTCCAACCAAGCTACTTATTGCACGGCACGGCCTTCGATGCGCACGGCCTCAGCGCCCTCACCATCAACGGCCAACCGGCCGATTCCCTCGCCGACTGGACACGTCCCTTCACCCTCACCTTGGGCGAAAACGTGTTCACCGTGACCGCGATCGACAACGCCACGCCGGCCAACATCACCACGCGCCACTTCACCGTCACCTACGCCTTCCCCGCCGACACCGATTTCGACGGCCTGCCCGATGTATGGGAGGCCGCCCACGGCTTTGACCCGAACTCCTCCGCCGGCATCCACGGCTCGCGCGGCGACCCCGACGACGACGGCATCCCCAACCTCCTCGAATACGCCTTCAACACCGATCCCCGCCAACGCGACGACCGCCTGCCCTATTCCACCCGCATCGAATTGGATCCGCAGACCGGGATTCCTCACCTGATCTTCACTTACCCGCGCCTGCTCAACCCCGGAGCCCTCGTGTATTCCGTGGGCGTCTCTGCCGACCTCCAAGTCTGGACCACGCCCGACCTCTCCCCGGACGACATCACAACGACGCCCAATGCCGACGGCCTTACCGAGACCGTGACCGTCCGCCTGCCCGCCTCCGCCGACAGCGGCTTTGTGCGCGTCAACGTGACTGTGCGTTAACGAACCCTCGTGCGCTCCGGCTACACGCTGCTTTCCGTCTTGTCCCCGAGGATAAGGCAACCAGACCTCTCCGCCTCTCTGTCGCAACCGCGACGCTCGACGGGACGCACGTCACCCATCCTTAAAACCACGACCTTTTCATGAGTCTGCGCCAACGCCTCTCGCGGCTTGTGGTCGTTCTGTCGGTGCTCCTGCTGTGTGGGGTGAGCCTCCGCTGGTGGCACAGCCGCCCCGATTCCGACGGCCCTGCGGCGACCTCTTCCGCCGCGCGCCCGATTCCAAGCCTGCCCTTGGCAACGCCTGCCGCAGCGGCACCCAACCCGAACGCCGCGAGCTCACCCGCCCCTTCGCGTGTCGCGCCGACAGCGCGACACGTGAATCCCGCCGTCTCGTCCCGCGCCCCAGCCGTCGAAGACCGTTGGCCGGCCGCCGAGGTCTTAAAGGAAGCGATCTCCACCGATCCCGCTGCACCCGAACATCGCCAGCGCGCCCGCATCGTCCACACCGACTTCAAATACCCATTGGTCCGCGTTGAGGAGACCTTGCACGTCGATCCACAGACGGGCGTCGAGACGTTGATCGGCCAAACGGCCATGGTCGCCGACCATGTGTTGGTCAAACTGACTCCCGGCGTGGACGTCTCGACCCTCGCCAGCCTCGTTACGGCCAAAGGCGGCTCGATCCGCTCCGTCAAACCCGCGTCCAAACTCTACCTCGTCACGATCGCTGCTCCGCTCGAGATCGACGGGCTGCCTGACGCGATCGACGCGCTGAAGTCCGCCGCCGGCGTCATCGCCATCGCGGAACCCGATTTTATTGTTCATACCGCCACGACTCCGAACGACCCGTCTTTCGCCCAGCTCTACGGGCTTCACAACACCGGCCAGACGGGCGGCATCGCCGATGCCGACATCGATGCGCCCGAGGCGTGGGCGATCACCACCGGTTCCCGCTCGGTCGTCGT
>DFYA01000059.1:0-5423 GCA_002382525.1 Opitutaceae bacterium UBA4094
TTCATCGAGAGCATGCCCATGGAGGGCGGGCAATCGATGATGATGGCGCGGAAACCGCCGGTGGTTTTGAGCGGCTCGAGAACGTTGCGGAGTTTGGAGAGGTAGTTCTCGGACTGGGCGAGCTCGATCTCGGCAGCGGCGAGGTCTTCTTCGGACGGGATGAGGGCGAGGTGTTCGTATTGAGTCGGGACAACCATTTCCAACGCGGTGCCTTCGCCGTGGAGGGGGCCGTAGAGGCTGCGGCCGGCCTGTTTTTCGATGCCGATGGCGCTGGTCGCATTGGCCTGCGGATCGAGATCGATGAGCAGCGTGTGGATCTTTTTCTCGGCGAGCGCGGCGGCGAGATTGACGGCGGTGGTGGTTTTGCCGACGCCACCCTTCTGGTTGGCGATGGTGAAGACGAGGGAAGGCATGTGGAAAGGAGCAATGACCAATGACGAATGCGTAATGGGCAAGTCCGGAAGGCCACCGCGGGCGCGGGCAATCAGGCGGCGGGCAACTCCAGCCAGAAGCGGCTGCCTTGGCCCACCTGTGACTCGACGCCGCAGAAGCCGCCCATTTGCTGCATGGCGCGCGCAACGATCGCGAGGCCGATGCCGGTGCCTTCGACGTGCTCGGAGCCGGCGGAGCGTTCGAAGATGCCAAAGATTTTGGCGCGGGCGCGTTCGGGGATGCCGATGCCGTTGTCCTCGATCCAAATTCGGAACCAAGGTTGCTCGGGGGCGTCGGCCGAGGCCGGTCTGGGGCCGCCGAAGGTCGCCGGGTTAAAAGCATGCGGTGTGAGCGGAGCGGCGGCGGCGGTCGGTCGCGCCATGGGTTCGCTACGGACCTGGATCCGCAGGTGCTCGCGGGGGTTGGCGAACTTGACGGCGTTTTCCAAGAGGTTGGCGATGCATTGCTGGAGCAGCGTGCGTTGGGCCAACACCGTGCCGAGCGGAAGATCGACGGAGAGCGCGGTCTGAAACTCGGGCGAATAGGGGCGCAACTCCTCGACGATCTCGGCGATGTTGACGGGCTCGAGTTCGACGTCGACGCGGGCGACTTTGCTGAAACGCAGCAGGTCGCGGGTGAGCGCGTCGAGACGTTTGCTGGCTTTGGCCAGGCGTGAAACGGTGAACTTGCCTTCGTCGGGCAGGAGGTGTCCGAAATCTTCGCTGAGGATCTCGCTGTAACCCTGGAGGGCGCGGATCGGCGCGCGTAAGTCGTGGGCGACGGTGTAGGAAAAGCTTTCGAGCTGCGCGATCATCTCGTGCAGCAGGGCGGTGCGCTCCTGGACTTTTGTCTCCAGACCCTCGGCGTGTTCCTGGAGGGTTTTGCGAGCGGTGATCAACTGGGCTTCGCGGCGAAGTCGCTCCATGGCGATGCCGAGGTATTGGGCGAGGGTGGAGAGGAATTTCGTTTCGTCGGCGGGGAGCGCGTCGTGGTGGTAACTGCCGACGGAGAGCACGCCGTGGAGGTGTTCGCCGACGGCGACGGGGAAACTGGCGAAGAGCCGCATGCCGCTCGCGCGAAGTTCGGAGTAGGCGGGGTCGGCGTTGTCGCGCAGTCCGCGCACCATGGTCGGAGCGTGGGTGAGGCCGCACGAGCCGCACGGGCCGGTGCCGGCGGGGAGGGCGGCGAGCTCCTCTTTGAGGCGGGCGGGAATGCCGCCGGACGCGCTCAGGCGAAGGATGTT
This sequence comes from Opitutaceae bacterium UBA4094, assembly GCA_002382525.1. GTDB lineage: Bacteria > Verrucomicrobiota > Verrucomicrobiia > Opitutales > Opitutaceae > Rariglobus. Next base: position 1,676 of record DFYA01000059.1, read on the forward strand.
GTCCTCGGGGTCGGATAGATGGGTGAAGAACGCGTCGACGCCGAGTGCCGGAGTGAAGGAGGGGAAAAGCTCCTCGATGTCGCGCATCGGATCGGTGGTGCGCAGCAGCACACTGAGGGCGCGCGACAGCATGTGGTCGTGTTGCTGTTGGCGCTGCAGGATGGCGGCCTGGGTTTCGCGCTCGGTGACGTCCTCGATGATCGTGATCGTGCCGACAATTTTCCCGCGCACGACCAAGGGTGCGATGCGCACGGTCTGCAGCATGTGCGGACCGGGGGCGTTGTGCACGCTGGTGGGGAAGGGCAGCAGGTATTTGTGCAGCGCGGCGGAGAGCACGCTGATCTCGCCCTTCAACGCGTTTTGATAACGCCGCTCAATGCCACGGGTGCGAAGCTCGGGGAATTTCGCGAATAGGAATTGGCCGACGAGGTCGGGCGCTGACAAACCACTGCGCGCGGTGAGCCACTGATTCCAGCTCTGGACGTGAAAAGTGTCGTCCGTCGTGAAAATGCCATACGGCGCGATGTCCTCGACCCAGCCGAGGACGGCGTCGTGTGCGCTGAACGCGCCGCCCGAGACGGTTTCAGGCGCTGACGGGTGTGGATTCATTCAAGCTGTCGACCTTCCCAGTGCTCGAGTTCACGCATCAAGCGATCAAGCGAAGTGATGCCGAGAATGATGATCAGGTAACCGGAAACATCACTGGTGCGCAGACTGAAACGCGTTTGAATCATCAACGCATAAGTCAGTTTTTCCGCTGCATCGCCGGTGATGGAAGTGAACAGGTCGTCCACGGTTTCGACATGGAGACGTGGAACGGCGAACGCGACCTGGACGTGGAGCAGGTTGCCGAAGACGCCGAGGCACGCATTGAGCAGAATGTTGCCGATCTCGGTGATCACCTCGCGCGCGCTGGCGTCGAAACCGCGGGTCGGCGCGCGTTCTTGGTCGAACAAGCCGCTGAGCACGATGGCGGCGTCTTCTTCAAGGAGGAGCAGGGCGTTGCCGGCAATGGGGCCGGAGAACACCTGGTTAACCGCGGCCACCTCGCCGTTGATGACGGTTGCGAGGAGCGGAGCGACCTTGTCGATCTCGTGGATCGCGACCTGCGGCACCTCGAGGACGACGCGATAACCGGTGAGTTCGGACAACGCGCTGGCGGCTCGACCGTAACCGATGTTGATGAGCTCGGTGAGCGCGTCCTTTTGTGGAATGGTCAGGACCATGTCACACCTCCGGTCAGAACGGTCTCGACCGTGCGGGCCATGTCCTGGCGATTGAGGGGCTTGTTGAGAAAGGCGGCGGCACCGGCGGCACGCACCTCGTCGATAGTCGATTTCTGGATGTCGGCGGTGACGACGATGACGCGGGCCTCGGGGTTGATCTCGCGCAACTTCGTGAGGACCTCGGTGCCATACATGCCGCTCATCACCATGTCCAAAATCACTAAGTCGTGGCGGTGAAGAAAGTAGCGCTCGAGGGCTTGGGCGCCGTCGGTGGCTTCTTCGACGGTGTGGCCCATCTCCTCGAGAAACGAGCGCGCGGTGCGACGGGCAAAGGAGGAATCATCTACAACTAATACGTTAACTTTCATATGAGATCAGTGATTGCTTGAGCCATGTCGGAGAGCGGGAAGTCGGCGTCGCTGAGACCTGCCTCGACGACAGACCGGGGCATCCCGTAAATGACACAACTTTTTTCGGATTCGGTGAGCACCTTTCCCCCCTTGGCTTTGATGGTGACCGCGCCTTCGGAGCCGTCGTGACCCATGCCGGTCATGACTACACCGAGCACGCGATCTCCATAGACTTCCGCCGCAGAGGTGAACAACACATCGGCGGACGGGCGGTGGAGTTTTTCGAGAGGTTGCATGGGCAAGGTGGCGCGCACCATCCCGTCGGCACCCCGGGCAAGAGACAGGTGGCGCCCCGCTGCGGCGACCAGGACCAGCCCCGGTCTGAGGCAGTCGCCTTCCTTGGCTTCGCGCACTTCGAGCTGAGAAATCTCGTTCAATTTCTCCGCGAAGAGCGCAGTGTAGCCGACCGGCATGTGCAGCACGATGGCGATGGGCACGGGGAAGGTTGCGGGAAAGAGCGGAATCAAGTGTCGCAAGGCTTGGGGGCCGCCGGTGGAAATTCCGAGCACCACGATGTCGAACTTGGCCGGGTGCAGCACGACCGGACGCAAGGGCGCGGCTTTTGGTGCGGTGCTGACGAGGTGGGTCGTCGGCGCGTGGGAGATGGCCTGAACCTGGGCCACCAACCGCGCGCCGATGGTGCGTAGATCCTCAGTGGCAAGGGCGGTGGGTTTACGGATAAAATCGACCGCGCCGGCATCCAGCGCTTGAAGGACCTTTTCGGCGTCTTCGGCGACGGACGACAGGATGAGGATCGGCAGGGGCTTGCGCGCCATCTGTTCGCGCACAAAGCCGACGCCGTCGAGGTTAGGCATGACGAGGTCGCACGTGACCACGTCGGGCCGCAGCGTTTCGACGAGTTCGAGCGCTTCGGCGCCGTCGCGAGCGGAGCCGACCACCACGATGTTGGGACCACGCGAAAGCATCTCGCGGAAGATTTTTCGCGCGAAGGCCGAGTCGTCGACCACGAGCACGCGGATGGTGGGAGTGTCGGGGATCATGATTCGGTTTTAACGTAAACAAACGCCCCGCCTATTTCGCGCAGGTCGAAACGCGTGGTGAGCTTCAAAAGCGATTCGGAGGCGCCGATGAACAGGTGTCCGTCGGGCGGCATGCTGTCGGCGAAATCCTCGACCGTGCGTTTGATGGCGGACGGCGAGAAATAGATAAACACGTTGCGGCAAAAGATGACGAACGAGCGGGCGAGGTCGCGGGTTTTTTCGGTCGAGACGAGATTGGCCCAGTGAAAGTTGACGCGCGCGGCGATGGCGGGATCGAGGGTGAAACCGTTGGGGCCGGCGGTGAAATATTTTTCGCGCAGGTGAAACGGGAGTGAGCGGAAGGACCGTTCGCGGTAGACGCCCGCGCGCGCCTTGGAGAGGGCAGCCTCGCTGGCGTCGCTGGCGTTGATCTCGATGGGATGATCGCCAAAGCCGGCCTCCTTGAGGGCGATCGCGATGCTGTAAGGTTCCTCGCCCGTGGCGCAGGCGGCACTCCAGATGCGCAGCGTGCCGCGGTTGTGCTCAAACCAGGCGGGCACGACGATGTTCACGAGGGCGTTGATCTGGTCGAGCTCGCGCCAGAAATACGTTTCCTGAACCGAAAACGCGTCCATGACACGCAGCCATTCGTCGGGGCCTTTCTCCTCGTATTTGAGGATGTAGTAGTAATCGAGAAACGACTTGCAGCCGTGCGCGCGGGCGCGGTCTTCAAGTTTTTCGAGCAACGTGTCGAGGCGCGCGTTTTCAAAATAGATGCCGATGCGTTCGTGCACGAGGTCGCGCAACAACGTCGGCACCGGATCGGGTGCGGGCAGAGGAGCGTCGCTTGGGAGAAAGAGAGGACGGTTCATGCCGTGTCGCCCTCGGCGGAGGATGCGCGCCGGCGCGACGAGGTTTTCTGGCGGGAGGGGGCCGCGGCGGATTTGACGGGTGAGGCGGAGGCGCCCGCGTTGCCCGCGCGAATCTCGCCGAGCATTTCCAACAAGGCCCGGGCGCTTTCGGCGTGTTCGAGGTTGGCGGCGCTGATCAGCTTGATCTGCGAGGTCACGTTTTGGGAACCGGTGGTGAGCGACTTCATCGCCTTGGCCTGTTCCTCCATGGCTTTGGCCGC
>DFYA01000059.1:5608-12979 GCA_002382525.1 Opitutaceae bacterium UBA4094
CGCCCGTGCTCGGCCATCGCTTGGGAGACCTCGCGCGTGGTTTTGCGCATCTGGGCGGTGGCCTGAACGATGTTGGCGGCGCCCTTGGCCTGCTCGGCGGTGGCGGTGGCGACCTGGCGGGATTGGGCGACGGTGACCGAAACGGTTTCGAGGAGCGTCTTGCTGGCGCCGACCTGTTCTTCGGAGGCGCGGCTGATCTGGCCCATCAATGTATTCGTTTCGGCAATACCGCCGAGGATCTTCTTGAGGCCGGCGAGGCCGTTTTCGGAAAGGCGGTTGGAATCGTCGGCGACACGGGCGCCCTCGTTGGCGGTGTCGGTGGCGTCACGGGTGACGTTTTCGAGGCTGCGCACGATGCGGGTGATGTCGGCGGTGGCTTTGGCGCAGCGATCGGCGAGGTTGCGAATCTCCTCGGCGACGACGGCGAAACCGCGACCGGCCTCGCCAGCGCGGGCGGCTTCGATGGACGCGTTGAGGGAGAGCAGATTGGTGCGCTCGGCGATGACGCTGATGGTGTCCACAATGCCGGAGATTTCGCCGGTTTGTTTGTTGAGTTCCTTCATGACGACCGTGGAGGCCGTCATGGAACGGGATACGCGGGCGATGCCCTCGATGGATTTTTGAATGGTCTGGCCGCCCTCGTCGGCATCGCGGGAGACCTTGTCGGTGATCTCGCGGGTGCGGCGGATCAAGTCGGAGGTGGCGCGGCTGGAGCGGTCCATCTGCGTGGCGCTCGTGTTGGCGTTGGAGGCGGCCTCAGTGATGCGCTCGCTATTTTGAGCGACGGATTGGATGGAGCGCGCCATCTCTTCGATGGACGTCGACGTCTCTTCGACCGAAGTCGAAAGACCCTCGGCCATGGCGCCGACCTCCTCGATGGAGGCGGCCATTTCGTTCATCGAAGAAAGGCTTTCTTCGGCGGCGGCGGTGAGGCTGTCGGCGCTGTCGGAGACGCTCTGGATGGAGCGGCTCATCTGCTCGATGGAGGAGCCGGTTTCGCTGACCGTGGCGGCGAGGTCCTCGGAGTCTTGGGTGACGCGTTTGACGGAGGAGGCCACCTCGTTGATCGAGGTGGTGAGTTCCTCGGCGGAGGTAGCGAGTTCCTGGCTGCCGGCGAGAACGCTGTCGCTGGCTTTGCCGATTTGTTTGATGGCGGCGGTGGTCTCGGAGGCGGCGCTGGCGACCTGCGAGGTGTTGGCGGTGACCTGTTCGATGGATGCGGCGATCTCGTTGATTGAGGACGCGATGTCGGTGCCGGAGTTAGAAAGCGAACGGGCCTGGGAGGCGGTCTCGGCAAGCGAGGAGGCGAGTTGATCTACCTGCACGACGGCGGAGTCGATCGAGAGAAGCTGGGAAGCATCGACCTTCGATGTGGCGGACGAGGACACGGGGGCGGACGGGGCGTCTTTGCGAGTGGACTTAGGCATGATAAGCGGGGGCGTGTGTTAAAAGGGGGATCAGGCGGTCGGCGCGGCAGGGGCGCCGGCGGGAAGTTCGATTTCTTCGGGGGCGAGGACGGCGGCGACATCGAGCAGCAAGATCATGCGATCCGGCAGCGTGGCGACGCCCTCGACGTAGTTGCCCTCGACGCCGTGAAGCGTTTCGCCGATCGGGCGGATGGAGTCGGGAGAAAGTTTTTTAAACTCGCGGGCGGCGTCCACGATGAGGGCGACGACGCGTTGTTGGACGTTGAGGAGAATGAGGCGGGTGCTCCGGTCGTAGGGCAGGCGCGGCAGGCCGAAACGCGCGCGGAGGTTGAGCGCGGGGATGACCTTGCCGCGCGAGAAGACGACGCCATCGACGGAGGGCGCGGTGTTGGGGACGGCGGTGACGTGTTCGAGCAGTTCGACCCGTTGCACCTGTTCGCTGCGAATGCCGTAGGTCGAACCGGCGAGCTCAAAGAGGATGTAGGTGTCGGATTCGGTCATGAGGAAGAGGCGATGAGGGCGGCGGCTTCGGTGCGCTCCGAGGCGGAGAGCGGGCGGATGGCGCCTTCGAGCAAGGTGAGCGCGTCGAGGATCAAGACGGGGCGGCCGTCGCCCAACTCGGTTGCGCCGAGGATGCCGGGGGCCTGAATGAGCGGGTCGTCCATGGGGCGCACGACGACCTCGCGTTGTCCGACCACGCGGTCGATTACGAGGCCGGCGAAACCCGCCTCGGAGCGGATCACAATCACGGGCACGGTGGAGCGGGCCGTGGCGTGGGTGCCGGACGAGGCGGAGGAAGCGGGCGGGGTTGGGGTTGTCGCGCCGAACAAGTTACCGAGACGGACGACAGGCAGGACGCCGTTGCGATAAGGAATGATCAGCGTCTGCCGGATGGGCTGGATCGCGGACTGCGCGGTTTCGATGATTTCTTGAACGAGGTTCTGCGGGACCGCGCAGGTCTGGCCCGCGACGGAGAACAAAACCGTTTCGACAATCGAGAGCGTGAGCGGCAGGCGGAGGGTGAATTGAGTGCTGCGGCCGGGCACGCTTTGCAGGGACAAGTTGCCGCCGAGATCTTGAACCACGTCGCGCACCACGCTCATGCCGACACCGCGGCCGGCGGCTCGGTCGGTTTCCTCGCGGGTGGAGAAGCCGGGCGTGCAGAGCAAATCGAGGATGGCTTTGTCGTCGAGCACGGGCGGGGCGGAAACACCCAGTGCCTGCGCGCGGGAGACGAGGTTGCGGGCATCGACGCCGCGACCGTCGTCGCGGATTTTGATGATGACGAAGCCGCCTTCGGCGGCGGCGCTGAGCACGATGGCGCCTTCGGCGGGTTTGCCGGCGGCGAGGCGTTCGTCGGGCGTTTCGATGCCGTGGCTGAACGCGTTGCGCACGAGGTGGAGCAGCGGCTCCTTGAGGCGCTCGACCACGAATTTGTCGATCTCGGTGTGGCGACCCTCGATGATGAGGCGGGCTTTTTTGGTCGAACTGCGCGCGAGGTCGCGGACGACAAACGGCAGGCGGGCGAAGACCTCGGCGACGGGCACAAGGCGCACGCGAGTGATCGCCTCGCGCAGTTCGCGGAGGGAGCGCGTAAGGGACAGGTTGACCTCTTTCAAGGCGCTGGAATCGGTGATGCCGTGATTGAGTCGGTCTTCGAGCCGGGAGCGATGGATGACGAGTTCGCCCGCGATCCGCAGGAGGTCGTCGAGTCGGCCGATGTCGACGCGCACGATGTGGGACGGAGCGATGAACAGCGACGCGCCCTGGTCTTCGGCAGCGGGAAGATCGAGCGGTTCGCTCGCGAGGGAAGACGGCACGACCGGCGATTCGACGGAGGACGCCGCGATGGTGGCGTCCGATGAAGAGATTGGCGCTAACGTGACGCCGGACTCGAGCCAGTCGGCCGCGTCGGGAGGCGTGCTGGTTTCCACGACAAACTCGAAGGTCATGCCTCCGGTTTTGATGACGGGGTGCGAGCTACGAACGGTGCCCAACGCGCCGAGGCGGGCGCGCACGGCGTCGAGGTTGACGCCGCGCGCATCGAGTTCGTTCGAGGGTGAAAACGTGAACCGATACAGGTCGCCGGCCGGGGTTGGCGGGGGCGTGGTTGAGGCTTCGCCAGCGGGAGCGGGGGGAGGAGCGTCGGTCGCAGGCGTCGCGGGGGCGGGGGAAGCGAACTGTTTAAGGCCGTCTACCAAGTCGGCGACGGCCGGGATGGGCGAGCGTTGGCGGTGCGCGCCGATGATCGATTCCAGGCGTTGCACCGTTTGAAGGAGTTTCTCCAAGCCGGCGTCGGAGAGCGCAAGTTCACCGCGAGTGAGTCCCTTGAGATAGCTCTCGGCGACGTGGGCAAGTTCTTCGGCGGCGCGCAGGCCGACGATGGCGGCGTTCCCCTTGAGGGAATGCATGGTGCGGAAGAGCGGCTCGAAACAACTAGGCGCAGGGTCGGCGCGGGTCGTTTCCAGTCCGGTGAGGAGGTCGCGTAAGACGCCGAGTTGTTCATCGCACTCGGCGTAGAAGTCATCCAGCAGCTCTTGGGCGAATTCAGGTGAAGAGTCGTCCGTCATTCAGCGGGAGTCGGCACGCCGATATTGCTCGCTAGGGGGCGCGGGTTGGCGAGTGGGTCGGGGACGGCGAAGGCCTGCATGACGGTCTGCATCTGGTCGACCTGAATTGGTTTCGTGAAGCAGGCAAGGGCACCGAGGGCGGTGGCGCGTTGGATGTCGGTTGCGTCCTCGGAGCCGCTGAGCACGACAATCTTGAGGTCGGCGAGGCCGGGTTGCGTTTGCACCCAAGCGAGGACCTCGAAACCAGTGAATTCCGGCATCTTTAAGTCGAGAAAAACGATGTCGGGAAGGACGCTGGGGACCGCGTCGGGCGCGTTGAGAGCCGCCTTTAAAATCTCGACTGCAGCGAGCCCGTTGGGCGCGTGCGTAATCTGCAGTTTGCATCCAGCGCGCCGAGCGACGCGTTCGAAGAAAAACGCGTCGTCCTCGCTGTCCTCTACAAGTAGAACCTGATAGACGCTCCCGCTGCATGACATGGTGAAAAAAGGGGCCGATCTCCCTATGGGTGTCGAACGCTATTCGCGAGAAGAGTTATTATATTGAATTTGCAATACCTTCTTACGAGAGGAGGAGGGGAGGAGTGCCGGGGGTCTTCCTAGGAACTGTTGCGGAAATTCCCCTATCCCGTCATTTCCGAGGACCTGTTCGATACACAGAGCGGAAGCCTCAGCTGGAGTTGTTCAGGGCTCCGACCGACGGGGCCGGTTGCAAGCTAGCGGAGACCCCTGGACAAGCGCCATGCTGTCATGGCTGATTGAATACGAGCGAGGGGACGTCCGGAACCTCGCCTAGGCGCGTGGGTCAAGGGTGCGGTTTTCCCGCCCCTTCTTTTTCTTTTCTTCCGGCCTGCTCCGGCCGGGTTCCGCCCCATGTCCTCATCTCTTTTGCAGCGTTACCGCGCGTGGCGTCATCGTCCCTCGCCCGAGCCCGGTTCCAAGGAATCGCGTCGGCGAATTTGGATTTGGTCGGTGTTGGGCATCGTGGGCCTGTTGGCGTTCTTTTTTTGGTATACCTCGGCCCGCATGTTGAAGGAGCCGCTGGTGGTCGACATCGCGATTGATGACCCGCACTTCGGCGAGTCGCTCGGGCCCTTGCTCGGCGCCGAGTTCAGCAAGGGCAACAAGGTGGAGCTGTTGGTCAACGGGGAGGAGTTTTTCCCTTCGATGTTAAAGGCGATCCGAGAGGCGGAGAAAACCATCACGCTCGAAACCTACATCTGGTCGTCGGGGAAAATCAGCGACGAGTTCATCGAGGCGTTGTCCGAACGCGCGCGGGCCGGGGTGAAGGTGCATGTGATTGGCGACGGCATGGGGACGCGCCCGCTCAAACGCGCAGACCGCCAACGAATGATTGATGCGGGCGTCGAGTATCACGTTTACGGGCGCGAGCACTGGTATGAGATCAAACCCGACATCAACCATCGCACGCATCGCAAGCTGCTCGTGATCGACGGGCGCATCGGTTTCACGGGCGGCATGTGCATCGACGACCGTTGGCTGGGTGATGCGGAAACGACGGACGTGTGGCGGGAGACCCAAGTGCGGGTCGAGGGGCCGGTGGTGCGACAGATGCAGTCCGTGTTCGTGACCAACTGGGTGCAGACGACGCCGCGCGTGTTGTTCGGTCCCGAATATTTTCCGGTGGGCGGCGCGCTGCCTCTCGGGGGCGCTTATGCGCAATGTTTCGAAAGCGGCCCCAACGAGTCGCCCGAATACGCGAGGCTCTCCTACATGGCGGCGATCGCGGCGGCGCGCGAGGTGATCCAGATCGCCAACGCTTATTTTATACCCGATGACCTGATGCTCGACATGTTGGTGGCGGCCTTGGAACGCGGTGTGCAGGTGCAAATCATCGTGCCCGGGGTCAACGATTCGGCGTTTGGCCGTGCCGCCTCGCGCTCACGCTGGGGCCGGCTTCTGGCGGCCGGCGCGGAGTTTTACTCGTATGAGAGAGCGATGTATCACGCCAAGGTGATGATGGTGGACGACGTCTTTTTAACCATCGGCTCGGTCAATTTCGACAACCGCTCCTTGAGCATTAACGACGAGGTCAACCTCAACGTGCTTGATCGCAAGCTGGCGGCTCGCGGACGGGAAATCTTCGAGAAGGACCTCGCCGACTCCAGACCCATCACGCGCGAAGAGTTCGAGGGCCGGCCGGCCTACATCAAGGCGATCGACTGGTTTTGCGGGCTGTTCCGCTCGCAATTATAAGTCGTGAAGCAGGCGCGTCGGCGTCGCGGGGGGCGGTTGGGACCAGGGAACCTATCCGTGCTATCGCGCACTGTGATGGGAGCTTACCGAAGTTCGGTTGGCGCAACCTCAACCTACCATCGCCATGAACAAACCCATTGCCATCGCTCTCCTCGTTATTGGTGTAATCCTTCTCATTTTCGGCCTGAACGCGGGGGACTCGCTCGCGTCAAACGTCAAAGAAACCGTCACGGGGACACCTACTGACAAGAGCATGTGGCTGATCATCGGTGGCGTGGCCGGGATCATCGTCGGCGGAGTCGGCCTCCTGCGCGGCGGGAAAGCCTAAGCCGGGCAGGGATGGATATTTACAAGCCGTCCGTGGGGGAATGCCTTATGGCTTGATTAGGGCATTCCCCTAAAAGAGCGGCGCGCTGTGGTTTGTTTTTGCCCGGTCAGGGATCCTGTGGGTTATCTGGAGCTTTCCGTCCCGATAACCGATTTGGAAACTCTCGCCCATATCTCCTTCACCGGTGTTGATCCGACACCGCGCGTGCGTCGACCGGGGCTTCGCTTGGAGACGTGCGGGGGGCGGGTTGTCGGCGGCGTATGCGAAAAGCAAATACCGGCGAGGGAAGAAGGCCCGCTAGACCCGTTTATGGCGTGGATGTTGGGGCGAGCCGGTTTGCAGCCGGCGGCGTATCGCGCCGGCGCGATGCAACGACGGGTGACGGCCTGCCTTCGCCGTCTGCGCGTGACGTCGCCCGATTCGGCCCGAGCGCTCCTGGAGCGCAAGCCGGAGTTGCTGCCGGTGGTGATCAACAGCGTGTTGGTCGGCGTCAGTGAGTTTTTCCGTGACCGCCCGGTGTTTGATTTCGTGGCGGGCAACGTGTTGCCGGAGTTGTTGCAGACCCGCACGCGACTCCGGGTGTGCAGTGCGGGCGTATCCGGGGGGCAGGAACTGTATTCGATGGCGATGTTGCTGGCCGAGGCCGGGGTGCTCGAACAGTCGGAACTGCTGGGCGTCGACTGCCGCCCCGACGCGATTCGTCGCGCGAGGGGAGGGCTTTTCCGGGCCGAGGACATGGTCGGCGTGGCCGAGGCGCGACGGGCGCGCTTCTTCCGCATGACCGAAGGCAAGTGGGAGATTTCTCGTGTGCTTAAAAAACGGATACAATGGGA
>DFYA01000015.1 GCA_002382525.1 Opitutaceae bacterium UBA4094
TCCCCAAGAACGCCCCCAATGGAAAGCCTAACTCGAAGTGATGCTGCTAACCACGCGCTCCAATCGAAAAGCTACACATGATCACTCACGAGGGGTGCAATGAAGGCTGCTCAAAGTCCTTTCGACTTAAGGTCCACTCGACGGGTGTAAACACGCGAATGCGCCTGGACGATATCAGCCCAAGAAGGTTCCGCCGGAGGAGTATATCCAGCCGGGGGATTCTCGCGCACTGCCAGCAACTGTGCGCCTTCACCACTCAAGATCCGAACAAAGATTTCAACGGCGTCGGGCATCGCCGGCGCGCCAGACGTAGCCAAATACAGATTATCCGCACTATTTCGCGGGAAAATGATCGCACCGGTTGCATCAAGGATGCGGACACCAAAATCAACGACGTTATTTGCGATGATATTATCTCTGCTCGGTGTGCGGAGGCTGCCCGGGCCATTGTTATCTGCGTCTCCACCCGTGTAAGCAGCAGCAGTCAAATCATAACCAGCCGTAAAGGTAAGATTAGGAAGCACTTCAGATCGGAAAAGCTGATATCGAATCTCTGAGCTCCCATTTACAACGGGCATGCGGATAATTTGATAAGCAACCGCACGCGGTGCCGAAAGAGTGGTCAAGTCGCCAGCTTCATTGCTGCCTGGAACGGTGGAGAAAAACTGAAACCAGACTCCCGAGGGTCCGAAAGCGTAACTCTCCAACGGAGGCATGGGAGTCGTGGCAGTGGGAATGTTTGGCACCACGGCTCCCCCGTTTGCCGGGTCCACCCATTGGGAACTCCGAGAGTTCCGCGCTGCCGCCATCCAAACGTTGCTATCGTTTCGTATAATCGAAGCTTGGAGATCGCTAGTTAGCTGATCCAAGACAACACGCGCCTGATTCCCGCTCTCTAAAGAACCAGACGACCGGTTCCATCCACCCGTAATATTGACAACGATACCCAGCATTAAACTCACTAAAAGAGCCGTTACGCCCACTGCCACGAGCAATTCAATAATCGTAAAACCGCTTTTTTTGCTTTTCATATATCCGCTAGATTAAAGGCAATGAGGATCAAGAGGCGCCATCACCGAGTGATTGCTGCTGGAACCACCATAACACTCTGTTGCGTAGGATCTACGGCCGCAAAAGCAGTCTCAGAGGTTTGGACAAATGCCGGCCACCGCATCTCAATGGTAAAGGCAAGGAACCCCGCAGTATCGTTATTTGAAGGCGGCGAGAGAGTGACATTTCTGATCAGTTTGAACGTGAAAAATTTTTCCGCATCATTCGGCCAGACAGCGGTGCTCCCTTCTGCACCGATTTTAGACCCGTCCTTAGATGCATAAAAGATCGTCCCGTTATCCATGCCATCGATTATATCGTTGAACGGGGTTTTCTGCAATCCGCCCTGAATTGCGTTGATGACACGCGACGCCGAATCCGCGTCTGCAACGTCTGTGATATTTTTGCTCGTCGGGACCAACAGGCCGATGACTCCAACAATCGCTAAAGCAAAGATACCAACCGCAACAACAACTTCGACAAGTGAAAACGCACCAGAAGCTGCTTTCTTACTTGAGGGACTTACTGAACACGAGGAATCAGAATTCATTTATAAAATATCAGAGTTGATCGAATGTCTCCGCCTCATTGATAAACGTCGCAACCCCGTAACGGCTCACTGTTATACCGCGGATCATCGCGGAGTTATCTAGCTCGACGGCAGCTGGGCCCGTGGGACGCCCGCTGGTGATCAATAAACGGCCCGCCCCATCCGTTGTGCCTAGCGGGCTAAACGTTTGAAATCGTAGAAACGTTCTACCGGCAAAAGGGTTAAATGTGCTATCTGCGGGCGTGATGGCCCCCGGAGTTGTTGATTGAAAACCGGCGGACCTACGCTGATCTGTCCAACCCGCACCGGTCGGCATGACGGCGACACCTGCACCAGCGGGCGGAACAATATAGATACCCTGAGGCAACGTAATTGGTGCACCAACAGCTCGCCACGTGTCTGCAGCTGTTCCCTCCCGAACCACAATTTGCAATGTCCTCATGCAATTCTCCCCCGCCGTTGCCTCCACGACAATCATAGCGTTAGCCTGATTCAATGCAGCTTGACCGCGAGCACCCGATAACAAGCCAACCAGTGTGTTTTGCCCAGCACGTAGAGCTGATGAAGGATTGCCATCCTTCATTGCTACTCCAATTCCGGCAGCCAAAACTGCAATCAAACCGATGACAACGAGCAGCTCAATGAGCGTAAAACCGCCGCGAACTTGAGAACTATGAGAATTATTGCGCAAAAGAGTGTTCATGGATTCCGTAGCTTACCAACTGGTGACCACGTCGTTGTTTGATGCACCCCGACCTGCGGAATAAAAAACAACACCAGCGCGAACACCACCCGCCGGCAGCGTAGGAGTGCGACCGGTGGTCTCATCAATGCCTCTCACGGGCGAAAACGATCCATCCGCTGCATTGATTATTCCATCACCATTTGTGTCCGTGTAGACCGCGATGTCGTCGTTTCCAAACGCATCAACGATCGCGTTTCGAGCTTCATTGAGCTCCGAATCAGCGATAGAATAAAATGACAGCCCCTTGGTATTACCAGCCGGCTGCGTCGCTGGCCTTGAGCCGTTAAGGTTACGACCGGTTAGCGCTCCTGCGAGCTTATCCGAGTTAAGCTTATTTGAATCATGGATTGGGGGGAAATACCCATATTCCTGCTTGAATGCGGCCATTCCCACAGACCACTGTCCGAACTGGGCCTTGGTTTTGGCTTTATTAGCAGAAATCTTTACCGAACTAACAGTCGGTATAATGATAGCCGCCAAAATGCCAATGATCGCAATTACAGTCAGAAGCTCGATGAGGGTGAAACCCGAGGAAGACTTGATCGATTTTGTCATGAAGTTTGAGGACCGTTAGTTTCGGTTCGCGTATATATTATCAAGATTAGCCGGATCAGCGTAATTCACGACGCCAGCGGTAGTCGGGCGAGCACCCGTTGGCTCGGTGGTTCCCGTCGTCGCAGTAATCGTCGGGCCCATTGAATATAAGACATAACTCTGATTCTTCCAAGTGGTCGGACTACCGGCATTCTTGTAGTAATAATTATACGGGCGGCCCCAAGGATCAAGAAGATAGACTCCGTCCGTGTCTGGCGTCGCACCTACTGTTGGTAAGTAGAGCGAAAAACGGCTCGTTTCAATCAGACGTCTGCCTCCCCCGTTTGGGATTGGATTACCCTTAGGTCCAATTTCCCCTTTTAGTGCTTTGTAAAATTGCTCCTTATCGGTCGTCCACGGATAATCACCATACTGCAGCTTATACGCCTCTAGTGCCTGCGATAAAACCGCCAACTCTGCCTTCGCCTGCCCGATTGCTGCCCTTTCATTGACGCCTTTAATCACCCCAAACGTGATGCCAGCCAAGATGGCGATGATCGCGATGACGGTCAGAAGTTCGATCAACGTGAAGGCGCGGGAGCCGACCTGGCGCTTCAGGTGGGCCTCACACACGGGGGGACGTGCAAGGGTATGCATAAGGGGGATAGCGCGAAGGAATCCAACTCCCCTGCTTCTTCAACGCAAAAGTAGCCGCCGCGACAAAAGAAGTCGGCCTTCGGAACCACCTTGCAACCACCGAGTCCGTGCGCGGGCCGCCCACCCGCCCCGAGCTCTCCCCGAAAGCGGTTCACGCGAAATCATCGGCGCCCTCGGAGGCGATGAACCTTGAGCCGCCCCCGATGTCCACGCGACAAACGGCAGCGCTTCCCGAGATCAGCCAAGCCCGAGCGCGGCCCGCAACTTCACGGAAATCTGCGCGCGACGCGCGTGCGCCACCCGACCGCCGGGTCGGAGGACCGAGGTCTTACGCGCGACCACAACCATGCCGCAATCGACCAGTGTTGCGAAATCGAGCCCATCGGCGCCATTAAGCAGCACCTGATGGGTCCGCACCATCACGGCAGGCGGCTTCTTCGTGCACATCACGACATTGAATCGAAGTTGTTTGGGGTTCTCCAAAACATCAGGCCCGGAGAGCACCACCGCGGGATGGCCGGTCGCGTCTCGCTCGTCTTCGCGCAGAAAAACGATGTCCCAGCGCTGCAGGTGCATCAGAGGGAATCGCCGAACGAGTTGGCCATCTTCAACTCGTCCGCAGTCGGCTTATACCAGCCCTTTTCCGCAGGAGGAACATGCTCCGGGACGTCGAACGGGACGATCTGGACGTAGCCCGTCGGGGTCTTGATGGTCACGGGCTGTTTGGTCTTGATCACCTTGCGAGCGATGCCGGAAAACCCGGCCTTGGCTTTGGAGACGGTGAGCGTGGTCATGGGCATAGTCATGCGCGTGACCAAACAATGGTCAAGCCGTCCCCCGGCCCGGTGGTCGCGCTCCGCCGGTGCCGGCGAGGCGCGCGTCACGCCTCCGACTCGTCGGCGACCNNGGTTTCAGCAGATAACGAAACAACGCCGCCTCGTTCACGCTGCGAAGCAGCATCTCGGGCTTCATGTATCCAGTCACCAATACACGCTGCATGTGCGGATACTCTTCGCGAGCGCGCACCAAAAAACTCATCCCGTTGCCGCCGGGCATGAGGTGGTCGGCCACCACGACTTTGAACGCCTTCTTGCGAAGAATAAACTCGGCCTCGCGCGCCGAGGTGGCGGTGGTGACATCGAAGCGCATTCCCAATGCTTCGGAAAACACGTCCAACAAGGGCCGCTCGTCATCGACCACCAAGACCGGGTCGCGTCGTTTTTCTGAGGCCGTGGACTTATTTTCGTCTCTGCTCATATAGGGTAAGAAAGAGCCAAGTTGGGCTCGGTCGTGTTCATGGCAAACTCAAAGCCGTTGCGAACAATGCACACGCAAAAATCTGGCAGATTCTACTGAGTCTATGGCGAGTGATCCGTGCAGGGATTCACGGGAACCGAGGCGGGGCACCGCGCCTATCTTAAATGCAACGATAGCCGATGCGCAAAGAGTAGATCNNTGGAGTGAACGGCGCGGGCACGAGGACGTGCCCGCTCCGTTCAAACATCGGAAGCGCCGGGGTGGCTTGCGCATAAAACGACACGCCGTTCGCGCCGGGACCTCGAGGAGAACCCTTCAGGCCGGGTGCGTCATGGAGCAACTTGGTGCCGTCTACCGCTGTGATCGCGAGCAAGCTCGTTCCCACCCTACCGCAGGCCATGGCCGCTTCCCGTGGTTATGCTCCTGCCTACCTACTCGCTCGGGCGCCAATCGACCAACTCGAGCTGCAGCAGCTTGCGGTCGTTGAAATGGTTCCACGCGAGTTCGACCGCAAAGTCGAGAGGCACGCCCACTGGGGGCAACCGCTGCGCCATTTTCCAAGCGACTCCGAACAACCGGCGTCCGCGCGAATCATCGAAATGGAAACGGAAATGCGCTTGCTTAAACACCTCCGGTCGCGAACGCAGCACCACGCCGCGCACACCGAAGATCGGCTCCGGATTGCCTTGGCCGAAGGGTTGCAGCGACTCCAATTCATCCATCAACGACTCGCGGATTTGATCCGGCGTGAGCCACGCGGAGATCGTCAAGATCGGCTCGATCAGATCGCCGCCTGCCGCCGTGCGCACTGCCTCGGCGAAACGCGCGCGGAAGGCATCGAGATGGACCTTCTCCAGCGCGACACCCACCGCCATCGGGTGGCCACCCCAACTCGTGAGGTGCTCCGCGCAGAAGCCAAGCACCTCAACGAGGTTCACGCCGTTGACGCTGCGGCCGGAGCCTTTGGCGAACGCGCCTTCGTTGCCGAGCACGACGCAAGGCCTGTTGTATTTGCGGGTGACGCGTCCGGCCACGATACCGACCACGCCTGGGTGCCAGTTTTCACCGAAGAGAACGATGCCGGGCCACGTCGAAAACTCGGTCTCGATCATGCGTTCGGCCTCCTCGGTGATGAGGCGCTCGATATCTTGTCGTTCCCGATTGAATACATCGAGCTGCTGCGAGGTCTCGCTGCAAAACTGATCGTCGTCGCTGAGCATAAGCTCGACGGACAACGCGGCGTCGGCAAGGCGCCCGCTCGCGTTGATGCGCGGCCCGAGGCGGAACGAGATGTCGACCGGATTGATGCCATTGTCGGGCTTCACTCCGGCGATCTGCATCAAGGCGCGGATGCCGGGCCGTTCGCAGGCTTGGAGGATGCGCAAGCCGTAGCGGGCAATGATGCGGTTCTCACCGGTGAGCGGCACAAGATCGGCGACCGTGCCCATCGCCGCAAGATCGAGGTAATCGCGTAATTTGATACTGTGCGCCACGGGATGGTTCTCCGCGCGCAACATCTTGAGCAAGCCGTGGGCAAGCTTGAACACGAGGCCTACGGTGCAGAGGTGGCGCCACGGTTCATCACCTTCGCAACCGTGAACGTGCGGGTTGATGAGCAAGCATTGCTCCAGCGGTTTCTCCTTGGAGCGGTGGTGATCGATTACGATCACCTCGATGCCCTGCGAAACGAGGTAATCGACCTCGGCCTGCGAATTGGTGCCGCAGTCGAGCGCTATAAATATCTGCGGTTTGCCCCGTTCCAACGCGCGGTCGATCGCGCTGCGCGAGAGGCCGTAGCCGTCCTCCATGCGCCGAGGGACCACGAACCGCGGTTGCGAGCCGAAGCGGCGGAGGATGCTCACGAGGAGCGTGGTGCTGCTCACGCCATCGACGTCGTAGTCGCCGAGCACGACGATGTCTTCGGCGGACTCGATGGCTTTGCGCAGGCGCGCGGCCACCGCCTCGACGTTGGGCAGGAGGAACGGGTCGTTGAGGTGGGCGAGTGTCGGCCGGAGGAAGCTCGCGGCGGCGGCGGGATCGCCGAGTCCACTGCGAAGCAGCAGCTCGGCGATCACGGGGCTTACGCGCGCGTGTCGGCCCAACGCCTCGACCTCATCGGCCGGGGACGGCTCATAGGTCCAAAGCATCGGCGATGATGGGTCGCCGGGTTATTGCGAGGCCTTGCTGGTGGCGTCCCACTCGTAGGTGGGCTTTACGTCGTGGCTCTTCTCGACATGGCGACGGTCGCCCTTGTGCCACCAGTAAAACACGGGGCTGGCGATGAAGAGGGAGGACAACGTGCCGACGAGAACGCCGATAATCAACGTGACCGCGAGGTCGTTGATCTCACCGCCAGCGACCACGGCGAGGACGATCGCCGTGACCAACGTGGTGCCGCTCGTGATCAACGTGCGCGAGAGCGTGAGGTTCAACGAACGGTTGATGATGTCGCGCAGGCGCGCCGTGGGATCCGTTTTGAGTTCTTCACGGATGCGGTCGAAGATGAT
This sequence comes from Opitutaceae bacterium UBA4094, assembly GCA_002382525.1. Classification (GTDB taxonomy): domain Bacteria; phylum Verrucomicrobiota; class Verrucomicrobiia; order Opitutales; family Opitutaceae; genus Rariglobus. The sequence goes on from DFYA01000015.1 coordinate 7,301, forward strand.
GATCGTGTCATTGATCGAGTAACCCACGATCAGCAAAATCGCGCCGACCATCGCCGCGTTGAACTGGCGGTCGAGCATCACGAAGATGCCGATCGTCATGAGCACGTCGTGGATGGTGCAGACGACCGCGCCGATGCCGTAGCCCATTTCAAAGCGGAATGCGACGTAGACGAGAATCAAGACGAGCGACCAGAAGATCGCCCAGAACGCGTTGACGCGGATTTCCGCGCCCACGCTCGGGCCGACGCGCGATTCGCCCACGACCTCGAAGCCGGCGTCGGGGTGCGCGGCCTGCAAGGCGGTGACCAGACCGGAGGCTTGGTCGAACTTGGTCGCGATGCGAAGCAGCTCCACGTCGGAACCGATCTCCTGCGTGTAGGAGGCGGTCACGTCCGTGAGCCCCGCAGCGGCGGCGACTTGGTTCACCGCAGAGATGTCGAGGCGTTCTTTATACGACATCGTGACTTGGTCGCCGCCCGTGAAGTCTTTCCCGTAAATCGCCTCGCCCTTGTAAAGAACGACACCGATTCCGACGGCCACGATCAGCCAAGATGCAATGAACGCGGGGCGCGCGAACTTGAGAAAATCGAACGAGGTTTTGTCCAACAGCGTGAACATGCGGAAGCGCTTCACGAGACCGCCGTGGATCACGAGGTCGAGGAAGAGGCGGCTGATCACGAGCGCGGAGAACATGGTCGAGAACAGACCGATCGCCAAGGTGACGCCAAAGCCCTTCACCGCGCCGGTGCCGAGGGCGACCATGATGCCTGCAGTGATCAGCGTCGTCAGGTTGCCGTCGAGAATCGCCGAGAACGCTTTTTCGAAGCCGGACTCGAAGGCGTTGGGCAAGGACTTGCCGAGCTTCAGCTCCTCGCGAATACGCTCGAAGATGAGGATATTGGAGTCCACCGCCATACCGATGGTGAGCACCAGGGCGGCGATGCCGGGCATGGTGAGCGTGGTGCCGAGGCTCGCGAGCAGACCGAGAATGATCAGAAGATTGAGCGCCATCGCGCAGACCGCGAGGAACCCGCCGGAGGTGTAGAAAACGATCATGAACGCGGCGGTGCAGCACAGGCCGATGATGAACGCGAGACGCCCGCTGGAGATCGACTCCGCAGCGAGCGTGGGACCAACCTCGTATTGCTCCTGCACTTTGAGGGGCAAGTCGAGGGGGTTGTTGAGCACGTTGGCGAGTTCGATGGCTTCGCGTTGCGAGAAGCCGCCGGTGATCTGCGCGACGCCGCCAGTGATCGCACCGTTGATGTTCGGCGCGGAATAGAGACGACCGTCGAGAACGATGCCGAGCAAGCGCCCAACGTTGGCGGAGGTCACTTCGGCAAACCGTTCGGCGCCTTCGGCGTCAAAAGCGAGTTGGATCTCGTAGCGGCCATATTGGTCCATGCGGACCCCGGCATTCTCCACGTTTTTACCCGTCATTTCCGCGATGCGTTTCACCACGTAGTAGCGGGTCGTCGTGCCGCTTCCGTCTCGGGCGTCATCCTCAACCGTGAGGATTTCGAACCCCGGGGGCACGTCATCGATGAAGGGGGCGTCGCGCATCGGGCCAGTGCCCTCATGCACGAGACGGAACTCGAGGCGCGCGGGTTTTTGGACGCTGTTGACGATCTCCGGATTATCACGGGTGTTGACGCCCGGGAGCTGCACCTCGATGCGGTTGTTGCCGACGGCGCGGATGATGGGCTCGGCTACGCCGAGACCGTTGATGCGATCCCCGATGATCTCGATGGCCTTGGAGAGTTTCTCCGCGCGCTCGGATTCGTGCAGGTTGGCAGTCTCGGGGGTCTCGGCGGTCTCAAGCGTGAACGCCACGCCGCCGCGAAGATCGAGGCCGAGCTGGAGCTTGCCTTTGGACTCCGCGAGCAGGTGGTCGAGCAGGATGGTGTTGCGCTTTTCGATGTTACGCAGCGAGGCCTCGATCGGGAACTGCGGGAAATATTGGGAGAGGTCGATGCGACGCTCCCGGGCGATCTGTTTGAGCGCGACGAATACGCTCTGGGATTGCTGTGGGTTGGCGGCGACGCGATCGGAGGCTTCTTTGAGGAGCGCCGCGAACTCGGCGGGCTTGGCCTGCGCTTTTTCTTGGGCGAACTCGGCAAAGGGCCGGTCTTGGAGCGGGATCAGGGAAGAGACGGCCCAGATGACAATGATCACGCTGAGCGTCAGCTTCCAGAAGTTGCGTTTGAACATGGTGGATTTGGTTTAAAAATTGAAGGGGTCGCACGGCTGCCAAAAGGACGAGCGCGCATGCATGTAAGGACGGGAAAGCCGCCTTGCGTTAAAACGACAAGGCGGCGTGAAAAACGACGCGGACTGGCCTGGGGTATCCCGGGGGCACGGGAGCGGATGCTTTCAGACAGACAACTAGGCGCCGGATCAACCGGATTTCTTTACCAGCGCGTGAATGAAGGCTTTGCCGATCTCGACCTTGGTGCCGTCGGCGATGCGAATAACGAAGCGGTCGTCCTTCTTGTTGGTGATCTCGCCGTAGATGCCGCCAGCGGTGATGACCTCGTCACCCGTGGTGAGGGCGTCCAACATCTTGGTGTGCTCCTTCTGCTTTTTCCGCTGCGGAGCGATCATCAGGAAATACATCGCCGCAAAGATCAGGATAAACGGCAGAAAACTCATCAGGCCGCCTTGGGGACCGGGAGCGGGTTGCTGGGCAAGCACGGACTGGACATCTGCAAGTAAGGACATGGTTGTGATTTCGTGTTGTGGTTTTTGGAAAATGAAACAGCTACATAACCGCTTCCGACTTTACGAAAGCAAGCCATAACCCAGCCCGACTCCTCTCCCTCTTTTGAAAAGCAAATCCGCCCCATCCTGGTCCGTCTCACAATCCGAAGAACTCTACGGTTTCAAACGCTGGGGCACCGGCCATTTCGGCGTGGACACCGGCGGCTTCGTCAACGTCCAACCTCTCGCCGACGGTCGCGAGATCCGCATCATGGACGTCGTCAACGAGGCGCTCGGCATGGGCTTGAAGGCCCCGCTTGTCATTCGTTTTCAAGATCTCCTCCGGCACCGCGTCACGCAGCTCAACGAGCTGTTTCGCAAGGCCATCAAGGAAGAGGGCTACGAGGGCGAATATCGCGGCGTGTTTCCCATTAAGGTCAATCAGCTGCGCGAGGTCGTCGACGAGATCGTCGAGGCCGGCAAGGAGTTCGGCTACGGCCTCGAAGCCGGCTCCAAGCCCGAGTTGATGATCGCCCTCGCCATGCACGAAGGCGCCAACCGCCTCATCATTTGCAACGGCTACAAGGACCACGATTACATCCGCCTCGCCCTGCTCGGCCGCAAGATCGGCAAGAAGATCATCATCGTCGTGGAACAACTCGCCGAGGTGGACGATATCATCGCCATTTCCGAGGAGGTTGGCGTGAAGCCGCTCATCGGTTTCCGTGCGAAATTGCAGACTCGCGGCGAAGGCAAGTGGTCGTCCTCCACGGGCGACAACGCCAAGTTCGGCCTCAACACCGCCGAGATCCTCTTCGCCACCGAGAAACTCAGAAAGGCCAAGCTCACCCAGTGCGTGAAGCTCGTGCACTTCCACATCGGCTCCCAAGTGCCGAACATCATCACGATCAAGAACGCCGTCATCGAAGCCACCCGCTTCTATTGCCAGCTCGTGAAGATGGGTTTCCCCATGGGTTATTTGGATTGCGGCGGCGGCCTCGGCATCGATTACGACGGTTCCCGCACCAACTTCGAGTCGTCGATGAACTACACGATGGCCGAATACGCCCGTGACGTTGTATCCAACATTCGCGACATCTGCGTGGCCTCCGGAGTGGCCGTGCCCGACATCGTGACCGAGTCCGGCCGCGCGGTCGTCGCCCCTCACTCCATGCTCGTCGTCGAAGTGTTCGAGCGCATCAACAAGCGCGAAACGCTCGGCGTGCAACACCAGCCCAAGGAGAAACACAAGGTCGTCACCGACCTCGAACTGCTCCTCAAAAACAAGGCCAAGCTCGGCAAGCTCGAGCGTTTCCACGACGCCATCCAGAAAAAGGAGGAATCGTTCTCCCTCTTTAACCTCGGTTACCTCGATCTCGAAAATCGCGCCGCCGCCGAGTCGCTTTACTGGCAAGTGTGCGAGCAGATCGCCAAGGAGATGCGCGACTCCGGCTACGTGCCCGAGGAACTGCACGCCCTCGATGCTCTCCTCGCCGACCAATACGTCTGCAACTTCTCCGTCTTCCAATCGCTCCTCGACCACTGGGCGCTCAAGCAGCTTTTCCCGATTACCCCGCTGCACCGCCTCAACGAAAAACCGTCGGTCAACGCGATCCTCGTCGACATCACCTGTGACTCCGACGGCAAGATCAGCACCTTCATCGACCTGCAGGACACCAAGGACCACCTGCCGCTCCACCCGCTCAACGCCAAGCCCTACTACCTCGGCGTGTTCCTGACCGGCGCGTATCAGGACATCATGGGCGACCTCCACAATCTCTTCGGCCGCGTCAACGAGGTCCACGTCTTCCTCGAACCCGACGAACCCAACGGCTTCTACATTGAAGAGGCATTGGCCGGCAGCCGCGTGTCCGACGTGATCGACGGCGTCCAATACCAATGGGAAGAACTGTGCCGCAAGATGAAGGCGCAGATCGACGCCGCCACGAAGAAGGATCTCGTCAAACCCCGCGAAGGCGTGCGCCTAGTGGAGTTCTACGAAGAGCAAATGCGTTCCAAGACCTACCTAAACATCGAGCGCACCCCGAAAAAGAAGCCTGTAGCGAAAAAGAAATCGTGAGCGTCTGCGGCGGGATGAGCTGCGAAACAAATTCGCCCCGCCCGGGCTCTTGACAATTCCGGGCCGGACAATTTCCCTCCGACCCTTCGCTTTTCGCCAGAGTAGCTCAGTGGTAGAGCAGAGGACTCATAAGCCTTTGGTCGCCGGTTCAATCCCGGCCTCTGGCACCACTTTTAAGCCCCGGAAATCCTTCGTGATTCCGGGGCTTTTTCGTGACAATCGAACCCGCGTCTTCACCGGTGCCACCCTTCGCCAACGGCACAATTTCCGTTGCCTGAACACCGGGCAGCCGCACGGTCGGCAATGTAAACATGGGCAATGCGCTTCGACTTTTTGTGTTCTGCCTGTCGCTCGCCGCCGTGGGTTCCGCCGCCGCGTTCACGCAACTCTGGGTGCGGCAACGCGCCCAAAACCGCCAGGCGCAAGTCGCCGCCGCCCTCGCCTCGAGCGACGGCGCCTCGGCCCATCGGGAACTGATGAGGGCCTATCACGCGGATCAACATAAGGCCGCCGGGATCATCGTCGCCGTTTCCTTGGCCTCGTTGTTCGCCGTCGCACTCACCGCCGGACGCCGCACGGCTTCGATTGCGGCGGAAACCGCGTCGCGCTCCCGTGGCGATATGCATCAGGTCGAACACCTCGCCCGCACCGCCGTCGTCCGCGAAGAAGCCCTGCGTCACGAGCGCGGCGAACGCCAGCGCGCCGACGAAAATCTCCAAATTCAACAGCTCCTGCTCAACCGCGCTCTTGGAGAAAAAATTCGCCTCGGGCGCGACCTTCACGACGGCGTTATCCAGTCGCTCTATGCGACCGGCCTCACGCTGGAGTCGTCCCGCCAAAAACGCGCCACTGACCCTGCGGCGGCCGACGCCCTCTTCGAACGCGGACTCCAGTTGCTCAACGAAAACATCCGCGAGATTCGCGCCTACATCAATTCACTCGCTCAATCGCACCCGACGACAAGCGCCGATTTTCCCCACGCGCTTGGCGTGCTCATTGACAACCTCAAAGGCGACCGCTCCACCGAATTTATTGTCCGCATCGACGAAGGCGCCGAACTCCGCCTCAGCCCGGCACAATTGCCCGACATCCTCCAGATCGTGCGTGAAGCCGTCAGCAACGCCCTGCGCCACGGCGCCGCCTCGCAGATCACCATTCGCCTCCACGAAGACGGGGAACGTCTCGCCCTCATGGTCGGCGACAACGGCTCCGGTTTCGATCCTGCGGCCGCCCCCAACGACGGACACGGCCTCGCCAACTTCCGCGCCCGCGCCGCACTTCTTCACGCCGAATTCAAGCTCGACAGCCGGCCCGGCGACGGCACGCGTCTCGTGCTCACCTTTCCCGCCCTCCCTCCAACCGCATGACCTCGACTCCCAACCCCGCCCCGCCCGTCCGCCTGGTCATTGTCGACGACAGCGAACTCGTCCGCGTCGGCCTGCAAACGCTCCTACAAGGCGCCCCCGGAGTCGAGTTGTGCGGCGCCGCCGCCAACGCCACCGAAGCCGTCGCAGTATGCCGTCGCGAGCGTCCCGATGTAGTGCTTTTGGACATACATCTTCCCGACGGCAACGGCATCGACGTGTGCCGCACGTTGCTTGCTGACGAAGGAGATCTACGCGTGCTGTTTCTCACCTCCAGTTCCGAGCAAGGCGTGGTGGACGAGGCGATTCGCGCCGGCGCTCACGGTTATTTGCTCAAAGAAATCAACACGCCCGCGCTGCTTCAGGGCATCCGCGACGTCGCCGCGGGCAAGTCCATCCTCGATCCCCAAATCACGGCCCGCGTCATGGAGCTCCTCAAAAACGAGCGCCACAAACCGCTCGTCGATGCGCTGTCGCCGCAAGAGCAGCGCGTGCTCGCGAAGATCGCCGAGGGCTGCACCAACAAGGAAGTAGCCGCCGACCTCGGCCTCAGCGAGAAGACGGTGAAGAATTACCTGAGCAATATCTTCGAGAAACTGCACATCACGCGGCGATCTCAGGCCGCCGCCTATTACACGCAGACGTTGAACCGCGGATCAGGGCCGAACGGCCCAACCCGCTAGGGCCGTAAAACGGTCCTCGCCGGCCCTACCGGCGAGCACGTTTAGGCTGTAGGATTATGCACGTAATACCCCGTGCATACCGACCTCTTCATCCGACGGATTCCCCGCATCGACCTCGCTCTCGGCTGCGCCGCCCATGAAATCCGCGCAAGCTCGACCCGACCCGGTTGCCATCGCCGCGGGACACGGCGCCGGTCCCGCCGCGGCTTCACGTTGGTCGAGCTGGTGATCGCCGCCACGCTCCTCTCCATGGGAGTGATCGCTGTATTCGGTTCTCTGTTACACGCTCGTCGCCTCAGCGAGGGCAGCATCTATCAAAGCGCCGCCGTCACGGTCGTGCAGGGCTACATCGAGCAGATGAAGGCGATGGAGTTCGCGGAACTTCCTTACACCACGCCGGCCGGCTCCGTCGTCGCCGGAGGAGGCGCCACCGCGACGCAAGTCCCCACCCGTCTCAACGCAAACACCCTGGATCCGCTGGTGATCTCCACGACAACCATAATTCCCGCGCTCTCCACGCTTAACGTCGCCGCCGGCACGACCGCAGGCGTCACGAACAACCTCAAGACAATCGACGTCAACAGCACTCCCACAGTCGTCGTCGACGACCTGCGCCTCAACCTGCGCGTTTGGATACAGGACATCAGCAACCCGGCCATCAGCGCCACTCAAGTTCGCGCCATCACCGTCCATTACGCATGGCAAAACGGCACCGGCGCCAACGCCCGCACCTTCCGCAGCTCCGTTCGCACCATCCGCTCCGCCGTCCCTACCTACTGATGCCTAGTCGCACCGATACATCTAACTCCGCTCCTCCCGCTCCGCGATGCGTCCGTAGCGGCATGACCCTGGTCGAAGTAATCGTCGTTCTGGCCATCTGCATGCTGATCGTGGGCGGACTGCTGACGTTCTTCATCCAGAGCCTCTACATCTACCGCTACGACTCTGGAAAGCTTCTCGTTAACCGCGACATGCGCCAGTTCACCGCCGAAATGGCCGACAACGCGACCTACGCGAACTACTTTTTGGTATATCCGTCGTTCACCGAACGCTCCGTAACCGAGAATTCCGTTACCACCGACAACAAGGTCTACGCCGGCCAGTCCGGCGACATGCTCGTCCTCGTTTTCCTCGACCCCGCCGACAGCAGCAAAATCAGCCGCCTTGTCGGTTATTATCGCGACCCCGTCGAAAACAACGGTGAAGCCCCCGTGCGTAAATTCGACCGCGCTCTCAGTCCCAGTGTCTCCGCCGCCGTGTGGACGCTGCTCCCCGCGAGCTCCACGGCGCAGGCCAACCAAGAGGTGATCGAACTCTCCAAAAACGTCGGGGCGCACCAGCTCTTCTACAACTTTTACGACCGTAGCGTGATGGTGAAATGCGAGATCATTCACCGCACCAACACCGGTGCCAACCGCTACGAACGCGCCGCCAACACCTACAATTTCACCGTTTCCCCCCGCGGTTGATCTCCAGTCATGAAACACCTCATCCCGTGCGCTCGCCTTCGTGGCTCCGCCCTGCTCAGCGTCGTCGTCTTCACCACCGTCGCCCTGCTGATTATCGGCAGCCTGCTAAGTTGGAGCCTCACCGAGCGTCGCCTCAACTACCGCAACGCCCTTCGCCTCGAAGCCCGCAACGCCGCCGAGGCGCTCGCCGAATACGGTTTCTCGCAGATCCGCCACAAACTCGAATCTCGGAGCACCGTCAGCCTCGACCCCGACGGCTCTGACGCGCTCTCGCTCCCGCCCGGTTCCTTCTGGAACGGCAGCAACGTGCAGGCCTCCGCCAACGAACTCATTGGCGGCACCGTTGAACTCGTCCCCGCCTCTGGCTCCTCCTACTACTTCAATCCCGCCGACCCGAACAACGCCTTCGATCCGCTCAACGGAAAACACGTGTTTCGCCGCGACGTTCGCGTCATCGCCAAGGCCACTGTGCGGCCACCCAGCATCCACGGCGGCGAGATAACCGCCCACGTTTCCCAACGTATTTCCGTGCGCGGCGCCCCACTCTTTGCCCACGCCATCTTCTACAACATGGACCTCGAGATATTCAACGGCCCCAACATGACGATCTCCGGCCCGGTGCACACCAACGGAAACCTCTACCTCTACCCCGGCAACGGCGCCACGCTCACTTTCACCGACCAAGTCACCGCGACCGGCGGCATCTACCACGCCAAGAAGCCCGGAGACACCTCCTCCGACGGCAATAGCGCCGAAGGCCGCACCGGCGATATCAAGTTCCCCAATAAACACGGGCAGTCCGTGAGCCTCAAGGAAGGCAGCACGTGGAAGGACACCACCCAAGGCGCCGGCACCGCCGCCGACCTGTGGTCCGACTTCCGCAACTACGCTTCCCAACAATGGCACGGNNGGCCAATACTCCGAAGACCCCGATCCCGGCGTGGGCGCCGACACCTCCGACAACTCCGGGCGCGGGATCATCGAGCCCTCCAACTACCCGCTCCCGACCGACCCGGACTACGCCACCAAGATGGAGGTCGAACAGCAGAAATATGCGAACGACGCCGGGCTCTACATCACCGTGAACCCCGCAACCCAGGCGATCAGTCTCTCCAGCCGTGGGAAGAGCGATCCCACCAAAAACAAAACCCTCACCCTTCCCTCCAGCGGCAAGCTCGTCACCTACAAACCTTACACGGCCACCACCGTCTCCCAAACAGCGGGCAACAAAATCAACAGCGGCGCCAACAAAAACAAATACCCCATCACCACCAAGACAGAGATCACCACTGTTAACGGCACCACCTCCACCGAGGTGGTGACCTACAGCAACAACAACGACACGGTCGCCACCACCAAGACCGTCAATTCCGGCATGTATGACCAACAACGCAAGAAAGGCACCGATCTGATCGAGCTCGACATCGACGCGCTCCGGCTAGCGGTCGCGAGCATGGCCGGCCAAGCCAACGCCACCACCACCGCCGGCACCCAACCCGTCACCGCCGCCGACCAGATTGGACAGCTCACCGGCCAAGACTGGACCGGGATCGTTTACGTCGAAGTCGTCGGGGGCCCAACCACCGACCCGCTCACGGGCGCCACCAACCCACCCTCCATACCCGCCAGCCTGCAGACCAGCGTTCGCCTCGTTAACGGCGAAGGCAAGGTGCCCAGTTACGGCAGCACCACCGAAGGCCTCACCATCGCCACCAACGCCCCCGTTTACATCAAGGGCAATTACAACGCCGACGGCACCACCTCCACCTCGAATCCCAACTCCGCCACCGCGCCCGAGGTCGGTGAAGTCCCGGCCGCCATCGTCGGCGATGCCGTCACCATCCTCTCCAAAAACTTCAACGACGCGACCAGCCTCTCGACCGTCAAACAGAACAACGCCACCTCCACCATCGAGATCGCCGCCGCCCTCCTCGTCGGCCTCACCCCCACCAACAAAGACGGCACCGGGAAAAGCAGCGGCGGCGCGCATAACCTTCCTCGTTTCCTCGAAGACTGGACCAACAAAAGCACCNNGAGCCCCACGGCGGCGCCTACTATTCGCCGCCCGTGCGTAACTGGGGCTTCAATTCCATGTTCCGCGACGGCCGTTATCCACCCGGCACTCCTCGCGTAATGTCCTACCGCCGCGTGGATTTCACCGACTTAAACGCCTCCGAATATGATGCGGCTAAGGCCTCATTCAACTGGTGAGCGTTCGCAGCCCATCCATCGCCTTCGCCCACGCCCGACCGCGATGGCTCAACGTGTTTTTCACGTCGTCGCCCAGCTCGGCAAACGTCCGANNGCTCCGCTCCACCCGGACCCGCCAGCAACAGCACGCACACAAAATGCGCCCCGCGTTTCCCCGCCGGCACGTCGCGCATCACCTCGACCAGCTTCCGCAAATTCGCCGCGCCGTCCCCCGCCGGCCCCGCGTAGTAAGCTGATTCCACCCCCGGCCCCCCGTCCAACGCCTCGACACACAACCCGCTGTCGTCGGCCATCACCCACGCCTCGGGAGGCAACACCGCCTTAAGCGCGAGCGCCTTCTTGCGAGCGTTGCCGATGAACGTGCCGGTGTCCTCCGCGACCGGCGGCATCCCGCCCACGGCTTTCGCCGAGACGATCTCCACGTTCAGCCCGCCGCATTGTGCGAGCGTGTTGAATTCCTCGACCTTGTGTGTGTTACCGGAGGCTAAATACAGTTTCATCCAATAAAAGTTTTTCCGGGTAAACAACGCGTCCGCGCATGAGTGAATCGTCACCGTATACCTCGTGGCGCACGTCCGTTAACCGCACCGCCTGATCCACCGTCTCCGGCCGCAGCCCCGTAAACATCGGCTTCGCCTTGTCGTCGGCGAACAGCACCGGCGCCCGATAGGCGAACAAGTAGTCGAGTTCCCGCGCCCGCATCAGCTCGCTGATCAACTGCGCCCCGCCTTCGAAGTATACGCCGCCGACATTTTCCTCGCCGCACCGACGACGAAAATCGCCAAAGTTCACACGCTGCGTCGCCGTTTCGAGCACCCACACTTGCACGCCCAAGTCCCGCAACTTCCTTACATAGCCCATGCCACCATGCTGCGTCGTTACGACCACCGTGCGCTCACGAAACTCGTCCGTGTAAACCTGCGGAAGCTGCGCGTGCGCATCGCTCACCGTGCGTAGCAGCCCGTCGAATACAAACCGCGTCGGGCACCACGACTCGCCATCGGCCAGCCGAGCGGTGAGCTGCGGATTGTCCTTCATCACCGTCATCGCACCAACGCCAATTCCGGGGAAATAACGGCGCCACGCGTGGACATCGGCCCGTGCTGCCTCGCCGGTGATCCATTTCGATTCGCCGGTGCGGCAGGCGATTTTCCCGTCCAGCGTCACCGCGACCTTTGCGGCAAACAGCGTGCCACCGCTGGTCATCCGGTGGTTGAAAATCAGGTTCAGGTCCGCGCACTCCCGCTCCAGCACGCCCGAAATCACCTCGACACCCGCTGCCCGCAACATCGCATAACCGCCGCCGGCGTGCGCCGGGTTCGGATCGGTCGCGCCGACGACCACACGACGAATCCCCGCCGCGCGAATCGCGTCGCAACACGCTCCCGTCCGCCCGTGGGTCGAGCATGGCTCCAGCGTCACATACATGATCGCTCCGGGTTTCGGCGCGCGCCCAAGTGCGGCCAGTGCCACCCGCTCGGCGTGCGGTCCGCCATCCTGCGAATGAAACCCTTCCGCCACGATCTGTCCGTCCTCGACGATCACTGCGCCCACCAACGGATTCGGATGCGTGTGGCCCCAAGCCTGTCGCGCCAGCGCGATCGCCCGATGCATGTAGTGTTCGTCAGCAGTCATTGTTGAGCAGGTGAAAAGTCCAACGTGGGAAGCGAGCTTGCTCGCGATCATCCCCCCCGCAAGCCCCACCTAGCCATTCGCGTTTCTCAATCTCGACGTCGCCTCAACCGGCCCATCGGCGCAGCCCAAGGCCCGCGTTTTCACAAACAACAATAAACGCGCAGAGATTTTGTTTGCTCGCGAGAAACTCCCCCGTTTGCCTTCGCAGCCCTGCTCGTCCGAGCGGGACAAAATGAGTCGTCGGGACGTAGCTTAGCCTGGTAGAGCGCTACATTCGGGTTGTAGAGGTCGAGAGTTCGAATCTCTCCGTCCCGACCATTTTGAACCCCTCCGGTTTTCGTAAACCCCATTCCGGACTTGGGCTGCGTGATTCTCTGCGGTTCAACGCGATTTGTCTTTGTTTTTAATCGTGCCGCGGATGTTCATGCCGGCCAAGGCCACCTGCAGGCAGACCAGCGCATACGCGTTCTCGTGCACGCCCCAGGTGATCCACAGCGCATTGCCCACCAGAAACCACCAGAAACCGTGTTTGCGACGGGTCTTCGTCTGCGAAGCCGTCAACCACGCCGCCAGCACGGTCACCACCATCGCCGGCCACTGAAGAAATCCGATCACGTCCATGCAGCCCCACAGGCCGCACCGAACGCGGAACGTTCCCGCCTTGAACGCCAAGTCCGTTTCCGTCCATGCCCCCGGCGCGCGGCGGTGTTCGGTCTTAACCGACTTGAAACCCGAGATGCTTCAGCGTCGCGCGAGCGGTCTCCACCGGCGCATCGATCTCGGCATCGCTCAACGGCAGGCTACGCAGCCCGATTTCGTGGTGATAGAACCACAGCGTGTCCGCCGTGGCATGCGCCGCAAACGCCGTCTGACAGCCTCCGTTCAAAGCCGCCTGAAACGCGCGCTCCAACGTCACAAATCGGGCAGTGCGCCGATCAAGCACATCCGCGAATCGCGCGGCGTCGTCCGCGCGCGTTTGCACCGCAATCGCCGCTTGCCCGACCGCCGGGACCATGTGCGAAAAGTTCAACGCGTGAAACTGCGCGCCTTTCCAGCCGCCAATGCCGAGACGGCGCAATCCCGCGCACGCCAGCACCGTCGCGTCGGCGACCTGGTCTTGCGCGATCTTGCGGAGGCGCGTGTCCACGTTGCCGCGGATTTCGGTGAACTGCGCATCGGGAAACAGCATCGCAAGCTGCAACCGGCGGCGCGGACTGCTCGTCGCGATCAGCGCGGGTGACTCGATGCCTTCGCGCAGCACAAGCATGTCGCGCGGGTCTTCGCGTGGCAGGTAACCGGCGACAGCCAAGCCGGTGGGCATCTCGCCGGGCAGGTCTTTGCAACTATGCACCGCGAGGTCGGCTTCCCCTCGCAGGAGCGATTCCTCGAGTTCCTTGGTGAAGAGCCCCTTGCCGCCTTGTTTTTCGAGCGACCACTCGGTGCGCTGGTCGCCGGTCGTAACGACCTTCAGCAACTCGACTTCGACGCCGAGCGTGGCGCGCAGGTGCGCGGCGACTTGCTCGGATTGAGCGAGCGCGAGCGGGCTTTTACGGGTGGCGAGGATGAGTTTGGTCTTCACGGCAGGAGCGGGTTTAAAACGGGAAACAAAAAAGGCCGTGGCACGAATGCCAACGGCCTTTGCAGATTTCATTGAATCAAGTGACGGGCAGCGAGTGAGGGTTCGAATGCTCGCTAATCACTACACGCTACTCGCTACTTTTATCACATTACGAAGCGTAAGCGCCGGCCACGCCACCGATGTTACGCTTGGGCATCCAAGGCATCAGGTTGCGGAGACGTTCGCCGGTCTTCTCAATGTCGTGCTTTTCGCCGGCCTTGAGGAGCTTGTTGTAGTTCTTGAGTCCGCCCTTGTATTCGGCGACCCACTGCTTGACGAACTTGCCGCTCTGGATCTCGGCGAGGATCTTCTTCATTTCCTTCTTCGTGTTCGCGTTGATCACGCGGGGACCACGGGTGATATCGCCATACTTGGCGGTCTCGGAGATGGAGAAGCGCATGCCGGAGATGCCCTTTTCATACATGAGGTCGCAGATGAGCTTCAGCTCGTGCAAGCACTCGAAGTAGGCCATTTCGGGCTGGTAACCGGCCTCGACGAGGGTCTCGTAACCGGCCTGAACGAGGGCGGAAGCGCCACCGCAAAGCACGGCCTGCTCGCCGAAGAGGTCGGTCTCGGTCTCTTCCTTGAAGGTGGTCTGGAGCACGCCAGCGCGGGTGCTGCCGATGCCTTTGGCCCAGGCGAGGGCGTTCTTCTTGGCTTTCTTGGACTTGTCCTGGAACACGCCGATGAGGGCGGGCATGCCTTTGCCTTCGACATAGAGTCGGCGGACCATGTGGCCGGGGCCCTTGGGGGCGACGAGGATCACGTCGACGTCGGCCGGGACCTTGATGAGACCGAAGTGGATCGCGAGGCCGTGCGAGAAGATGAGGGTCTTGCCCTTGGTGAGGTTGGGCTCGATGTCGGACTTGTAGACGTCGGCCTGCTTCATGTCGGGAAGACCGACGAGAATGACGTCGGCCTGCTTCACGGCCTCGGCGGTGGAGACGACGGTGAAGCCGTGCTTCTTGGCGACGGGGGCGGACTTGGAACCTTCGTAGAGGCCGATGATGACCTTGACGCCGGAGTCCTTCAGATTGAGGGCGTGCGCATGGCCTTGGGAGCCGTAGCCGAGCACGGCGATGGTCTTGTTCTTGAAGAGGCCGAGATCGGCGTCCTTGTCGGTGTATACTTTGGCGGGCATGGTGTGTGTGAGAAAGTTGAAGCGGAGTTTGGAAAAGAGGAGAACTTTGCGGCGGTGGTTCGGTTAAGATTTAGCCGCTTAGGTTTTAGGATTTATCGCGCGACGCGCGATTATCGCATCTGCGCGAGCGCGCCGGTGCGGGCGAGTTCGATGATCCCGAACGGCTCGATGAGCTTGAGGAAGGCGCTGACCTTGCTGTCGTCGCCGGTCATCTCAATGATGAGCGAGTCGTGGGCGACGTTGACGATCTTTGTGCGGAAGATGTCGCTGATCTGCATGATTTCGGAGCGCGTCTTGGCGTCGGCCTTGACCTTGAGGAGCACGAGTTCGCGGGAGACGGCCTGGCCCTCGGTGAAGTCAACGACATCGACGACGTTGACCAGCTTGCGGAGCTGTTTGATGCAGAGGTCGAGCGCGGAGTCGTCGCCCATAAGGACGGCGGTGATCCGAGACAGCGACGCGTCATGCGTGGGGGCTACGTTGAGCGAATCGATGTTGAAGCCGCGGCCGGAAAACATGCCGGCCACGCGGGCTAGAACGCCGAACTTGTTCTCAACGAGGACGGAGATCGTGTGTCGCATTTGCGGGTTTTTTGGATGAAGAAAAATATGGTGGACGATGAGGGACTCGAACCCCCGACACCCTCGGTGTAAGCGAGGTGCTCTAACCAACTGAGCTAATCGTCCAAACCAAAGTTGAGAGATAAACGGGCGGGGATGCCCGCTGACAAGGATTTATTGGGAGAACGCCATTCGTGGCCCGAATACCGGGCGTCGCGGGGGACGTGAGCGACCCGAATCTGACCACTCGCTCACGCTCGCAGCTACGCGATCAAACCGCCGCCGGCTCCGGCTTCAGGATGCCTTCGCGGATCATCAGCTCGGCGTTCTGCACGGCGTTCAGCGCGGCGCCCTTCCAGAGGTTGTCGCCGCTCACCCAGAACGAAAGGCCGTTGTCCCACGCCGTGTCGATGCGCAGGCGCCCCACCCCGCACTTCACTTTTTCGGCGAAGTCGAGCGGGGTCGGATACTTTTTGTTGGCGGTGTCATCGACCAGCTCGGCGCCAGCAAACGCAGCCACGGCCGCGCGCGCTTTATCGAGATCGACCGGACGCTCAAACTCCGCGCTCACCGAAATCGAATGGGCGCGCACGACAGGCACGCGCACGGTGGTCGCGGAGACCTTGAGGTTCGGGAGACCCATGATCTTGCGGGTCTCGTCAGCCATCTTGGTTTCTTCGCCCGTGTAGCCGTTTTCGCCAAATGTATCGATCTGGGGAATACAATTGAACGCGATCTGATATGGGTAAACTTTGTGCGTGACCGGCTGGCCGGCGACATGCGCCTGGATCTGCTCAGCGAGCTCCTTCACGGCCTCGGCGCCCGTTCCGGATACGGACTGGTAAGTGGAAACGATAATGCGCTTCAGGCCGAACGCCTGATGCAGCGGCCAAAGCCCCATCAACATGACCGCCGTCGAACAGTTGGGATTGGCGATGATGCCGCCGTGATTGCGCAGCTTCTCCGGGTTGATCTCAGGAATGACCAACGGAATGTTTGGCTCCATGCGCAGGGCCGAGCTTTTGTCGATCACGACGCAACCGGACTTCACCGCGTCGGCGGCGAGCGCGCGCGTGACGGAACCGCCTGCCGCGAAGAATGCAAGGTCCACGCCGGCAAACGCCCCGAGCTTCGCCTCCTCGATCGTGAATTTCTTGCCGAAACGTTCCACGACTTTGCCCGCCGAACGCGCCGAGGCGAAGAGCCGCAGCGAGGACATGGGGAAGTTGCGCTCATGCAAAAGACGCACGAGCTCTTGACCGACAGCACCGGTGGCGCCGACGATACCAATGACGTAGTTGTTACGTGTATTCACGATGAAATCTCCTTGGGAGTCGGTCAGAGAAACATGCACCCGCCTCGGCATCAAGTCCGCAGAGCGGTTGCTCGCCGTGCACATCGCCACGCAGACGATGCAGTTCTTCCGCGGCCCCGAACTCGTTCGCAGCTACGTGATTTCCACGTCGAAACGCCCTCCCTCCAACGTAAAGGGCTCCCTCGGCACCCCCCGCGGCCTGCACGCCATCGCGGAGCGCATCGGCGCCGGACAGCCCCCGGGCATGGTGTTTTCGAGCCGCGTGCCCACCGGGCGTCATTATTCCGAGGTGCCCGACTCCGATACGCATCCCAATCTCATCACGAGCCGCATTCTCTGGCTGAACGGCTTGGAGCCCGGCGTGAACCAAGGTGGCGACGTCGATACCCACGCGCGCTACGTTTATATTCACGGCACCAACCACGAAGACCGACTCGGAGCCCCGCAGAGCGCCGGCTGCGTTGTCATGGGCAACCTCGATATCGTCGAACTCTTCGAGGACGTCCGCACGGGCGACTTCGTCTGGATCGAGTAAGTAGCGCAGACTTCCAGTCTGCCTCCGGAAAAAAGCAGGCAGGAAGCCCGCGCTACTCATTCTTCCCGAACAGCAACCGCAACGAGTTCAAGCACACCACCACCGTGCTGCCTTCGTGCGCCGCGACGCCCACCGCCAGAGGCACGATCCCAAAAATCGACGCGATCGCCATCACCACGACCACGCCCAACGAGATTGTCAGGTTCTGTCGGATGATCCGCACCGCGCGCTGACTCAGCTTCAGCGCCGCCAAAAAATTCTCGATGCGGTCGTGCATCAAGATCACCTCGGCCTGCTCCAGCGCCGCGTCGCTGCCGCGCGCCCCCATCGCCACACTCACATCGGCGGCCGCGAGGCTGGGCGCGTCGTTCACGCCGTCGCCCACCATGGCGACCCGCAAACCCGCGCCGGTCGCACGCAACGACTGAATCGCCGCCACCTTGTCCTCCGGAGACAACCCCGCGCGCACTTCATCCAAACCGATCTCGCGCGCGACCGCTTCCGCCGCCTGCCGGCGGTCGCCCGTCAACATAACCGTGCGAATGCCCCCGCGCTTCAGCTCCGCCAACACGCCTTTTGACTCCGCGCGGATCTGGTCGCGCAACAGCACGCGTCCGATCACGTCCGTCCCAACCACCCACACTTCCGCCAACTCGGCCACCGCCGGCGCCAGGCTCTTCGCCCAACCCGCCAACGGTCCGTTTTCGAGCAACTCGCGCCGCCCGATGAGCACCTGCGCGCCCGCCAAACTCCCGCGCACGCCCTGCCCCGTGATCGACTGAAAATGCTCCAGCCCCAGTTCGCGCACACCCCGCGCCTTCGCGTCGCGCACAATCGCTCGCGCCAGCGGATGCTGCGAATTCGCCTCCAACGCAAACGCCAGCTCCATCACCTCGGTCTCACGTCCCGGCGGGAAACTTTCATAGCTCTCCACCACCAACTCGCCCGTCGTCAACGTGCCCGTCTTGTCCATCGCGACCACGTTGATGCCCGCCAGTTTTTCGATCGCCGCGCCCCCGCGAAACAACACGCCATGCCGCGCGCCCCACGCGATCGCCGCCAAGATCGCCGACGGAATCGACAACACCAGCGCGCACGGGCTCATCACCACGAGCAGCGTCATCGCCCGATAAAACGCCGACGTCTCCTCGCCTCGGTTCGTGAACGGCGCGAGCCCGAAGCCCAGCCACCACACGCAGAACATCACCGCGCACACGCCCAACACCGCGACCGTATAACCGCCGCCAAACTTGTCCGTGAACCGCTCGCTTGGCGCCCGCAGTTTTTGCGCGGTCTGAATCAGCCGGATAATCTTCTGCAGTGTGCTTTCGCTCGGCAGTCGCGACACCTGAAACTCCACCGCACCCCACAGGTTGAGCGTGCCGCTAAACACCGCGTCGCCCACCGCCTTTTCAACTGGGACCGCTTCGCCCGTGAGCGCCGATTCGTCGCTCGCGCTCTTGCCTTTCACCACGCCGCCGTCCGCCGGAAACGCCTCGCCGGGACGCACCAGCAACCGGTCGCCGATCCCGATTTCATCCACCGAGATTTCCCGCTCCCCTCCACCCGCCACGAGCAACGTCGCCTGCTTCGGTGCCGATTTCAGCAACGCGCTCACCTCGCGGTGCGTGCGGTCCATTGCAAACGCCTCCATCGCGCCCGATGCCGAAAACAAAAACAGCAGCAACACCGCTTCGCCATACGCGCCGATACACACCGCGCCCACGGCCACCGCCAACATGAGGAAGTGGATGTCCACCTTCGCCTCTTTGATGTTTTCCCACGAGTCCACCGCCGCGTCCCAACCGCCCGCGATCAACGCGACCACATACAACGCCACCGAGAGCCACGCCGGCCCCCAGCCAAACTGCCCGGTCAAAAAACCCGCGATGCCCGCCGCGCCGCACACCCCGGCGAGGGTCGCGAGCGTTTTCCACTCGTCCTCGCCGTGTGACTGTCCGTGCCCATGTCCGCCCTCTTCGTCGTCGTCGTCGTGATCGTCGCCGTGACCTGACGCCCGCGCCTTCAGGTCAGGCCAGGCAAACTCGCGCCATTTCCAAAACGTGGGCGCGGTCATGCAGCTCACCTCCGCGAGTTCGGTCACGCCGCCTTCGCGTTTAAGCGTAAATCCCGCCGGAGCCTTCGCCCCCGCGCCCGACCCGAGCTGCGATTCGATCGCCGCCAGCGTTTCCGCGAGATGCTTTTCCAACGCCGCCACATCCACTGTCCCAAGCGTGGCGATCGAAACCGTGCGCGAGGCCGGATCGAGCCGCACGGCTTCGACACCGGGTTCCTGTTTCAAAAAGTCGGCCAGAGTCTCCGTCCACGAGGGATGCATACGAAGCGCAGAGGCAAAGCCTTTTCCGCCACGATGCAACGCACGACACGCCCCGCCATCCCGGACGCGAAAAACAACCGCCTCGCGATGCCGGTCCCCCACCTCGGACGTGGGAAGCGAGCTTGCTCGCGATGGATCGGTCGAATCCCACGCACGCCGCGATCGCGAGCAAGCTCGCTTCCCACGTTCAAGCCCCTGCTCCCATGGCGATGTTCCCGGGACTCCACCTGCCGTCTTGCGCTCTCCTCGCTGCGTGCATCTTCTGCCCGTTTGCAATGATCGGTCTCCGCGACGACACCTCCGACGCCCTCCCGCCCCCGCCGCCCCCATCGCGCGCGCCGGAGTTCGCCGCGAAGTTGTTTCGCGAGGGCGGCTGGTTGCAAGAGAGCCTCAAACTCGAGCATCGCCCGCAGCAGGAGAAAATGGCCCGCGCCGTCGCCGCCGCCATGAAGGGAGACGAATCCCTGCTCTTCGAAGCCGGCACCGGCGTCGGCAAATCCCTCGCCTACCTCCTGCCGGGCATCGTCCACGCAATGGACCAATCGCGGCAGATGATCGTCTCCACCCACACGATCGCGCTCCAGGAACAGCTCGACCAAAAGGACCTGCCGCTCTGCCGGCGCGTGTTCTCCGCCGCCGAGGAGACGAAGCCCTACGCCGCGTTCAAATCCGCCGTGCTTGTAGGGAAAAGCAACTACCTGTGCACCACGCGTCTCGCCGGCGCGTTGCGCGACAAACACGAGTTGTTCGCCAACGCCGAGCACGACGAGCTCCAACGCATCGCCGCGTGGGCCGAGACCACCGCCGAGGGGCTGCGCCACGAGCTCAACCCGGCCCCGCTCCCCGAGGTCTGGGAAATGGTCAACGCCGACTCCTCCGGCTGCTCGCGCAAATTCTGCGATTGCGACCGCTGCCCCTATCAGCGCGCCCGCGCCCGCATCCGCGCCGCGCACGTCATCGTGGTCAACCACTCGCTGCTCTTCTCGCACATCGCCGCCGGCGGCGCCGCCGAAAAGGGCGGCACGCGCGGGGTCTTGTTTCCCGACGATTTTGTCGTGCTCGACGAGGCGCACACCGTCCCCGAGGTCGCCACCGACCACTGCGGCCTGCGGCTCTCCAGCTACGGCGTGGACCGAATGCTGAAGTATCTCTTCAACCCGAAAAAAGGTCGCGGGT
>DFYA01000256.1:0-3054 GCA_002382525.1 Opitutaceae bacterium UBA4094
CCGATCGCACGGCGGGTGATACTCTCGAAGTTGAAATACTTCTCGAGCGTCGGCCGGACGCGCTCCGCCAGCGGGGCGGTCGCCTGCTCGGAGGCGTAGGCGACGGCGAGCACCTCGTCCACGGCGGTGCGCAGCATGGTGACTTCGTCCACGGCGGCGGTTTCGGCGTGGAGCACGGCGGCGGACACCATCACGATGGCGGCAAAACGATGAGTAAAACGTAGGTTCATTGGGCGGTCTCCAGGACAGGGATTTCAACCGGCGCGGCGGGCGTCGGTGCGGGCGTGAGCGAAGGCGTTTCGGACGGCGCGCTTTGGTCGACGCCGCCAAAGGCAAAACGGCTGATGAGCGACTCGATGTCCACCGTGGATTCGGTGTCGTTGATGAGCGCTCCGGGCGGCAGCATCTCGTCCTCGCCGCCGGGGGAAAGCGCGAGGAACTTGTCCCCAATCAACCCGCTGGTCTTGATCGACGCGATCGAATCGACAGGCAATCGCACATCTTTACGCACGCGGAGCTCGACCAGCGCGCTGTAGTCGGCGGGGTTGAGCGTAATCGAGTCCACGCGTCCAACCGGGACCCCGGCGATCAGCACGTTACTACCGGGATTGAGGCCGCCCGCATTGGAGAACCGGGCCTTTAACGCATAGGTGTCGCCACCGACCAGCGCACCCGCGCCGATGCGCAACGCGAGGTAGGCCACGGCGGCGAGGCCGGCGAGGACAAAGACGCCGACAACCAGCTCCAGTTTGGACTGCTTCATAAATCTTCCTTTGAGGTGACGGTTTCTCCGCGACGAAGCGCGGCGATGTTGTCGCGCAGCGCGCCCGCGCTGTCACGAAACGCGCGGACCGTAGGGTCGTCGGAGCGGTTGAACGCCTCCGGAGTTCCTTGAAACTGCATGCGCCCGCCGTCGAGCAGCGCCACTTGATCGCTCGCCACGAGCGCCTCGGGCAGATCGTGCGTTACGACGACGGCGGTGAAGCCGAACTGCCGCTGATACTTCACGATCATCTCGAACACGCCGTTGCGGCGGATCGGGTCGAGGCCCGCCGTGGGCTCGTCGAACAACACGAGTTCGGGCCGCGTCACGATCGCGCGGGCCAAGGCGAGGCGTTTCTGCATGCCGCCGGAAAGCTGGCTCGGGTAGCGGTCGCTGTGTTTGTCGAGGTCGAGTTGGCGCAACGCCTCCAGCGAACGGCGGCGGATCTCACGATTCGGGATCTGCGTGGTTTGCTCCAGTGGCAACGCGACGTTCTCCAACGCGGTGAGCGAATCGAGAAGCGCGTTGCTCTGAAACAGATAACTGCAGCGGCGGCGAAACTCGGCGCGCGCGGAGGCGTTGCTCGCGTTGAGCGCAAGTCCGTCGAAACGGATGGAGCCGGCATCGGGACGCACAATACCGGCAAGGCACTTCAAGAAAACCGATTTGCCCGTGCCGCTCTTACCCAGCACGGTGATCACGCTGCCGCGCGGCACCGCGAGATCGACGCCCGCAAGAACCACGTTATCGTCGAAACGTTTATGCAGATCGCGAACGTCGAGATAACGCTCGCCCGAGGAAGAAGAGGCCGCGTCGCTCATGGCTGGTTCACCAACAGCGAGGTGATCACGTAGTCGGCCGCCAGCACCGTGATGCTGGAGAACACGACCGCGCGGGTGGTCGAGGCACTCACCGCGCGCGCCCCGGTGGAGCTGCGGCGGCGATGAGAGTTGAAGCCGTTGTAGGCGCAGATCGCGATCGTGAGCAGACCAAAGACCGCCGCCTTGATGTAACACTCGCGCACATCTGCCGGTCCGACCGCGTTGTGCACCGCCGCCCAATACACGCCCGGCTGGAGATTCAACAACACCGATCCCGACAGGTAACCACCGAACAATCCGACGAGCGCAAAGATCGTCGTTTGAATCGGAAACACGATCAGCGCGGCGATCAGTCGCGGAGAAATCAGATACGCGTGCGTGCTGGCTCCCATCGTTTCGAGCGCATCGATCTGCTCGCTGTTGCGCTGGATGCCGAGCTCCGCCGCGAGCGCCGACCCCGCCTGCCCCACCAACATCAGCGCCGCCAACACCGGAGCCAGTTCACGCACGAGCGTGAGCGAAACCAGCGTGCCCAGCAGCCCTTCCGAGCCGAAGCGGTTCAGCACGTAGTAGCCCTGCAACCCCAACACCAGTCCCGTGAACAGCCCGACGATCACGATCACGGGCAGACACCGCACGCCCTGTTCGTAGATCGCGCGCAACACCCGCCGCCCCAGCTTTCGAGACCCCACCGCAGCCGAAAAGGCGCGCCCCGTGAACAGGGCGAAGTCGCCCAATTCATGGACTATACGAAGCGTGTGATGGCCGAGCGCGCGGGTCATGCAAAGGGCCGACGCTTACCCATTCCCCCGACCCACGCAAGGACGGCGTGGTGATTCCAAAAACGCCCCTCGCGACCCCTTCCGGCCACGTTGCCCGCGCATAACCACCGCGTGCGGCGTGAATAATGCGCCCTTCGCTTGCCCGCCGCGCGTCACCGCACATCGTGCCGGCATGCTTTCAGCCCACGTTCTTCGCACCCGCTTACTTTGCCTTCTGCCTCTCGCCGTTGCGTCCAGCCTGGTCGCCTACGCCCAGCCCAAGCCTCGCGAGGCGTCCAAAATCTACGCCGAGTTCTGTGCCGGTTGCCACGGCGCCAACCTCGAAGGCGGCTCCGCCTCCGCCCTCCTCGGCGAAAACTGGAAACACGGAGGAACCGACGAAGCCCTCGCCGCCAGCATCCGCGACGGCATCCCCGAGACCGGCATGCCCGGCTTTAAAGCGACCGTATCCGAGATCGAACTACGCGGCCTCATCGTCTACATGCGCGAACAGGGCGGACGCTCCGCCTCGCAACGCCGCCCAGCCCCCCGGCCCGAAGCCGACGCCGTCGCGACCAGCCAACTCCACTCCTACCGCGTCGAAACCGTCTTCAGCGGAGTGAAGGAGCCTTGGTCCATCGCCTTCCTCCCCAACGACCGCGTGCTCATCACCGAAAAACGCGGCGCGCTCCGCCTCGCCGAAAACGGC
>DFYA01000256.1:3085-4739 GCA_002382525.1 Opitutaceae bacterium UBA4094
CAGACGAACCCCTCCGGCAAATCCGTCAGCATGACCTCCATCGTGCGCGGCCGCCTCAAGGACAACGCCTGGACCGACCAAGAGGTGATCTACCGCGCGCCTATCGAACTCTTTCGCAACCCCGGCGGCGTTCACTACGGCGGCCGACTCGCCTTCGACAAAGACCACTTTCTCTTCTTCACGATCGGCGACCGCGGCGATCAACGCGGCGCCCAAAACCTCTCGCTCCCCAACGGCAAAACCCACCGCATCCACGACGACGGACGCATCCCCGCCGACAACCCCTTCGTCAACACCCCCAACGCGCTCCCATCCATCTGGACCTACGGCAACCGCAACGCCCAAGGCCTGCGCTTTCACCCCACGACCGGCGAACTCTGGTCGCACGAACACGGCCCGCGCGGCGGCGACGAACTCAACCTCATTCGTCGCGGACTCAACTACGGCTGGCCCGTCGCCACGTTCGGCATGAACTACAACGGCACGCCCATCACCGACATCACCGGGCGCCCCGACATCGAGCCGCCCGTTGTCCAATGGACGCCCTCGATCGCGCCCTGCGGCATGGCCTTCTACACCGGCGATGCCTTCCCGAAATGGCGCGATCACCTCTTCGTCTCCACGCTCCGCGCCGAGGAACTTGTTCGCCTCGAACTGAAGGACGGCAAGGTCGTCAACCAAGAGGTCATCTTTAAAGGCCTCGGACGCCAACGCGACGTCATCACCGGCCCCGACGGTTCTCTCTACGTGCTTTTCCAAGACCGCGTCTCGCGCCTTGTGCCGTGATTGATCGATGTTCATGCCTGCAGCCTGCGGTTAACCAATACCCATAGCCGGCATGGACATCCCCGCCCTCCTCTATCTCGCCCCGCTCTTCCTCCTTTTCGAGGTCTGGCAGCTCGTGATCGCCGAGCGTCACCTCGGCATCAAGCAGATTGAGAGCGGCGCCGATCCTCGCGAACGCGGCCCCGGTGAATTCCTCTCCTTCCTCTGGGGCTCCGGCATCGTGCTTTATTGGGTGTGGATGATCCTCATGCTCATCCCCAAAGAAGGCCGCATTCAAGTCGTGTGCATGCTCATCGTCTCGCTCAGCGGCTATTCCCTGCGCCGCAATGCCGGCCTCAAATGGATTCTCGTCATCCTTACCGTGGAAGGTGCGGTCCGCATCGGCATGATCATCTCCCTGCTCGCCGCCGCCTGGCGCTCGCTCTGACCCTAGTCATCTTTCTCTTTCCTCTTTATCTTTCTCTTTCGTCAGAACCCTCCGCCCGATAACGAAACGAGAAAGAGAAAGAACCGAATCCGCCGTGACGTTCCCCGAACATTCCCGCCCGTCGCCTCACTTCTCGGCCACGCCCGCCCATGAACGTCTCGGGGTCTGCTTTCACCACAGCGTGCTCGATTTCGAGTCGACGCTTGCCCACATGCAGCGGCCCGAGAGCCGCGTCAGTTATCATGTGCTCATCGCCCCCGACGGCACGCGCGCCCGCCTCGTCGCCGACGAACACGTCGCCTGGCACGCCGGCGTATCCATTTTTCAAGGACGCACTCACTGCAACGACTTCCTCCTCGGCGTGTCCTTCGCCGGCGACACCCGCGTCGCCCCGCTCACCGACGCGCAAATCGCCAGCGCCCTCGACTGGCTCGCTCCGCG
>DFYA01000171.1 GCA_002382525.1 Opitutaceae bacterium UBA4094
CCGTGGCGGCTTGAGCGACGGCCGCTCGCTTCTACCGAAAGTCGCGGTGCTCCAGCTCGTGTTCGAAAAAAGCGGGGACCACGGTGCGCGCGGGAGGGCTTTCGCCGCGGCGGATTTGGCTGATGATGTCCAGCGCGGTGTGGAGGAAGTCGTGCGAATGAAAGCCGAGGCGGGCGATCGGGAGCGGGCTTTCGACCGGCCAGGGCCAATTGCAATGAGCGACGATGTCGATGTCGCGTCCGATCACGATTCCGGCGTCGTGGACGGTTGCGAGGGCTTCTTCAACGAGATGGTCGGTGGCGAGGACAAGGCAGTCGGGGCGTTCGTCGGGCGGATAGTCGAGGAGGAGTTGGACGACCGAGCGGGTCTGGCCACTGAATTGGGATCCGATGGGGCAAATCCAATGGGGACGCGTCGCAAGCCCGGCGCGTTGGCAGTCTTCTGCGGTGACGCCGACGTTTTGGCGCATCGCGAGAACGGCGACCCGTTTGCGTCCGCGTTGCGCGAGCCACGCAAGGGCTTTGTCGAAGAACATCACCTCGTTTGTATTGATAACGGGGATACCGTGGGAGAGCCGCTCGTGGACGTTGAGCGCGACGCAGGGCACCTGGTGGCGCGCGATCGATGGGTCTTCGAGAACGAAGGTGGTTTCCTCGGTGAGAATAAGACCGGCCAGACGGTGTGCGGCCGTGTCGGCCCGGAGGCGGGCAAACGCGGGCGCGGTGCTCTCGGGGTGGATGTTTTGAAACGACACAATCTCGGCCGGATCGCGTTGGCGCAGAGCGACCGGCGACTCGGCGAGCAACGCGGCCAGGAACCGGCTCCAGGGTTTGTCGCCTGGAGAGTGGGCGAAAACCAAACCGAACCGGTGAAGATGCGGCGGCTGCTCGGTGACAAACAAACCGCTGCGGTGAACGCTGCGCACGAAGCCCTCCTCTTTGAGTTGGCGGATCGCGAGCTGCATGGTGGCGCGGCTGCTGCGGAACTCGGCGACCAAGTGATCGAAGGTTGGCAGTTGTGCGCCGGGCGGATATTTTCCTGCGAGGATTTGAGCGCGAATGCGGTCGGCGATGTGGCCGCGACCGGTGGTCGGAGTCGAAGTGGAGGCGCTCATGTGCTGTTTCACGGCACTCAATTCTAGCACAGATGAGAAGACTTAAAGTCGGACGCGACGTGACGGACGCATGATCGTGTGCAGATCGCTCTTGATGTTCGGGGCGCGCCTTGGCCCTTTGGCATAACGATCAATCTGGCCCCGGTGGCCGTTTAAAAAATGAGAATCTACTTCATGGGGATCTGCGGCACGGCGATGGGCAATGCGGCGTTGCTCGCACGCGCGGCCGGGCACGAGGTGCTCGGGGCCGACACCGGCGTTTACCCGCCGATGAGCACGGTGCTCGCGGACGCTGGGATCACGTTGCACGAAGGCTACGATCCCGTGCGTCTGGAGAAGCTCGCGCCAGATCTTGTCGTGATCGGCAACGCCATGTCGCGAGGCAATCCCGAGGTGGAGTGGCTGCTCGACACGCGGGCGCTGCCGTTTACGTCGTTACCTGCGTTGCTGCACGACACGGTGCTCAAAACGCGCAAAAACATCGTCGTCTGCGGCACGCACGGGAAAACGACCACCACCTCGCTCGCGGCGTTTCTGTTGCGCGAGAACGGCCGCGATCCGGGCTTCCTCATCGGCGGCGTGCCGCTCGATCCGCCGGTGGGCAATCACCTCGGCACATCCGCCGATCCGTTTGTGATCGAGGGTGACGAGTATGACAGCGCGTTCTTCGACAAGCGCTCCAAGTTTATCCACTACGCACCGCACGTGGCGGTGTTGAACAACCTGGAGTTCGATCACGCGGATATCTTTCGCGACCTCGGCGACGTGCAGCGGACCTTTTCGCACCTCGCGCGCATCGTGCCGCGCAACGGCTGGATCGTGATGAATGGCGACGACGACAACCTCCGCGCGCTCGGGGACCTGCCATGGACTCGCGTCGTGCGCGTGGGCACGGGGGGAACCTGTGATGTTCGTATTACGAACTTTGAAGAGACCGCGGCCGGGGTGAGTTTCGGCTTATCGTGGCGCGGAGCGGAGTGGGGGACGGTGACATGGGCGATTCCAGGCATTTACAACGCGCGCAACGCCGCGATGGCGGCGACGGCGGCGGCGTTGGCCGTAAGCGCGGACGAACCGACAAAACTCTCCCTCGCGCCGCTCGCGCGTTTCCGCGGGGTGAAGCGTCGGCAAGAGGTGTTGGTCAACACGCCCGCGCTGACCGTGGTCGAGGACTTCGGGCATCACCCGACGGCGCTCGCGGAGACGTTGAAATCGTTCCGCAGCCGCTACCCCGGCGCGGTGCTCACGGCGGTGTTCGAGCCGCGCAGCAACACCGCGCGCACCAACACGCTGCAAGCCGGCTTTATGGCGGCGCTCGCGTTGGCCGACGACGTTTACCTCGGCGCGGTGAACCGCGCGGAGAAACTGAAAGCGCACGAGCGCTTTGATACGGATGCGGTTATCGCCCACCTAAAGACTTCCGGCGTGCGTGCGCAAAGTGCTGAGACCAACGCCGCGTTGCTGGACAGACTCGTTGAGACCACGCTTCCGGCGGGCGAAGATCGACCGCGCCTCGTGGTGTTTTTCAGCAATGGAAGCTTCGACGGGATTATTGCCAGGTATGCGGCGGCGGCGCGTGGTTGAGGGGCTCGCCGCGACGGCAAGAAACCTTTGTGCGCATATCGATTTCGCCGTTGACAGAGGGAGGCGCGAACGTTGCTTTCGTCCCTTTTATGAAAGTTGTTTCCTCCATCAAATCCGCGAAGAAGCGTCACCCTGCTTGCCAGGTCGTCCGCCGCAAAGGCCGCATCTACGTCATCAACAAGGTCGAGCCCCGTTACAAGGCCCGCCAAGGTTAATCCTTAAACTCTCTTTAATAACGTGAAAGCCGAAGGCCATCCCGTCCTCAACAATGTTTGCTACCTCGACGTTTCGAGCGGCAAGCGTTTCCTCACCAAGTCCACGATGAAGTCCGCCCGTAAGGAAGTCATCGACGGCGTCGAACACTTCGTTGTGCTCCGCGACGTGACTTCCGATTCGCACCCCGCCTACACTGGCGAGAAGCGCATCGTAGACACCGCCGGTCGCGTCGAGAAGTTCACCTCGAAGTTCAAGCGCGGCACCGCGAAGGCCAAGTAAGCCAAGGAGTCCGTAAACAACTTTTCAGCCCGCCTGTATCAGGCGGGCTTTTTTGTGTGCGANNGACGAACCGGGCGCAGGGACGCGCCCAGCCACCTTCGGACTGATCCCGGGCGGCTCGGTATCAAGACCCGCCGCCCAGATTGAGCACGCGGGTGCGGCGCGCGCCGGTGCGGCCGGTGAGAGCGGTGCGTTCGGTCGGCGCGCTGTAGGGGCGACGGCGGTAGCCTTGGCGGTTGGGATCGCTCGCGCATTTGAGTTGGTAGGCCTGCATGCGGGCGAAGAGGTCGAGCAACTGGTCGGGTAACGGGTAGGCGTCGAGGCCGCTGCGTTGCAACGCGAGCAGGAGCTCGTGGGTCGTCTCCAGCGTGGAGAGGCAGCCGGCGACGGGCTGCTGTTTGATCACGTAACGGCTCGGCGCGGTAGGCGTGAACATGACGCGCGGGAGCCGTTGCAACGACGGGCTGAGGCGCAGCATCTTTTTGGCGCCCGCCCACGTGGCGTCCAAGAGGAAGAAAACCAGCCGGCGATCACCGATGTCGGCGGGCGTGAGGTCGCCACGGGAGAGGTTGCGCGCGCCGACGCTCGGATAAACGAGCATGACGAGGTTGCGCGGGTCGTTGATGATTTCTTGGACGGCCTCCTGGTCGTCAAAGGCGAGGCCCATCTGGAGTTCGCTGTTGGCGAGACAGAGATGAGTGAGGCGCCCGGTCGCGGCTTTTTCGTGTTTGAACTCGTGCGGGTGCATGAGGAACACGAAACGGGTGCGCGTCTCCATCGGGGTGATGGAGGGGCACCAGCAGATATGCTTCGGCCAGAAGCACCGATAACAGGTTTCACGACTCATACGCGAAACTCAGACGGCGGCGCACGGAGGCTTCAACCCAACGCTTGTTTAATCTGCGCAATGAGTCCGCGGTTGGCCGCGTCGTCGAGTAGCTGTTTGGGCTCGGGCATCATGGTGAAGGTCGTTCCCCACGACGGACCGTCGGTGTATTTCGGCACGAGGTGGACGTGCAGGTGGGGGAGTTTATCCGAGTAGGCGCCGTAGTTGATCTTGGCCGGATTGAAGGCGGCTTTCATCGCCCGAGCGGCGCGAGTGACGTCCTGCATAAACAGCGCGAGTTCCGCGTCGGACAATTCGTAGAGTTCGTTGACGTGGCCGTTGTAGGCGACGACGCAGCGGCCGCGATAGGTTTGCTCTTTGAAGAGGTAGAGCGTCGAAACCTGAAGCGGGGCGATCTCGATCATGAGATCGGTGAGGCGTTGGTCTTTGCGACAGTAGAGGCAGTCGGGAAGCGTGGACATGTGTCGAGATTGAGCGCGGCCGGGGAGTGCTGGCACTCGCCGGGTTGTGAACTCAATCACACACAGAACTTTTTAACCGCTAAGCTCGCGAAGGGCCGCGAAAGTTCGGACGAGTCGAGCTCTTCGCCTCTGTTCGCGCACTTCGCGGTTCAAGATCGGGTGTGTCGTGGAGAACGACCGTGGGGCGGCGCAAAACAGGTTTGGTTTTCGGGGCGTTCGTGGTTTGGTGGTTCCTCCCATCCATGAAAGTCCCGTTCCTCGACCTTTCGCTGCAACATCAGTCCCTTCGCGAGCAGGCGCTCGCCGCGCTTGCCGCGACCTACGACGCCACGCGTTTCTGCCTCGGCAAGGACGTGGACGAGTTCGAGGCCAATTTTGCAAAGACGCTCGGTTATCCGCGCGCCCTCGGGCTCAACAGCGGCACGTCGCCGTTGCACCTCGCGGCGGTGATTGCGGGCTGGGGGCCGGGCGACGAAGTGATCGTGCCGGCGTTTACGTTTATCTCGTCCGCCTGGGGCGTGAGTTATGTCGGCGCGACGCCGCGGTTCGTCGATATCGACGCGGCGACCTTTAACCTCGATCCGGCGGCAGTCGAAGCGGCGATCACGCCGAAGACCAAGGGCATCGTGATCGTGCACTTGTTCGGCCAACCCGCGCCGATGGACGCGCTTCTCGCGATCGCGAAGAAGCACAACCTGTTCGTCGTCGAAGACTGCGCGCAGGCGGTCGAGGCGAAGTATAAAGGCACGCCGGTCGGCCTGCTTGGCGACGTCGGCACGTTTAGTTTTTATCCGACGAAAAACCTCGGCGGCTGCGGCGAGGGCGGTGCGTTGGTCTCCAAAATCGACGCGCACTTCGACCGCGCGAAGTTGCTCCGCGTGCACGGCATGGGCCGGCGTTATTATCACGACCAAGTCGGGTTCAACTTCCGCATGGACGGCTTTCAAGGCGCGCTGCTCAACGTGAAGTTGCCGCATCTCGCGACGTGGACGGCGCGCCGCCAAGCCATCGCCGCGCGTTATCTGGCGGGGATCAAATTGGCCGACGTCATTCTGCCGACGACGGTCGATTACGGAGCGAGCGTGTATCACCAGTTTACGATCCGCCATCCGCGTCGCGATGCGTTGCGCGAGCACCTGGCTAAACACGACATTGGGACGGATCTTATTTATCCGGTGCCGCTCCACCGGCAGGCGTGTTATGCGTCGCTCGGTTACGCGGAAGGTTCGTTGCCGGTGGCCGAAAAGGCGGCGGCGACCTGCGTGAGCCTGCCGATCTTCCCCGAG
>DFYA01000161.1:0-2783 GCA_002382525.1 Opitutaceae bacterium UBA4094
GGTGAGCGGCGTCGTGCGCGAGGGTGGCGCGGACGAGCGCGGCGGGGGCGGTGCCGGCAAGGCGGGCGAGCACGCGTTTCACAAAGAGGTGAAAACACACGAAGTGCGAAAGCGGGTTGCCGGGCAGACCAAAGGCGAGACGTCCATCGCGCGAGGCGGCGATGAAGGGTTTGCCGGGGCGGCTGGCGACTTTTTCGCAATGCAGGGTGAACCCTTGGGCCGCCAGTAACGCGGCGGTGTGGTCGTGATCGCCGACGCTGGCACCACCGCTGATGAGGAGGACGTCGGCATCGGAGGCGAGGGCGGCGGCCAACGCGTCGGCGGTGGCGGCGCGGGAGTCGCTGACGCGTTGGTGCCAGTGGAGGTCGGCGTCGGATTGCGCGAGCAGCGCGGCGATGAGGGTCGAGTTGCAGTCGCGGATCTGGCCGGGGGCGGGCGTGGTGTCGGGCGAAACCAGTTCGCCGCCGGTGACCAAGTGGGCGACGCGGGCGCGGCGGGTGACGAGGGGTTGGGTGGCGCCGAGCGAGGCGAGCAACGCGAGCGAACCGGCGTGGAGGCGTTGGCCGGAGGCGAGCAGCTCAGCGCCGGCGCGGGCTTGGGAGCCGCGGCGGCGGATGTGCCGGGTCGAAGGCGGTTGCAGGAGGCGGAGTCGCCCGTCGTCGGCGGGCTCGGTGTCTTCTTGCATGACGAGCGCGGCGTTTGCGGGCGGCAACGCGCCGCCGGTGAGGATGCGCACGGCGTGGCCGGGGGCGGGGAGGTCGGGCGCGGGGGAGCCGGGCGAGGCGCGGGCGGAGAGAGCGACGAGGCCGGCGGGTTCGTCGGCGCGCACGAGATAACCGTCGATGGCGGAGCGGTCGAAGGGCGGCTGGTCTTCGGGGGCGACGACGGGCTCGCGCAGGACGCGGTCGAGCGCGGAGGCGAGCGGGACGCGTTCGGCGGGCAGCGGACGCGCGAGGGCGTCGAGTTGTATCCAAAGGTTGGAGACGGTGGTCATCGGCGCGGGGGCGGAGGAGAGGCGGGGACGGGGACGGCACTGACTGCCCGGACGCCGCTGAGGGGCTCGGAATCGCGAGCAAGCTCGCTCCCACGTCGGAGGTTGGAGCCAGACGGTCTCATGCGGGGAGCGTGTCGGTTTTCCAGATGGGCACGTCTTGTTTGAGCCGGTCCATGAAGGCGGCGAGCAGGGCGAAGGCCTCGGCGCGGTGTTTGGCTTGAACGGCGATGTGAATCGCGGCCTCGCCCACTCGGACAATGCCGATGCGGTGTTGCACGCGCACGGCGATGCAGGGGTGGCGGGCGGCGAGTTCGGAGAGGAGGCGGCGCATCACGGTTTCGGCCATCGGTTGATAGGCCTCGTAAACGAGCGCGGCAATAGGGCGGGTGTTTTCCTCGCCGCGCACGGTGCCCGTGAACTCGGCGATGGCGCCGACGCGAGGGTCGGCGGGCGTCGCGGGAGGGACAATGACAGCGTCGCTGATGAGGATTTCGATGTGCACGGGAGGAGGAGGAGGTTGCCCTTTTAGCCGCCGGAGACGGGGGGGATGACGGCGATTTCGTCGTTGGGGTGGAGCGATGCGTCGGCGGCGAGGAAGTCGTTTTCGCGCGCAAGGCGGGAGCTGGCGCGAAGCGCGGAGAGGTCGGGATGGCGTGCGATTAGGAGTTCCCAAAGCGCGTCCGAGGTGATCGGGGCGGAGAGGGGGAAGGTTTCGGAGTCCACGCCGGCGGCGCGGCGGGCGTGCGCGAAATAGAGGACGGTCATGTCGATGAGTGGAGCCTTGCGCGGCGGTGCCTTCAAGCCCGCGAAAAAAGCAGCGGCGGTTGAAGCGGGCGCGCGAAGATATTTGTTGGGGCATGCCTTATTCGCGCCAACGTCCACGCATCGCGCCGAACGGGCGCGTGGCGATCCGCCTCACCACCGCGCAACGCGACATGTTTATCCAGTCCGGCGCGGTGCCGAAAGAACTTGGGCATGTGCTGCATCGCGCGCCGGTGCGGGCGGGCAAATTGTCGCTGCGGGTGACGCGTGGGTCGCTGGAAGCGTTGATCGCGGCGGCCTCCCGGCATGAGTCGGGCAACCGCGAGGAGGAACGCGCGGTGGTGACGTTGTTACGTTACTTGGAAGGACTCGAGGAGCGTTTCGAGGAGCCGGAAACGGAGTCGGAGGACGAGGAGTCTTACCAAGCGTAGCCCTCGGGGGAGGGTTTGTGTCCGGGGAAAATGACGTCGAGTTGCGCGAGGGTTTCCGTGGAGAGTTGGATCTCCAAGGCGCGCAGGCTGCCGTCGAGTTGGGCGACGGTGCGCGGGCCGATGATGGGGGCGGTGACGGCCTTTTGGTGGAGGAGCCAGGCGAGGGCGACGTCGGCGGGTTTTTCGCCGAGCGTGGCGCACAAGGCTTCCCACTTCTCGATCTTCGGGCGGTCGGTCTCGGAGAGCTTGATGCCGGCGCGGCGGGAGTCGGGCTCGACGTCGGAGAGCACGCCACCCAAGAGGCCACCGCCGAGGGGGCTCCACGGAATCACGCCGAGACCGTAGTCCTCGCAGGCGGGGAGCAGGTCGCGTTCGACGGTGCGCGCGTTGAGGTTGTAGAGGCTCTGTTCGGAGACGAGTCCGAGGAAGTGGCGGCGGTGGGCGGCCTCGTTGGCTTTGGCGATGTGCCAGCCGGCGAAGTTGGAGGAGCCGGCGTAGATGATTTTGCCCTGTTGCACGAGCAGCTCGAAGGCCTGCCAAATCTCGTCCCACGGCGCGTCGCGCCAGACGTGGTGCATCTGGTAGAGGTCGAGGTA
>DFYA01000161.1:2913-6944 GCA_002382525.1 Opitutaceae bacterium UBA4094
GCGCGGTCCATGATGGCGAAGGACGTGGCTTCGTCGGTCTTGGGGCCGAAGTTCATGGTGCCGAGGCAGAGGCGGGATACTTTGAGGCCGGAGCGGCCGAGGGAGGTGTAGTGCATAGGGGAGGGGGTGCGGGGTTAGTTGGAGAGGGCGGGGCGTGGACGGAGCATGCGGCGACGTTGGCGCTCAAGGTAGTCGGCGTGGCGTTCGGCGGAAGCCCAGGCGTCGAGCGGCGCGATGGCGGTCTGGATTGCCTCGTCGGAGAAACCGGCGAAGGACAAGGCGGTGCGGGCGTGCGAGGCGGTTTCGGTCCATCGTCCGCGGCGATGAGTCGCGGTGAGGGTGTCGAGCAGGCGGGTCGTCACGGTATCGAGGCGCGGCCGGAGTTCGGTTGGGAGATCGAGGGGGGCGCCGGGCGGGAGGGGGTCGCCGTTGGCCCAGCGGGCGAGCAACTCGGTTTGCACCTGGCGGGAGGCGGCGATTTGCGCGGTGAGAAACGATTCGGCGTCGCGGTGCGAGAGGCCGCGCTCGGTGGCTTGGCGGGTGAGGGAGGCGAGAATCGCGGCTTCGCGGGCGGGATCATGCACGGGCGCGCCGGAGTGATGTTTGCTGCGGGCGACGTCGCGGGCGAGCGCGAGGCGTTCGGCCATCACCGCGCCCAGTTCGGAGCGCGCTGCGGGGGAGTGCGGGGTGGTCGAGCAGCCGGCGAAGAGAAGGGCCGGCAGCGCGCAGGCGAGGAGGCTTCGGGGGAAACGCATGGGACCAAGCACGCCCTGAAGGCGTCGTTTGGCAATGAACGCGAGAAAGGGCCGGGGGTTTTTCCCCCGGCCCCTTCAAGGCGGGCTTACGGCTTGGCGGGCGGCGGTCCGTCGTGCGGGGCGTTCTTGGCCTTCTCGTCGAAGAGGGCCTTGTCGGCGAGGGAGACGTGGCCGACGACGACGCCGTTATCGAGCGGGTTGTCGGTGCGAGCGGCGAGGTCTT
The DNA here is from genome assembly GCA_002382525.1 of Opitutaceae bacterium UBA4094. Lineage (GTDB taxonomy): Bacteria > Verrucomicrobiota > Verrucomicrobiia > Opitutales > Opitutaceae > Rariglobus. Next base: position 3,892 of record DFYA01000161.1, read on the forward strand.
TGAAGAGCTGCTTGGTGTCGATGACGCCGCCGATGAGGAACCAGAACGTGGAGACGACACCGACGATGCCGGTGACCACGAGGCTGGTGATGAAGAAATACGTGCTCCACCAGTGCGTGGGCCACGGGCTGATGAGGTTCCAGATGAGCACGGCGACGAAGCAGAGGCCGAACTTGTAAACGATGGCGTAGCCGACGACGGACCACGCGATGATCTTGTCGCCGCGGGTGTATTCGGGGGTGATGCCGACGAGTTTGCCCCACACCGTGCGGATGTTCCACGGGGACTTTTCCTTGTTGTGGCCTTCGACGTCGTAGATGCCACGGTGGAGGAGGCGGTCGAGATTGTAGGGTTTCCGGTAGGTGACGAGGGAGCCGACGACGTAGGCGACGACACCGCTGATCATCGCGATGAAGTAGAGTTCGTAGGAGTTGATGGGGAACTTCACGGGATCCATCTTCCAGACGATGTAGGGGTTAAACGGGCCGGAGACCGTCTCGAGGAGGCGGGCGAACGGAAGGTCCCACGCGTTGGCGCGCAACCACGGGTAGATGTTGTCGGCCCAGTTGCGTTGCACGAAGAGGCCGCCGATGGAAATGCCGGACCCAAAGATCAGCGAGCAGAAGGCGCCGGTGGTGGTGCCGAAGCGGCTGTAGAGGCCGAAGATCATGATCGGGCCAGCGCCACCGAGCCACATGGCGGTCATGATCGTCAGGAACATGTTGATGTAGTCGAGCTGGACGAAGAACAGCGAGACCACGAAGAAGAAGATACAGACCATCACGGAACACATTCGCAGCCAGAACAGGTGCTGGGCCGGCGTGAACGGTGTTTTCCGGAACGGCATGACGATGTCCTGAATGATCGTCGAGGCGGCGTTGAACACGCGCGAGTCGTCGGTGGACAGCATGAGCATGACCATGAGCAAGCAGAACAAGCCCATCAGGCCGATGGGGAGCAGGTTGTTCAGCGCCACCGGGAGCATCATCTGGTTGTAGAGGGTGCGGAACTTTTGGAACTGCATGTTGCCCTCGGGGTTGGTGCCGAGGGTCTCGCGGGCCGTCCGCATGTAAACGGTGTCGAGGTTGTTCTCGCGGGACAGCGGGGCGTCGACGCCGATCTCATGCCGCTGGACGGGGATGCCCGCGATGTTGGCTTCAAGTTCGGCACGTTGACCGGGATCGGTGATGGCTTCGCTGGCGACTTGTTGGGCGAGTTCGTGGCGGATCTCGTGGGCTTTGTCCGCGTAACGGGCATGCGTCATCAAAGTGATGATCATGATCGCGACGAGAAGGCACATGAGGCCGGAGAAACCGTTGCGCCATTGGCCGAGAATGCCGGCCATCTTTTGCTCGTGGGGGGTGCGACCGCAGCTGGTGGTGTCGTTGCCGATCCAGCTGGCACGGTTGAGGACCTGCGAGAGGATGCCGACGACGAGGGCAAAGATGTTGAAATCGCGCAGGTGGGAAATGTCGAAGGGGTTGAGGAAGCTCTCCCCGGGCACGCGATCCATCATGACCGGCGCGATGGTGTCGCCCCAGTTGAAGTTGAGGAAAATGTAGCCGGCGATGATGACGAAAATCGGGTAACTGATCAGACCTTGGAAGGAGTCGGAGATCAGCAGCGAGATGCGACCGCCCGGCCAGATGATGACCATGCAGAGGCAGAGCACCATGCCCACCACGATGGCGAAGGTCGGCAGGGCCACGCCGCCAATCATGATGCGGTGTGGCAGCCCGAGGAAATAGATGAAGAAGTTGGCGGCGACGGCGGGGCCGATCGCGTTGGTGAGCATCTCGGACAGGGTGCGCAGCGATGCGGCGACGATGCGAAACGGCCGGTTGTAACGCATCTCCAAAAACTGGCCGATGGAGAGCGACCGGGTTTCGCGGAAGCGGTAGGTGCAGTAACCCGTCAGGCCCATGATGATGCCGACAGGAACAACTAGAAATTCCCAGAAGCTGAGGGCGTAGCCGACTTGGTATTTGGCTTCTACCAGCGCGACCAAGGTGATGACACCCAGGCCCGCCGTCATGTCACCGACGGAGATCACGTAGCGACCGGCGACACGCCCGGCGGCGAGGTAATCGACGATGCCACGGACGTAGCGGCGGGAGTAAACCGAGACGCCGAGAATTGTGACAACAGGAATAATGACGATCAGCCAATCGAGCCAGTGCATAGAGGGGAGGTGTATGAGCGAGTCTGTCTACGGGTAAACGGACTATTAGATTTTTTTAAGCGGGGGCGGGGAGCAATTCTTTTAACAGGACGAAGCCGTTTGCCACGGTATTGCGGTCCGGCACCTTTCCGTTCGCGGAAGGAGGCGGCGTTCCGTTTCGACTGGGGCAACAAGCGCGTGTTATCTGTAACGGTTCAACGCGCTTGACCAGCTAACTTTTTGTGCATCCCGGCGCGGGAAGGTGGGCGAGGGCCCCGCAGAGCTTGGGCGCCATCAACGGGCGGGCATTTTTTTGCGTTACCTCGAAACTCGTAGGCGCAAAAAACGACGGGGATGGTCGGATAATGCAACGAGGTCGGCCACTGTCACCGCCGTGTCGAGGCTGACAGCGCCCGGATTGGTGGCGATCGTTGTCCACGACGACAGGTCCGAACTCGCCTCGACGATGTAGGTGACGTCGTTGCGCGCCCGAAGAAAGGTCAAGTGCAGCCGGGAGCCGGCGACATGGGCGGCGGGATAGGGAGCATCCGCCGCAGAGGTGGGAGAACTATTGAGCGCGTATTCGAGGAGGTTGGGCAGACCGTCTTGGTCGGGGTCGGCGAAGTCTGCGGCGTCGCCCGAATCTTGTGTGGTGCCGAAGTGGGTCTGCCGCCACGTGGTGAGCGGGGAGTGTTCGGCGGTGACTTCGGCGGCCGCAGACCAGTCCTGCCAGGCGGAGCTGGCGAAGGCGCGCACGCGGTAGCGCCAAGCGGTGCCGGCGGGCTTGCCGTTCACGGCGTAGGACGTCGCGGTGAGGTTGTCCGAGATGGGAGTCCATTGCGTGTCGTCGCGGGCGATACCCGTGAGCTCGATGTCGTCGAGTGCGTAGCCG
>DFYA01000161.1:7087-11205 GCA_002382525.1 Opitutaceae bacterium UBA4094
TCGTGAGCGTGAACGGAGCGCGCAAGGCGAGTCCGCGGAAATCGGGCATGAAATGGTCGTCCGCCGTGTGGATGACGCCGTCCGGCCCGGGGAGAAGGCCCGCGAGTTCGTAGCAGGTGGAGCCGCCCGGGGTGGCGTTGCCGAGGGCGCTGCGAGTGACGGCGCCGTAGATCTCCCACCGTTCGCGCATCGCGACCGTCGATTCGGCGTCGTCGAAAAACGTGGTCGCGGTGGTGGTGGTGCCTTCCTGGAGTTCGTAGCGGACTGCGTCGGACGCGGCGGACCATGAGACGGTGTAGCTCGCGCCGGCGACTGCGGACGTCGGCGCAGTGACGGTGGGCACGCGGGTTTGCAGGCGGTAAGTCATCACGGCGCCCGGAGCCGAAAAGTTCGAGGCGACGATACCGGTGTAGAACGCGGGGTCGTTGATGCGGAAGTAGCCGTGCGGGCCGGTGGAACCGGGTTGGTAGCGCATGGCGTTGGTGGCCGGGTGACCGGTGTCGTCGCGGAAGCCTCCGGGAAGGCCTTGGGACGCGGTCCACATGTGTGCGGAGCTGGTGCCGCCGAAGGTGCTTAGCGTGTCGCCGCCGCCGGACTCCTCGACACGCAGGGCCGGTGTGGAGAAGGCGGAGGAATTATTGGCGGCGGTGAGAACGCGCGCATCGACGTGAGTGATCAGCAGCCCCGGCGGCAGGCCGCTGTCGAAACCGGCGCCGCCGCGGTTTTCGGCGAGGAAGTATTCGTCGGCGTCGGCCGCTCCGCGCCAGACGTGAGCCGAGGGCGAGGAGGCGAGGCGCGGCAGCTCGTGCTCGTGGCACGAGTGGACCGGCTGCGGGTCGATATAACCGAGAAGCATCTTGGAAAACGCTTCCATGTGCGTCGGGCGGTGCTCGGTCGCGGCTCCGCCGGAGGCACCCCAACCGCCGTAAGCCATGAGCCCCCAAGCGCCGATGCCCTTGGTTTGCCCGGCGAGGTCGTAGAGATCGGGGAGTCCGAAGAGGTGGCCCATCTCGTGGACGAGGGTGCCGATGCGCATGATGCCCTCGGCGGAGCTTTGGAGGCCGCGCATGGCGCTGGTGGAGGCGTAGGCGCGCAGGTTTTTGCCATCGCGCGACTCGACAGTGGGGAGGGTCCATTGGCGCGGCCAGAGGGTGGTCGAGGGGTTGCCCGGATGCGCCTCCGAGTAACCGGAGTAAATCACGACCAGCATGTCCACCCACCCGTCGTCATTCCCGTCGCCTTGAGCGAAATCGAAGCCCGCGTGGTCGGCCGCAGCGACCGCGTGTGCGGCCATGATGCGGGAGCGGCCTTCGCCGGAAACCTCGTGGGAGTTGTCGCCGTAGTAGGCCTCGTTGTGCGGCAACCGCACCCAGTCGCTTACAATAAACGTGATGTCGGTGCGCCCGTAGGAAACCTCTCGGTAATAATCGCGCGCCGAACCTGCGGCGCCGTCGACGGAGTAGCCGGGCGCGTTGCATAACGCGTCGTAAGCGGTGCGGGGAAAACCGCGGGTGGCCAGAGGCGCGGAGGCAGGGGCATCCCAGTGGTCGTTGAACGCCGCCAAGATCACCACGCACCGCAGATTTGACGCGATCGGCGACGCCGCAGAGGGCGGCGCGTCGGCGTCGCCGGGTGGAGGGTGCTGGGATCCCGTCTGGTCTTCGGTCGTCGTCGAACCTGCGCTGGTCGCGGACGACGACGCGGAGGCGGTTGTGCCGTCCGCGGCCTGACCGGACGAGGTGGACGGCGCCACGGCTCGGTCACGAAGTGCTCGGGGAAGCGGTTGTCCCGGTCCACGCAACGTGCGTATGCGATCACGAATCAACGCGGCGGCGGGCAGATCGCGTTTACGCAAACCCAGCGCGGCGGGGGAGGCCCGACCCACGACCGCCCCCGGCACAAATTCGAAGGCCGCGCGATCACGACGCGGGCGTTGGTATTTCCAATGTCCGTCGACATCCTGCCCGATCACGTAGCCGTCATGGGTTTCGTGCCAGTTGAACCACTCGTCGCCGGCCAACACGCCACGCACCCGGGTGCCGTCGGGTTGGGTAAGTTCGGCCAAATCCCCGCCTGCGGGGGCGCTAAAGCTGGCGAGCGGCACCGTCCATCCCAGAAAACCGTAAAGTGCGACCCGAATAACTAGGCCGGGTATAAAAAGCGGGAGGCCGAAAAGCGCGGGACGCATGGGTGGCTTCGTGCGCGGTGTTTTCCATGCTTGGGGCGGTGTAACCAAACCCACGAGGGTGGGCCGCCGGTGCGGGACGGGCAGGAAAGGACGCAGGGAGTAACATCAGTGGAGAGCGGTTTGCGACCTCGGTTCCGCTCTGATTGAGAGGTATGTGTGCAGACGTTGAGGCGAGGGGATTTCCGTCGAAATTAAGTTTTCTTCGAGGAAAGGCCGGAGTGAATGCAGGGAGTTTTAGGTAATTTGTTAAAATAATGTAAAATGGACGTCGGGCCCTCCTCGAATGTAAAAAGGTTCGCTCAGGCCAACAACTTGGGGAAGACGGGGACGTTACTGTATCTCTTCTCGGAGATTTCACCGGCTGCGAATGGGGCCGATGAATCCTTCTAATCTATGAACCTCGCTGTGCTACCCCGTGTTGCAGCTATCGCCGTCGGCGTTTTCGCCTTCGTTTCCCCCGTCTCTCTCCTTATCGCGCAAACCCCGTTGACGGGCTTTAATCAGGCGGGCGCTGGCCCCTTCGATTATAGCACCGGCGCCANNCACGAACGGCATCAGCTTGAGCCTCGGGTATGCCGGTGCGTTCAGCCTCACGCTTCGCTCCGACGGCACCGGACCGTATACGCTCAACTTGGGCGGCGATGTCTACGTCAACACCGCGAGCACGACGCCGAACCCCATCATTTTTCTCGGGGCGTTTACGGCGAATCAAAACCTAAACCTCAACCTCGGGGGCGACTCCCGCACGTTTAACATCACCAACAGTGGTGCCCGAAATGTATCTGTGCGTGGAAATATTTCCGGTCAAAACGCCACCGACGGTGTGATCAAGACCGGCGCCGGCACGCTGACCTACGAGGCGGTAAACGCCTACACTGGCGAGACGCGGGTCAACGGTGGCGCACTTGTGTTCGGCGGTGCCGGTTCTGCCGCAGGCTCCGACGTTATCGTCAACAACGGTGCGTCGCTCAACATCAACAACTCCGGCAACGGCGTGGCGAATCGCACCCGCGCCCAGAGTGTCACGCTGAACTCCGGCACACTCGCGGCCGTGAATCACTCCGGCACGCTCGCGTCCTACGACGACCAGATCACCGGCGCGTTGACCGTGAATGGCGGCGGCACCGTGACGTTGGCTCCTCCGGGGACGAAACATAACCAGATTACCGCAGGCTCTTTCGTTCAAAACGCGGGTGGCACCACTTTGTTCCGTGGCACCAACCTCGGCGTGAACACGGCCGAATCGAAAACCCTGGGCAGCTCGAACATCGTCTTCACCCAAGCGCCTACGCTCTCCGGCTCGGGCGCCGCGGGCACCTCGACGGTGGGCATCATTGCCGGCGCTTACGGGGCGACGACCTCCGGCGGCACGGGCACCGGCCTCGTCACCTACGACGCCGCCAAGGGTGTCCGTTTGCTCGATGCATCTGAATACACGGCCACGCTCGCCGACGGTGCGGGCAACGTGAGCCTCGCTGGCGTCGCTGGCGGCGCACCGCGCACCGTCACCCTCGACGGCAACGCCACCGTTCAGTCGCTCTCCCTCAACACCTCGGGCGCCGCCGGTAACTCCGGCTTGGTCGTGGCCGGCACCGACACGCTCACCATCAGCAGCGGCACGATCTTCGCCAATCAGGCCGTCACCGGAACGCCTACGGCCAACGACGCCATTGTCATTTCCAAGAACCTCGCGTTCGGCTCGGTCGAGGGTAAGATCCTCGTCGCTGCGACGAGCGGCACGGTCTCCGGCGGCACCGTCGCCGCTCCCCTGAACATCTCGAGTGCGATCACCGGCACCGCCGGCATCACAAAAGCGGGCGGTGGGCAACTCACCCTTTCCGGCACGTCCAGTAACACCAATACCGGAACGACCACGCTGAACGCCGGCACGATGCTTCTCGCCAAGACCGAAGGCGCGCAGGCGGTCACC
>DFYA01000116.1:0-5276 GCA_002382525.1 Opitutaceae bacterium UBA4094
AGTCAAAGTCACCTGTGCTGCCATTACACCATCAGGCAATGAGGAAGCGGCAATCTGCCTGTCGCCATTCGCGCGTCAAGGCCTGAGATAATAGGATTCATGCTGCGTCTTGACTCCTACTCGCTCGATATCGATGTCTAACCCTTCCCCGATGGCTCTCCCTCGCTTCACCATGTATCACGCAATCGACACCGCCTCCGCGTCATGAAACCACCTCTCCGTATCGGCATCATCGGGCTCGGCGGCTATGCCGGCGCGCATCACGAAAATCTTCAAAAGCTCGAGGCGCAGGGCCACGCGCGGCTTGTCTGCACCTGCGATCCGCGCGCCGCTACGTTCGCCGCCGAACAACCCAACCGCGACTTTGCCCGCCGCGGTGTCCAGGTCTTCACCGATTATCGCTCGATGTTGGACGCGTGCGGACACGAACTCGACATGCTCGTGATCCCCACGCCGATCTCTCTCCATGCCGAGATGCACCGTGCCAGCGTGGAACGAGGTATCGCTGCCTATCTGGAGAAGCCGCCCACCCTCGATTATCGAGAACTCGAACAGATGATCGTCACTGATCGCGCGGCCAAAAAAACGACGCTCGTCGGCTTCAATTTCATCATCGAGCGAGCCCGCCTCGCCCTCAAACAACGTCTCCTCAACGGCGACTTCGGACCGCTACGCGAAGCGCGCCTCATCGCCCAATGGCCTCGCCCCGCGAGCTACTTCGCTCGCAACAACTGGGCCGGCCGCCTGCTCGCGCCCGACGGCGGCGTCGTTCTCGACTCGTGCTTCGGCAACGCGATGGCCCACTTCGTTCACAACCTCCTTTTCTGGGCCGGTCCGTCCACGTTGATGAGCTGGGGCCAACCCGAAACCGTGCGCGCCGAACTCTATCGCGCTCACCGAATCGAAGGCGCCGACACGTTCTTCGTCGAATCGCGCACGCAGGAAGGCGTCACTTTGCGCTTTGCTCTCACTCACGCCTGCGACGGCGAAAGCCAGCATGCGGAGACCGTCGTCTGCGAGAAGGCCACCCTTCACTATATTGTCGGGAAACGCGTCGAGATCCGCTGGCACGATGGCCGCGTCGAGCCGGTCGCACTGGATGCGTTCGACGCCTTGGCGGAGAACCATCTCGACTATTACCGTTACATCCGAGGGGAAACCGACCGCCCCGCCACGACTCTGGTCGATTCGCGACCGTTCGTGACCCTCAATAATTTGGCCTACATTTCCAGCGGTGAAATCACCGCTCTCCCGACGGACGCTGTTCGTTCCGTCATCCACCCGCGCGACGCTCAAAGCTACCTCGCGGTCGAAGGCCTCCCGAACGTCCTCAACGACTTCCTCTCCCAAGGCCGCTGGCCCGGCACTACGCTCGGCTGGCGCACGGGTGCGCCGTCCACGTTGGTCACCCGGGCCGACCTCCCCCGCTTCATGCCCACCCTGCACGCGCTCGCCTCACGCTGAGCCATTCGCCCCCTCCGCAACGCCTCCGCAAAAAACGGGTGGACAACCCTCCGCCCACTCGTCTCGTTTTCCACCATGTCGCAGCCGACCGCCTCCCAGAAACCCGAAATCAAGCTTGAGAGACTCACCACGCCCGTGGGCATGGTGGTGGACGCCATCCTTGTGCTTGGCTTCTTTATCTTCCTCTTCGGCCTGCTGAAGTCTCATGTTCCCTCAAACGACATCACCATGGTCGTCCTTTGGGCCGGCCTCACATCCGCCTGCATGAGCGGCGTATTCTGGCTCGCCATTCAGATGTTCCGAGTCGTCCTCAGCGCCCAGCTGCTGGCGAAGAAGCACAAGCGCTAATCCGGTCGCTCGTCGGCCACGCGAAAGACCTTTCCCCGTGGCCGATCAACCGCCCACACCCCCGCGCACTTCATCGGCGGTCGAGGACTACCTCGAACGCATCAGCGAACTCATCAAGACGAAGGGTTATGCCCGCGTCGTTGACATCGCCGCCGAGTTAAAAATTTCCCAGGCGAGCGTCACCACCATGGTGCAACGCCTCGACGATCAAGGCCTCGTCAAATACGAAAAATACCGCGGCATGGTCCTCACCAGCGCGGGCGAAGAAGTCGCCGCCCGCATTGCGCATCGCCATGAGTTGCTCACGAACTTCCTCACCCTGCTCGGCCTGGAGAAAGGCGTCGTGGATCACGACGTGGAAGGCATGGAGCACCATGTGAGCGCCGAAACCTTCGACGCGCTGGAGAAATTGAGTCGTTACCTCGAGACGCACCCCGAGGTGCTCTCCGCGATCAAAAAATAAGAGGAACGCGGAGAGTCCCGTCCGGGTTCCGCGTCCTTACGCTTCCACGTCCGCGACCGCGTCCGCCGCGCGCCTGCGCTTCTCCACCCGCGCTCCCGCGAGCACCGCGAGTTCGAACAACACATACAGCGGCGCGGCCATGAGGGTTTGAGTAAACGGATCCGGAGTCGGTGTGACCAACGCCGCGATGATGAAGATCACCACGACCGCATGCCTCCGATATTTCCGGAGCGTGTCCACCTTCAGCACCCCGATATACACCGCCAGCACGATCAGCAGAGGAAACTCGAACGCCGCGCCCACCCCGAACACGAGCCAGATAAGCAGGCTGTAGTAGCTCGCCGGCGTCCACCGCATCACAAAGCCAAACATATCGTTGATCTCGATCGCCACGCGCAGCGTGCTCGGCACCAGCAGAAAAAATCCAAAGCTCGCACCCAACACAAAGAGCAGCATCGCCGCGCCGCAGGTGGGCAGCACCGCCTTCAATTCTTTTTCCGACAAGGCCGGCGCGACGAACTGGCCGACAAAAAACAACATGAAGGGCGCCGCCAGCATCAGCCCGCCCATGGTGCACATCTGAATGATCACCGAGAACCCTTCCATTGGCGCGTTCGTCCCGAGGTCGAGCACCAGATTATCGCTTTCCCCGCGCACCGTGTTCAACGGCCACAGCAGCACGTCGTTGAACTTTTTCATGAACACGCCGATCGCCACCGCGAACACCACAAACGTGATCGCGCACTTCACCAGCGTCCCGCGCAACTCGTCCAAGTGCTCCAAAAACCCCATCGGTTTTTCGCGCAACGACACCTCATCGCCCTCGGCGTAGTCGTCATCGGATGAATAGGGAGCGCTCACGTGGGTTAGAAAAAGAGGAAGCGCGATGTTGAGAACTTTCCCCGCGAACGGAAGCGAGGAATGAAGCTCAGCCAGACAGGTGGCGCTTATCTCATGCAAACATCCCGCTACCTCCCGATGTGCGCCCGCCCCTACGCCGTTGACACCCACCGCGCCCGTTCTATTCCCTCAACCTTTCGCGCCTCGCGTGAAACGTTCGTTTTTCCCAACCACAAACCCAGAATATGGCCGCTAAAAAACCCGCCAAGAAAATCACCGCGAAGGTCTCCAAGCCTTCCGCCGCCAAAAAACCCGCCTCCAAGAAGGCCCCCAAATATGTTTACACGTGGGGCGCCGGCAAAGCCGATGGCGACGGCAGCATGAAAGCCCTCCTTGGCGGCAAGGGCGCCAACCTCGCCGAGATGACCCGCATCGGTCTTCCCGTGCCTCCCGGCTTCACCATCACGACCGAGGTCTGCACCTATTATTACGCCAACAAGCGCACCTACCCCGCCTCCCTCCAAGCCGAGATGGAAGCCGGCGTGCGCAACATGGAAAAGATCATGGGCACCACCTTCGGTGCTAAGACCGGCATGCCCCTCCTCGTGGCCGTGCGCTCCGGCGCCCGCGACTCCATGCCCGGCATGATGGACACTATTCTCAACCTCGGCCTCAACGACGAGACCGTCGTCGCCTTGGAAAAAGCCACCGGTAACTCCCGCTTCGCCTACGACTGCTATCGCCGCTTCATCCAGATGTATGGCGACGTCGTCATGGGCGTCCAGAAGCGCGCCGGCGAAGATCACGATCCGTTTGAACACACCATCCACACGTTCAAACACGAGACCTACCACCGCGACATCATCGATTCCGACCTCACCGCCGAAGACCAGAAGGAGCTCATCAAGCGCTTCAAGGCCCTCGTCAAAGAGCGCACCGGAAAAGCCTTCCCGAACAGCGCTTGGGACCAGCTCCGTGGAGCCGCCGGCGCCGTGTTCGGATCTTGGATGAACGACCGCGCGATCGTCTATCGCCGCAAATACAACATCCCCTCCGAGTGGGGCACCGCCGTTAACGTCCAAGCCATGGTGTTCGGTAACACCGGCGAGACCTCCGGCTCCGGCGTTGCGTTCACCCGCAACCCCGCGAACGGCACCAACGAGTTCTACGGCGAATTCCTCGTCAACGCCCAAGGCGAAGACGTCGTCGCAGGCGTGCGCACCCCCGAGCCCGTGCTCAAGCTCAAGGACGTCATGCCCAAGTCCTACGCCGAGCTCCTCAAGGTCCGCGCGACCCTCGAGAAGCACTTCAAGGATGTGCAGGACGTCGAGTTCACCATCCAAGAAGGCAAGCTGTTCATGCTCCAGACGCGTAACGGCAAACGCACCGCCGCCGCCGGCCTCAAGTTCGCCGCCGACATGGTCAAGGAGAAGCTCATCGACTGGGAAACCGCCGTTCTCCGCAACCCGGCCGACCAGCTCGAACAGCTGCTCGCCCCGATCTTCGATCTCTCCGAAGTGAAGAAGGCCAAGGTCATCGCCACCGGCCTTCCCGCCGGCCCCGGCGCCGCCACCGGCAAGATCTACTTCAACGCCGACCGCTCCGTCCTCGCCGCTGAAAAGGGCGAGAAGGTTCTCCTCGTTCGCGTCGAGACCTCCCCGGAAGATCTCCGCGGCATGATTGCCGCCGAGGGTATCCTCACCGCTCGCGGTGGTGTCTCCTCGCACGCCGCCCTCGTTGCCCGCCAGATGGGCAAGGTCTGCGTCTGCGGCGCCTCCGGCGTCGTCATCGACTACGATGCGAAGACCGCCACCATCGACGGCCAAGTCTTCAAGGAAGGCGACTTCCTCTCCATCGACGGCACCTCCGGCCTCGTTTACGCGGGCCAGATCAAGACCGCTCCGTCCGAGATCATCTCCGGCCTCATCAGCGACGACAAAGTCGCCCAGAAGACCGAGAAGTTTAAGAACTACGTGCAGCTCATGAAGTGGTGCGGTCAGGCGACCAAGCTCTCCGTGCGCACCAACGCCGACACCCCCGAGCAGGCCCGCCAGGCGATCGCCTTCGGCGCCGTCGGCATCGGCCTCGTCCGCACCGAGCACATGTTCTTCGAAGGCGACCGCATCGACGCGATGCGCGAGATGATCCTCGCGGACAACCT
>DFYA01000116.1:5395-20138 GCA_002382525.1 Opitutaceae bacterium UBA4094
GAGTTCAACCCCATGCTCGGCTTCCGCGGCTGCCGTCTCGGCATCAAGTTCCCGGAGATCACCCGCATGCAGGCCCGCGCCGTTCTCGAAGCGGCCGCCGATGCGAACAAGGCCGGCCTCAAGGCCAAGCCCGAAATCATGATCCCGCTCGTCGGCTTCAAGAAGGAACTCGATCTCCAGGTCGCCATCGTCCATGAGGTCGCCGCCTTGGTTCAGAAGGAGAAGAAGGTGAAGATCGCCTACTCCGTCGGCACCATGATCGAGATCCCGCGCGGTGCCCTCACCGCCGACGAAATCGCGCAGACCGCCGAGTTCTTCAGTTTCGGCACGAACGACCTCACGCAGACCTGCTTGGGTATGTCCCGTGACGACTCCGGCTCCTTCTTGGGCGCCTACACCGAAAACGAGATCGTGAAGAAGAACCCCTTCGCCTCGATCGACCAGACCGGTGTCGGCCAGCTCGTGAAGATCGCTGCGGAGAAGGGCAACCAGACCCGCCCCGGCATCAAGCTCGGCATCTGCGGCGAACACGGCGGCGACCCGGATTCCGTCAAGTTCTGCCATAAGGTGGGCCTGACGTATGTCTCCTGCTCGCCTTTCCGCGTGCCCGTCGCCCGCCTCGCCGCCGCTCAGGCCGCCATCGAGGAAAAGCGCGCCGCCGCCAAGGCCCCCGCCAAGAAGAAGTAACTCTTCCTAGAGGAATAACGACAACGTCGTCTCCTCTCCTCACCTCGAAGCCCCGCACCTCGGCGTGCGGGGCTTTTTCGTGCCCCCATCCGAGATCTACGAGCGGGAAAGCGCCCGTTAGATCACTGCAATTCTGCAGATTGATAGTGATATTCGAAACCAAAACCGATTTAACCCGCGATGTCCGCCCGCACATCTGCCAGCCCCGTTTCCATCTTCTTTTGACCCAGTGAACTCACTTCGTTTTACCCGCCTCCTTGCTTTGGCAATTTTCGCGCTGCTTTTCACCACCGGTGCCCAAGCGGCCGTGTCCAGCGGTGAAGCCGAAGTCGGCACCTTGTCCGCCACCTCGACCTTTTCGCTCGCCCAATCCTCGGTGCGCATCGCGCTGGCGCCCTCTTTTAACCAGCTCCCGGTTCGTATCGCAATTACACCCGCCCAATCCGGCTTCAACTTTGCTGCACTCACCACCCAATCCGACTCCTCGTGGGTCGCTCCGGCGGTAGACGCGTCCACCGGCGAAATCGTTCTTACGTTTTCTACGACCGCTCTCCTCAACTCGTCATATACTGCAACGATCACGCTGACCCACGGCGGTCATACCGAAACCCTTTCCGTGGTCGCTGGCGTCAGCCCGCTCAACATTGTTTCGCTGCTCGACGATCCCACGCGGTCCCGCATGTATGCGCTGCACCAGAATGGCTCCGGTCCCGGCAGCCTCCTAATTTTCGACCCGCTCACGGCGCTTCCTCTTGGCAGCCTCTCGCTCGGCGATCGCCCTGCCGATATGGCGATCAAGCACGACGGAACTGAGCTCGTTGTCCTCTGTGCCGCGGGCAAGCAGATCTGGGCGATCGACTTGCAAACGCTTTCTCTGCGCGAAGTGCTCTCGCTAACATTTGGCGAGTGGGGCACAGGCACCCCTTCGGGCCACATCGCCTACGGCCCGGGTAACATCATCTATTACGTAGATGGCACTTGGGCTCCGACACTCCGCGCGTTCAACCGGAGCACCAAACAAGTCATCCAGACCGTCCTCACCGCCGGCGGCTCCGACTTCGGTTTTGGCGACATCGCCGTCACTCCCGACAAGACCGCTTTGTATGCGTGGGCCCAATACGGCTGGAGCGCGGGCAACGCCGGCTCCTACGTCGCGCGCCACCCCATCAATCCCGATGGCACACTCGGTGCAGGCCAGAGAAACAATGCCTCCTATCCCAATTTTTTACGCGACCCTCTTGAGACCCCCACGTTGATCAGCGCGGATGGCGACACCGTTATCGCGAAGACCCTCGTGGTGGATCCCGCCTCGATCACCACCACCTTGCGCACGTTTGCCACGCCCGTTTACGCAATGAGCCCGGGAGCGGAAATCGTCTCTACGGCCACCGCCATCCACGAACTCTCAACAGGCAACCAGCTCTTCACCCTTCCCGTGTCAACAAAGGTGCAAGCGATGACGTCAGACTACGCGCGACTGGTATACTTCAACTCCACCAACCGCTCGCTGGGCACCGTCAACCTCATCCAAACCATCGGCGCGGAGATCCTCGGGCGAACCTTGTCCCCGGCCGACGGAGCGATCGTCCTGCCTCCCACGTCCCTCTCTTGGTCTCCCCTGCCAGGGATTGACCGGTATCACGTCTACCTCGGCACCAGCTCCGCCTCCGTCGCCTCGGCGACGCCTGCCTCCGGCGAGTATCTCGGCGAAATCACCTCCACCACCTTCACCCTCCCCCACTCGCTTCAGCCCGGAACGACCTACTATTGGCGCGCGGATGCCGTTGCACCTTCTGAAACGACCGCAGGAGCCATTCATACCTTCCAAGTTTCCTCCCTATCGTCGAGCGTCGCGAAGATAACCGGTGCGACGGTTCGCGGACACGCGGACTACCTGCTGCCCACCACGCTGAATTCCGTCACCCCCGGCCAGACATGGACCGCCACTTCTCCCGACTCCTGGGTCGGCTTCGTTGAAAACACGGGCACCACGCCGGCCACGCTTCAAGTGCGACTCGATGCGTCCAATCTCGTCCCAGGCCTCCATCGCTCCACAGTCCAACTCACCGGCACCGGCGGCACGGTGACAATCCCCGTTGAACTCCAAGTAGACCCCCTCGCTCTGACCGTCATCAAAAACCGTCCGGGCACAACCAAGGTCTACGCGATCAGCGAAGACACGTCGGCCACCGGATCTCCCCGCGCCTACCTCCTCGAGCTAGACTCGCTCTTCAAGTCCATCACCCGCGTTACCCGCGCCGGCACCGGCGTTACGGACATCGCCGTCCATGAAGCCGACGGACGTGTCTACGTGACCAATTGGCAGCTCGGCTCCCTCCTCGCCATCAACCTCGGCACATTTTCCTTGGAGCGCACGTATGCCATGACCGTTCCCGGCAGCTATCGCGACGCCTATCGCATTTCCGCCGGTCGCGCCGGGCGCCTGATCTACGAGCCCCAAGACCAATGGGTCTATATCGGCATCTTCAACACCGAGACGGGCGCCACCCTGAGCACCTCGTTCGAACGCGAAGGTGGCGGCATTCACGATCCGAGCGGTCGCTACTACTATCATGGTGATAACAATTCCTCGGGCGCTCAGATCCATAAACTGGATACCGTTGGCGACGTCTTCCTCAAGACCACTTCGAACCCCACCAAGGGCATCGGTTACTATGGTTCTCGCACGGTCGTGATGTCCGAAGATGGCCGCCGGATATTCTACAACGGCCTTGTTTACGACCCCAACCTGACGACCGAATGCAACTTGGGAGCGATAATCTACAGCACCAGCGCCGACGGGCGTTTCGCCTTTGGTCAAAACACGATCTTCGACGTTGTCACCCAGCAGGCGGTCCTCGCCATGCCCGCCGCCACCACCGTCAGCGCCTACAACGCCGCGACCGGTCGCCTTGTTCTTCAAAATGGCGCCGGCGTGGAGTTCTTCAGCCTGGCTCAGGCAGGCCTTATTGGCACGGGCCTCAGCCCCGGTAAAAACGCGATCATCCACGCGCCCGAACTTCTCGCGTGGAACGGCATGCCTGCCGCCACCGGCTATCGCGTTTACCTCGGCACCTCCCTCGCCGCCGTCACCGCAGCCGGATTGGACTCGCCCGAATTCCTCGGCACGTTCACCGCGACGAACATCCCGCTCAACGACATCCTCGCTGCCGGTCACACCTATTACTGGCGGGTTGACTACGTGATCGGCGACCAGGTTGCCGCCGGGGAACTCCAGTCGTTCACCGTCGTCAACGTCGCACCGGCGCAAACCGATTTTGCATTGGGAACCGTGCAAGGGGACGTCAGCTATCCCATCGACATCGCTCTTTCCTCCGCGGTCGATGGCACGGCTTGGACCGCCTCCCCGTCCGTTCCTTGGCTTCAGTTGCAAGCGACCTCGGGAACCATTCCGGCGACACTCCGGGTCGCTGTCGATGTGCCCCAACTGCAAGCCGGCCCCAATGCCGGCATCATCACCGTCACCAGCGGCGGCGTCTCCAGCTCGATCAACATCTCGATGCATCTGGATCCGATGACCCTCAAGGCTCTTCAATCCGATCCAGGGTCGTCCAAGGTCTACGCCATCAGCGAAGCTCCGGTCACCGCCGGCGCTTCCCGCGCCTATCTCTTGGAAATCGATACCGCGACCGAGTCGATCACGCGTGTCGTCCGCGTCGGCACGGGCGCGACCGACCTCGCGCTTCATGCCGGCGACAACCGTATCTATGTCCCCAATTGGTTAATCGGCTCGTTGTATGCCGTCGGCTTGGACGACTTCACCGTGGACCGCATCTATACCGTTCCCGGTTTCGCCGGCACCGGTTATAGCAACAAGGATGTCTACTTGGTCTCCGCCGGCGGTCCCGGGCGTCTGATCGTAGAAGCAGAAGATCAATGGATCAACGTGTCCATCTTTGACACCCAGACGGGCAAGGTCCTCGCCTCCGTCGGCGCGCGCGAAGGCGGCGGCGCCCACGATCCGTCCGGTCGCTACTACTTCCATGGCGACAACAACAGCTCCGGCGCCGAAATCCATAAGTTCGATACGCTCGGCGACCAATTCCTGACACTCGCCCACCGACGCGTCAGCACCGCCAGCTACTACGGTTCCCGTGTTGTCCTCGTCTCCGAAGATGGCTCGCGCGTTTTTTGGAACGGCTCCGTCTTCGACGCCGCCCTCGTCGAACAATGGGCCTTCGCAAAAGAGGTCTACAGCATCACGCCCAACGGTCGCTATGCCTTCGGTGAAACCAGCATCTACGACACCGTGGCCCAACAGCTCGCCTTCGGCATGCCGGTCGGCACCCGAGTGAGCGCCTACAACGGCACCAGTGGAAAACTCGTTGTGCAGACTCCGCAAGGCCTCGGCTACTTCCCGCTCAATGCCGGCCAGCCCCTCCCCGCACCGGTGCTCTCTTCCGGCGCGATCACCACGACCTCCGCTGTCCTCGCGTGGAACGAGAAATCCCTCGAAACCGCTTTCACGCTTCAACGCCGCGTTTCGGGCACGACCGCTTGGACCGATGTCTCCAGCACCCTGCCCCAAAACAGCACGACTCACACGGTCACCGGTCTCGCCTCAAACACCACCTACGAATTCCGGATCAAGGCCACCGCCACCTCCGTAAGTTCGCCATGGAGCAATACCGTGACCGTGATCACGCCGACGGCTCCCTTGCCCATCCCAACGGCGCTGAACAGCAGTGCGAGCACCACCGACTCAGTCACGTTGAGCTGGACCCTCTCCGGCTCCGGGCATGACGCCATCGTTATTGAGCGCTCCTTGGATGGCATTTCTGGCTGGAGCCCGACCGCTACCCTGCCCGCCGCAGCTCGCAGCTATACTGACGCGGGCCTCCAGCCGGGAACCACCTACTATTATCGGCTCGTTACCTCGAGCGGTGATCGCACTTCCGGTTCCTCGACCGTGCTCGGCGTGACCACACCGAGCATCGTGCTCGCCACCGCTCCCACCATGGTCTCGGCCTCGCCATCCAGCGGCGACTCCATCCGCATCAATTGGACCGCCCGACCCGCCGCTTCAGGCCACCGCATTGAACGACAGATCGACGGCCAAAACGAGTGGCATCAGATCGCTAATCTACCGTCAGACACCTCGTCATTTATCGATCCCAACCTCCAGCTGGGAGTGCGCTACTGGTATCGTCTACGAGCTTACAACGACCACTCGGTCTCAGACTATTCCTCAGTCGTGTCCGCCGTTGTCAGAGATTATGTGACCGTGCTCTCAGACACCTTCACGGGAGCTGCGGCCACCAACACATGGCAGTCGATCGCAGGAGCAAACGTCTTCAACGGAGGACCCGGCTTTAACAACTCCGACGTCCTCTGGTTCGGCCTTTCCGGCCCTCGTCACGCCGTGACCAATCCGGTTGATTTGCGCGGCGGCGGCCACCTCACCTTCAGTTTCCGCGCCGGCAACCGTTCGGTGGATGGTCCCTATTGGGATAACAGCGAACTAGGGGAAGCCGTTACTCTCGAATACTCCATCGATGGAACGACGTGGGTGCCTCTCCAAACTTTGCTCACCCACTACCCTCACGCCAGCAGCTGGAGCACCCACACATTCGAGGTTCCCACCGCAGCCCGCACCATGAGCACCGCTTTCCGTTGGCGGCAAGGCGTTCACAGCGGAGCGAATTGGGACACTTGGGCGCTGGACAACGTTTTCCTAGAATCCGTGGCCGCTTCCCCGACGGCCCCCGAATTCATCTCCGCTTCGGCCATTGCCGACACACAGATCGCCATCTTCTGGTTCGGTGCCACCGGAGCGTCGACTTACGTGATCGAACGTTCGACAGACGGCGCCACGTGGACACCCCTCGCCATCAGCTCGAATGCGAGTCCCTACTACACCGACACCAGCTGCACACCATCTACGTGGTATGCCTACCGCATCAAAACAGTGAACATCATCGGCGAATCTGCTCCGTCCACGATTGCCTGGGCACGAACTTACCGCCCGATGGACTATTGGCGCCTGAGCAACTACGGCTCACCCGAGGCGACCGGTGCGGCCGCTCCGCTTGAACGAGATTTCGATCAGGTCACGAATCTAGAAAAATTCGCCTACGGCTTGGTCGTGGGCGAGCGAGCCCGCTCCTACGCACCTGAGTCAGGCAGAATGGGCCTTCCGCGGATTTGGATGGAGAACAGCACCTACAAACTCCGCGCCGAGTTCCTGCGCCGTAAGCCCAACACAAACTCGGGTGTGCGCTATCAGGTCGAGTTCTCTGACGACATGATGACTTGGGCCCCCGGCGGTGTTATCATTGAACAAACCTCGATCGACAGCGTCTGGGAGCACGTTTGCTACGAAGACACCGAGGCGCCCAAGGAACGTCGCTTCGCACGGGTAAAGTTGATTCAAGACTAACGCGCGAGGCTCATTGCGAGCCTCGCGGCCCGCGCTCTGCCCAGGGCTGCTCTGCGCATTCCTAGTTTAGGCCGATATCGACCACGACACTCCGCGCACAAACGAGACGCCATTATGCCCCACCTCGAAGCCGCCCACGCCCTCCTCCGCGAACGTTTTGGTTTCCCCGCGTTCCGCCCGGGTCAGGCCGAGGTGATCGCGCATCTGCTCGATGGACGCTCCTCGCTCGCTGTTTTCCCGACCGGCAGCGGCAAGAGCCTCTGTTATCAACTCCCCGCGCTCCTGCTCCCCGGCCTCACGGTGGTCGTGTCGCCGCTCATCGCGCTGATGAAGGATCAGGTAGACTTCCTGGAGAAACGCGGAATCGCCGCCGCCCGTCTTGATTCGAGCGTCTCGCGCGAGGATTTCACGCGTATTCAAGATTCACTACGCGCCAACACCCTCAAGCTCCTCTACGTCGCGCCCGAACGTTTTTCCAACGAACGATTCCTCGCCCGCTTGAAAGAACTTCGCATCGACCTCCTCGTGATAGACGAGGCGCACTGCATTTCCGAATGGGGCCACAACTTTCGTCCCGATTATCTGAAACTCGCCCGCTTCGCCCGCGAGTTGCGCGTCGGTCGCGTGCTCGGACTCACCGCCACCGCCACACCCGGCGTCGCCGCCGACATCTGCCGTCAGTTCGCCATCGAACCCGCTGCGCACGTCCACACCGGTTTTTATCGACCCAATCTCTTTCTCCGCGCCACGGCCTGCCCGCCCGCGCGTCGCACCGCGCTCCTGATCGAACGTCTCCGTGCGCGTCCGGTCGGGCCGACGATCGTTTACGTCACGTTGCAAAAGACAGCCGAGCGTGTCGCGGCGGCCCTCGCCGACGCAGGTTTCGCTGCGGAGGCATATCACGCCGGCATGGAATCGGAGGCGCGCGAAGCCGTGCAAAACCGGTTTATGTCCGCCACCGACCGCGTCGTCGTTGCGACGATCGCCTTCGGCATGGGCATCGACAAGTCCGACATCCGCGCCGTCTTTCACTACAACCTCCCGAAGAGCATCGAAAACTACGCGCAGGAAATCGGTCGCGCCGGACGCGATGGCGCGCCCTCGCATTGCGAAATCTTCGCCGCCGACGAAGACCTCACGGTCCTCGAAAACTTCACCTACGGAGACACGCCCACGCCCCAGGCTCTTGCCCGCTTTGTGACTGCCTTGCTCGGCAAACGCCCCACCGGCACCGTGTTCGACGTCTCCGGCTACGAACTTTCGCAGACCCACGACATCCGCCCACTGGTCGTCTCCACCGCGCTCACCTACCTCGAACTCGACGGCACGCTCGTCGCGACCGCGCCCTTCTATACGAGCTACCAATGGCAGTTTTTGCGTCCGACCGACGACATCCTCGCGCGCTTCGACGCCGCGCGACAGGACTTCCTTCGCGCCCTCTTCGCCGCTGCGAAAACCGGCCGCACCTGGCACACCGTAGAACTCGCCGACACCGCCGCCGCGCTGGGCTGCGAACGCGAGCGCATCGTGAAAGCTCTCAACTTCCTCGAAGAAAAAGGTGACATCACGCTCCGTGCCACCGGCGTGCGCCAAGGTTATCGTGTGCTCCAGCCGCCTTCCGATCTCACCGCGCTCGCCGCCGATCTGGCCCGGCGTTTCTCGGCTCGGGAACAAGCCGATCTCGCGCGTAGCGCCGCAGTCGAAAAGCTCCTCTCCGAGCCGGGCTGCCTCGTGCGCCGCCTGCTCGCTTATTTCGGCGAAGAACTCGGTCGCGACTGCGGCCACTGCGGCGCATGCTCCGGCGATCCGGCGGTTTCGCTAGCGCGCCCTGACACGCCGTTCACATTGCCCGCCGCGGAACTCGCGACCTTGCGCACGCAGCACCCCACCCCGCTCGCCACGCCGCGCCAAGTCACGCGCTTTTTCTGCGGCCTGTCTTCGCCAGCGATGTCGAAAGCCAAACTCACGCGCCATGCCCTTTTCGGATCCTTCGAGACCACGCCGTTTGCACGCGTATTGTCCGCAGCCGAAATGAATCACACTTGATCGCGCGCCGGCGGACCATGCCCGGGAAGCGAGCTTGCTCGCGATAGTTTGCCTCTCATCGCGAGCAAGCTCGCTTCCCACTCCAGACCGCCCGGTCGGACCTCACCGGCCCCATCCGCTCTCGCCTTACTCCCCCAAGGCTTTTCTCAATTCCGCCAGCTCGCCGCGCAACCGACCGACCTCGTCTTCGAGCGCCGCCAACCTGCGCTCGACCTCCGGCGGCAGCGTCACTGTCACGGTCACCGGCTCCGCAACGGCGCCCGACTCCAACGCCGGTTCGCCCGTGAGCAACTGCACCCAGCGCGCCTCCTTCTGTCCCGGCTGACGCGGCAGTTTACGCACCAACCCGCCGCCGGGCCGCCCCGCCAGCTCCGCGAGTAGCGCCTCGAACTCCGCCACCGCCGGCATCGCGCACAAACGCTCCGTGTTGCCTCTCAACCCGGCGGCCGTTTGCGCGCCGCGCAACAGCAGTTCGCCCAACACAGCGCGTTCCACCGTATCCAAAGGATGATACACCTCGTCGATCTTTTGGCGGAATTTCGGCACGCGCGCATCGGCCCCGCCAAACATCATCACGAGCCGCTGTCCGCGCAGTTCCTCGACGGCCAACTCCACCTCGCGCGCCGACACGTCCATCACCGGCTCGCGATTGCTCTTCTGGTTACACGCGTTGACCAACGCGTTTAGCGTGAGCGGATAGATGTCGGGCGTCGCGAGTTCCTTTTCGATGAGACACCCCAGCACCCGTGCCGCCAGCGCCGACAACGGCGCACTCCCGCCCGATGAATAAGAAACAACAGTATCCATGCGCCTCACCAAACGCATCCCCCGATGCCGCGCAAGGGAGCACTGGCAGTGAACACAGCCCATTCGCCAATCCCGCTTGCGTCCACCCGGCACCGGCCTTCCGACTCCCTCGCCGCTCATGGACTACCGCCCGCTCCCTCGCCTTCCGACCGATTTCCAGCAACCGCCCTCCGCAGCAGAAATCGCCGCGTTGGCCGCACGCTTGCTCGGGCCGGACATTGCCATCGCCGAAGCGCGCGAGATCGGCGGCGGTGCCTTCAATAACACCTTCCTGCTGACTGCCGACGCCGCCCTCGCCCGTCGGTGGGTTCTCCGCATATCACCACCGCACGCGCACCCGCTGATCTTCCACGTCGAACACCACCTACTCCGCCGCGAAAACGCGCTGACGCCTTGGCTCGCCGGCGTCGCGCCGCTAGTGCCGCGTGTCGTCGGGACGGATTTCACCAGCGAAATCTGTCCGCGCGACGTCGTGCTGAGCGAATTCATCGAGGGCGAAAACTGGGACGCGGTGATGCCCACGCTGACCGATGTTGAAAACGACGCCCTGTGGCGCGAACTCGCCGCCCTGCTCCAGCGCATCCACGCCACCCCGGCGCCTCACTTCGGATGGACGAACCCCGCAACTCCGCACGCGTGCTGGAGCGCGTTTATCTTGGGCAACATCTGCGGGCTTCTTGCCGACTGTCAGCGACTCGGCCTGCCCGACGCGGAGGCCCGTGCGTGGTTCGCCGAGGCCGAACGAGGCGCGTCCGCCCTCGATGAAATCACCGCGCCTCGCGTTCTCCATGGGGACCCTTGGCCGAAGAACGTCCTCATTCGCCGCGACACCGACGGCGGCGCGCCGCGCATCGTCGCATTGCTCGACCACGAACGCGGCGGCTTCGGCGACCCGCTCAGCGAGTGGGTGTTCAATGGCTACGACTTCCCGCCCGTGTTTTGGGAGGCCTACGGCAGGCGGCCCATCGATTCATCCGCCAACATTCGCGCTCACATCTACAGAGGCACCATCGCCATTCAGTGCATCCTCGAAAGCACGCGTTACGCCGACGTCGATATTGAGACGCCGCGCCGTCAGCTTGTTTCCAGCACCGAAGCACTTCGCAGCCTCATCGGATCACCCTATAATTAACTATTCCATTAATGGTGCAGACCGAACGCGAAGGCTCGTTGATTGGTCCCTTGCCACTGGCCCTTGCCGGCCCCAAACGCGATTTTCGCGTCAGTAAAATAAGTTGGCCGGTCGCCTACCCCTAAGCGACCGGCCATTTGCTTTCTAGGTTACCCCAAAATGTCCCCGCTAAGCGGGAACGAGGTGAACAAGAGCATAGCGTAGGCCAACGTCAAGCCACCGTTGGCCAGAAAACAAAAAAANNAGGCCATGGGAGATTCTCCTAAATTCACTTTTACTTGGGTGCGGGGGTTGCGCACGCGATCGTTTCACTCCGCGCGAAACACCACATGCTGCTCCAACGGATTACGCGGCGAGGGCGGCGGCGTGACGCCCGGCAGCGGATATCCCAGATAAAGCAATCCGAGCGTGCGGTGCGTCTCATCCAGCCCGAGCCACGTTGCAAACTCGGTCGTCAGTGTGACTGGCGGCGTGCTCCAGTAGGAACCCAAGCCCCGGCCGTGGGCGGAGAGCATCAGGTTTTGCGCCGCACACGCGGTCGCGATCACCTCCTCGACTTCGGGAATTTTCCCACCCGGCACCACGCGCGCGGCCACTGCGATCACGACCGGTGAGAGGCGCGGTGTTGCGCCGAGTTTGACGCGTTTGTCCGCCTTGCGCGCAGACTCGGGCGTGAGACAGTCATAGATTTCCTGCAACGCATCGCCCAACCGCGCACGCGCCGCATCGGTGAACACATGAAAGCGCCACGGCTGCGTGAGCCCGTGCGTCGGTGCCGCGTGCGCATCGGCCAGCACCTCCAACAACAGCTCCCGGGACACCTCGCGGTCTG
The DNA here is from genome assembly GCA_002382525.1 of Opitutaceae bacterium UBA4094. Taxonomy (GTDB): domain Bacteria; phylum Verrucomicrobiota; class Verrucomicrobiia; order Opitutales; family Opitutaceae; genus Rariglobus. Next base: position 17,300 of record DFYA01000116.1, read on the forward strand.
GGTCCATGACCGCCGGTTTGATCGAGCGACGCGTGCGAAAAATCGACATGCGCGCATCGTCGAGCGCCTTCACTCGAAAGCAAATATGGAAACGTGAGCCGACTGCCTTAGGTCGTGGCGTTGCGCTTGTGAACCGCGAGCGAGTTTCCGTCCGGATCGAGGATAACGGCGAGGCGACACACCGGCGTTTGCAGCGGCTCCACGGTGAAGCGCACGCGTTCCTTTTTCAGCGCGGCAATCGTCGCCTCAAAATCCTCCACCTCGAGGGCGATCGCCGGGCCGTCGTTGCTCGGCTTCCACTCCTTCGTTCCGTTGTTGATGGCCAGAGTGTGTCCGCCCAGTTCGTATTCGACCCAGGCGTGATCCGCTTCTTGCCAGACCATCGCGGGTTTGAGTCCGAGCAGCCTTTCATAAAAATCGCGCGCGCGGGACATGTCGGTGACCGGATACCCGGTAAATGCGAATTCGAGGATACGGATCGGGGACGCTCCGGAGACGGTGACGGGGTTCTTCATGACGACGTTGGATTCGTAAAGAGGACCGCCCGACGCGCTCGACGTTCCGATGCACCGATAAAGCGCCCTCCGCCTGTGCGATGCGGCCCCTGCACGAAAAAACCCGATCAATTAAGATCGGGTTTTGAAAACAGAACCGTTTAGCGAAGTCTTATTTAAACGGATCGAGTTCGGCCTGGGTCCAGGGCGTAGCGCGAGCCTTCTCGGCGTTCAAGATCTCGGTAACCTTCTCCTTGGTGATCGGCGCGGCTTGGTTGCCCCACTCCTGGCGGATGTAGGTCAACACATGCGAGATGCGCTCTTCGCTCCAGTTGTAGCCGCCACCCGTCACTTTGCCGAACGCGGGCATGAGGCTGTTGTAGGTGTTGCCCTTCACTTCGATCGGGCCGCTCAAGCCATGCAGCAGAACGCGGATGAGTCGCTCTTCGCTGCCCGTGACCCACTCTGCCCCGGCCAGCGGAGGATAGACGCCCGCGACACCTTGGCCGTTGGCTTGGTGGCAAGTCGCGCAGGTCGCATACAGCTTTTTGCCGGAGGCGATGATTTCCTCGGGCGTGAGAACCCTGGCTTCCGCGCCGCCCGCCTTCGGTTGATAACGCTCGTCGTAAACCATCGGGCTGAAGCCGCCGCGGTAGTGAACAACATACACGCTCCCCACGAAGATCATCGTGGACACCAAACCGAGCAGGAAGAGCGGCATGGTCTTAAAACCCTCCTTCGGCTCAGCCTTCTCGGTGAGAAGTTTGTCGTGAACGTTTTGAATGCTGTCGTCGGACGCATCGGACGCGTGATGATTCTGATCAGAGCTCATTGCTGGGCCTCCTCGTTGGGTGTCGCGGGTTGCTCGACTGCAGCGGCGTCGGCGGCGGGCGCGTCGGCGGCAGCAGGGGCAGCTTTAGGAGCAGGAGGAGTATAAACGTTCTGCGTCTCGGGATACGCGTAGGTGTCTTTCAAACTGAGCAGGTAGGCCACCAGCGCCTCGGCCCGTGCGGTCGGCACGATTTCGTGACCAGCGCGGGGCGCGTAGTTCGCAGGCAACTCAAGGGCTTTCGGGGACGGTTCGCCAACGATCGGCTGCGTCCGGAAAAGGAACGCATAACGCGGCATGTTGGAGTCTTCCACGACCAGCTTGGGATCGAACAGATACTGGTAGAGCCAGCCCGCAGTGAAATCGGCGCCGTCCTCATTGGAACGAGCGGCGAGGTTGCGAAGATCGGGGCCGACGCGTTGGGAGCCGAGCAGCACGCGTTCTTCACGCAAGTAGTCGCGGGCGACGCTCTGGCGCTCGCCCCAACCACGGCTGTTTTCGCCGATGTCGTAGCCGAAGCCTTCTCGGCGCACCTGCTGCGTATGGCAGCTCACGCAGCCGAGGTCTTGGTAGACGCGCTTGCCTTGCGCGGCGGCGCCGGGAAGCGAACGAGGGAATGCGGTGCCTTCGTTTTCGTCGACGTGAGTCGTGAAACTGCCGTAGCTGATCTGATTGCTCAGAACCAAGCCAAGGAACGAGAACGAGAGAGAGGCGAAAACACCAAGGAAGATGACGGGAGCGCGGTTCATCGGGCGGCCTCCGGTTGAGCGGCCAACAAGGACTTAACGGAGCGCACGGCGGGAGCGGCGGCGCGGCTGAGGGTCCAAAAGAAGTTAAGGGCAAAAGCAAGTTGTCCGATCGCAAGGACTACCCCGGCGACGACCGCTGCGAAGAGATACGGGAGCGTTGCCTTCGTCACTTCGGTGAACGCGACACTCGGATCGGCGAGCAGCGAGCCTTGCGTGATGCCGCCGACGGCGAGCGCGCCTACGAGGACGACAACACCGATGGCCGAACTCCAGAAGTGGACATCGACCAAGGGCGCGCTGGCCCACGGCGTGTTAAGGATGCGCGGGACGATGTAATAAATCGCGCCGAACACCACCATGCTGAAGAAGCCGTAGAGGCCGAGCTGCACCTGCGCGGCGGTCACGTAAGTGAACTGCGTGAGGGCGGCGATGCCGTGGAGCGAGGTGAGCATCCAAGCGACGAGCACAACCATCAGCGAGACGACGCCGAAGGCGGTGAAGCGCAGGGTGACGCTGTCTTTAAGAGACGACCAGCGACCGGACAACGTGCCGAAGAAGTTCATCGCGAGGATCACGACGGAAACCACCAGCATGAAGCTGGAGGCGGCGCCGACGGTCTGCACCCAAGCGGGAACCGGCCCGCCGATCAGGCGGGCCATGCCGGCCCAGCTGCCGAACACGATCAACCACCAGAAGCTCAGTGAAGAGAGGTAGTAGTTGGAAACCGGCTTCACCAAAATCTTCGGGAGGAAATAGTAGATCGACGC
>DFYA01000275.1 GCA_002382525.1 Opitutaceae bacterium UBA4094
TCCAATCTCAACGTCCAGTTGCAGGCGGCGCTCAACGCCCACGCCAAGGGCCTGCGCGGTCCCCACGGCGAATACCGTCCCCGCGACAAGGTCATCCAGCTGCGCAACAACTACGACAAGAACCTCTTCAACGGTGACATCGGCGTGATCGCCTCCGTGGACACCGAGGCCGGCACGCTGACCGCAAAGTTCGACCACGAAACCCATACGTTTGATCGCGGTGAATTCGGCGACCTCGCGCCCGCCTACGCCATCAGCATCCATAAATCTCAGGGCAGCGAATATCCGGTAGTGATCGTGCCACTACTGAAGGCGCACTTCATGATGCTTCAGCGCAACCTGCTCTACACCGCCATCACGCGCGGAAAGAAAAAGGTGTTCATCGTCGGCGAACCGGCCGCCTACGGCATGGCCGTGCGCGCCAACGAAGCGCGCCTGCGCACCACGCATCTGCGCGAAAAGATCGCCGCGCTGGCCTGACGGTGACCGCAAGCGGCGGCGCACGTAAGCACACGGTAAAACTGCGCACCATCCCTTTACGTCGCGGGAATGCGGCCTACGGTAATTGCTCGGTTTCTCCCCCGGCCGCCGCCGGGCTTATTAAAGGAAATTGCACATGCGCCCTCGTCTCATTTTGCAGTTCGACCACGACGCCACCGCCGCCGGTAAAACCCAGCAGGCGCTCCGAGAAGCCGGCCTCAAAATTGAGTTTCATGTCGTCGCCGATGCCGGCGCATTTCGCGACTCCTTGGATCGCGAATCCTACGACCTCGCACTGGTTGGCGGCACTCCGTCGGACCTCGATTATCGAGCCGCATTGGACATCACGCGTCGGCACCGTGCCGACCTCCCCGTCCTCTGCCTTGCCGAAGCGTGGGAAGATAACGAGATCGACGCGTTGGTCGTCGCCGGCGCCACCCAGTGCCTCCGCATCTCGCGTCCCGTGCAACTGGTCGCCGCCGTGCGCCACCTGCTGGACTGCCAGCACATGCGCCGCGAAGCCGCGCGCCTCGACCGCATGCAAGCCGCCTCCGCGCGCCTCGTCGCCGCCGTGCAAGAACTCTCCCACGCCCGCGATTTCGACAGCATTCGCCGCATCGTTCGCCATGCCGCCCGCGAGCTCACCGGGGCCGACGGCGCGACCCTCGTTCTCCGCGACCGCGACCAGTGCCACTACGTGGACGAGGACGCGATTTCACCGCTCTGGAAGGGCAAACGGTTCCCGCTCTCCGCATGCATCAGCGGCTGGTCGATGCTTCATCGGCAGTCGGTCGTGATCGAAGACATCTACGCCGACGAACGCATCCCGGCGGACGCCTACCGCCCCACGTTCGTGAAGAGCCTGCTCATGGTGCCCATCCGCTCCGACGATCCGCTCGGCGCGATCGGCAACTATTGGGCATTCCCGCACGAGGCCGACCCGCGCGAGATCGAGCTGCTCGAAGCCCTCGCCAACACCACGGCCGTCGCGCTCGAAAACGTGCGCATCTACGAGGAACTTGAGCAACGCGTCCAAGACCGCACGCGCCTCCTCCAAGCCGCCAACAAGGAGCTGGAAACGTTCTCCTTTTCCGTCTCGCACGACCTGCGTTCGCCGCTCCACGCCATCGCCTCCTATGCGGAGCTCCTCGCCGAAACCGAACCGGCTCCCAGCGAGGACGAGCGCACCGAATTCCTCGCCCGCATCCGCAAACAAACCACACGCATGGGCCGGCTCATCGAAGACTTCCTTCGCCTCGCGCAAGTCACGCGCGCCGACCTCAAGCCCGAACCGGTGGACTTGGTGCAAATCGCCAAAGGACTCTTGCCGCAGTTGCAGAACGCCGCCGCCGATCGCCGCGTCGAGTTTGTCCACCCGCCCACGCTTCCGGCTTCCGGCGACCCGCAACTCCTCCAAGCCGCGCTGCAGAACCTGCTCGCAAACGCGTGGAAATACACCGGTCGCCGCCCAAGCGACGCACGCATCGAACTCGGGCGGATCGACTCCGCCGAAGGTCTCCCGACGTTTTTCGTGCGCGACAACGGCGCCGGTTTCGATCCGGAGCAAAGCGCGCGTTTGTTCACACCGTTTCAACGCCTCCACTCCGATAAAGAGTTTCCCGGCTCCGGCGTCGGATTGGCCACGGTCCACCGGATCATCCACAAGCACGGCGGCCGCATCTGGGCCGAAGGAAAACCGAACGAGGGCGCGACGTTTTACTTCACCCTCGCGCCCGGTCCAGCGGCCTGAGTTTTCACGGCAGTTTTCGACTCCGAATTCGTTTTCGGAGCGAGCTTGCTCGCGCTCCACATCCGTCAACTTTGGAGCCTGTCCATGCCTCGGTCCTCCTACGCCTATCGCCCGACCCGCCCGACTGCCGCCGCGCCGCTCTCCCGTTGCCGCGCGTTGCTCGTCATCGACAACCGCCCGCTGCAACACGCGGCCTGGTCTGAATTTCACGCCGCCCGCAAACGCTCCGAAAAAGCCGCCCGCGACCTCCAGCGTCATGAGGAAACGGATACGCCGGCCTACACCGCGTGGCTGCACGGCGCCTTTGGGCGACTCGTCACCGACCTGCGCGAGTTGCACGCCGAAGTGATTCGGAAATCCCGCGACATCGACAACGCGCAGTTCATGGCCGCGATGTCCGGCCGCTCCGTCAAAAAAATCTGGCGCGAGCACAAGGAATACGAAGCCGACCCGGAGGCCTACGAACGCGATCACCCGCCCGAGCCCGAGGAGCCCCGTCGCTCCGGCGGCCCCGCACCCGATCACACGCGGCCCGACCATGCGTTTGGCGATGAGGACGACGGCGACGATGATTTTTTCCGCGGCCTTTTCGGCGACGACGAGCCGGAGGACGGCGGCTACGGCAATCGACCCGGCGTCGCCCGCGCGCGCCAGCAAGCTGCGGCCACCGCCGAAGCGCGCGATGTGTATCGGCGCCTCGTGCAACACCTCCATCCGGACCGCGGCGGCGAATGGACGCGCGCGCGCGAACGCCTCTGGCACGAGGTGCAGCAAGCTTGGGCGGCCCGCGACGCCGACTGGCTCGCGCGCCTGGAGATCGATTGGGAAACCGCCAACGACACGCTCAGCCCCACGTCCTCGCTGAGCCGCCTGCAACGTGCCATCGCCGAGTTGCACGCCGCCCGCCGCGACACGGAACGGCGGCTCCGAGAGTATCGCAGATCGGCCGCATGGCGGTTTACGTTGTCGGAGAAAAAACGGCCGCAGTTGCAACGTCGGCTCGAACGCGACCTCAACGACGACCTCGACTCTCTTCAACGGCAGCTCGCCTACCTGAACGCCACCATCGCCGCGTGGGAGGAGCCGACGCCCTCCGCCCGCCGCCGAAAGAAGTAACCGTTGTGCAATCGCGCCCGCCTTCCGGCGCTGCCCCCGCGATTGCCTTTCCTCGCGAATTAGACTCCCTTCTCGCCCCATGACTGTCCACGCACGTATCTCCAAGGAATGGCGCCGCCGCATGACCCTCATGGCCCTGATGCTTAACGGCTCCGCGCTCTGGTTTTGCTACGACGGCTTTATCGCCTGGCCCGCCGAAGAAAAACGTCACCAGCAACTCGTCACGCTCACCGCCGACATCGTGCCCGAAGGCTCCAAGCTCGACATTGAAGATCCGGCCGTCGTTCGCGCCTGGACCCAATACGCCAAGGAGCACGACCTCAAACCCAAGGTCCCCAAACACCGCTCGCCCGGAGACCTCGCCGGACAACGCATCACCGGCGGCATCATGCTGTTTTTCGGCGTCCTCTTTCTCGGCTGGATGGGCCTGCAACACCGCAAGAGCGTGCGCGTCGATGGCGACGTGATCACCGGCGCCGAAGGCCAAAAAGTTCACCTCGACAGCATCGTCGGCATGGACCGCCGCAAGTGGACCAACAAAGGCATCGCCTACGCCCTCTACGAAGAGAACGGCAAACAACGCCGCCTCTGCCTCGACGACCACAAGTTCATCGGCTGCGAAGAAATCATCCTCGAAGCCGAACGCCGCATCGCCGCTCGAGCCGGAGCCTCGGCTCCGACCGACGCGGCGTGAGGTCGCGCGCGGAACTCCGCTCCGCGCGCACGTTCGGCGATCCGACAACCGCGCCCCTTACACTTGCGTGGGCTCGGCAAAGGCCAGCACCGCGGGCCGCACCAGCCGCTCGAAATCCGCATACGCCATCGTCATGATGTCGGTGTGCGTGCACGCGTTGAACGAGATGAACTCGTCCTCCGTGAGCGACTCCGCGACGAACACTTCCATGTGGTAGAGATTGCCGAAGGGCGGCATCGCCCCGACTTCACAGTGCTGAAACCGCGACGCGAATTCTTCTTCATGCGCCAGCCGCACGTTTTCAGCGCCGGTCAACTCGCGTAAATGCTCCAAGTCGACGTGCTGCGTCGAAGGCAGCACCGCCATGGCCATGCGGCTGTCGAGCCAGACAATCACCACCTTGGCCAGCTCCCGCCCGGGAACGTGCGTCGCCTGCGCGACGCGCGACGAACTGAAGGCCGGCTGATGGCCGCGCACCATGTAGTCCACATGCGCCTCATCGAGGTAGGCGCGGATAAGTTTCGGTGACATGACATACTCCTTTTTTGAAGGGTTTGACGTGTGTCGGAAGCGATCAAACTCGACCGCTTTTCACGTCGTCAGCATGGCTGCAGCCACCCGCTAAAGCAAACAGACGGCCCCTGCCTGCGACGACTATCAGTCGCGCTTACACCCCACGTTCCACCATGGGCGCTCAGCGCTTCACCGGCGCGAGCAGGAAAAACCCCACCACCGCCAGCCCGGCTACTAAGCCCGCCACGAGTCGCCACGGTTTTTGCTGCGCCGCGATCTTGACCAGCCAGCGCCCGTGCAACGCCAGGTGAATCACGACCAGCGCCGCCAGCGCGTAGCCCGCCCACGCGTGCCAAGTCCCCCAGTCGTGGCGATTCATACCCAGCAAGGTCGGCCGCACCCCGCCTTCGCCCCGTCCGCGCGGCAGCCGCTCGTCCATCAGCCACCCCGATCCCACCAAAAAACAACCCCCGAGAAACATCAGACCGTTGAGCACACGCGACACGGTATTTTTGGAGACTCTCTGCGCCGTTTGCATCGTCATGCCTCCACCGTAACTTCACCCAGACGCTACCGCCATGCATCAAC
>DFYA01000177.1:0-3106 GCA_002382525.1 Opitutaceae bacterium UBA4094
TCATCTCGCGTCGGCAGCCGCTGGCGTGGGCGATGTTGAAAGGCGCGATGGTCGGCGCCGTGATTGGCACGCCGTTGGGCATTCTTTTTTTGGCGCCGCACGTGCCGGCGCTGATGATCAAGGTCGTGTTCGCGGTCGTGTGGGCGAGCTTTGGCGTGTTGCACCTTTATCGGGTCAACGAAATCGCGGGGCACGCAGGCATGACGGAGTTCGACGAGCGCTGGGATTTTCGCGCCGGGCTGGGTGTCGGGGTGTTGGCGGGTGCGAGCGTGACGGCGGTGACCGGTGTGGGCATCGACATGGTGCTCTATACCGTGCTGGTGCTGCTGTGTCGCGCTGACCTGAAGATCGCGATTCCGTCGTCGGTCGTAATCATGGGGTTCACCTCGTTAGTCGGTTTGGTTTTTAAAAATCTCACGACCGGCCTGCAGCCCGGGGTCTATGAAAACTGGTTGGCGGCGGCGCCGGTGGTGGCGTTGGGTGCGCCGCTAGGCGTGTTTATTGTCGGGCTGATCGGGCGGAAACCCACGCTGATCTTTGTGGCGGTGTTGTGCGTGGGGCAGTTCGTGTGGACCTGCTACAATGAACGCGCGGCGCTAGGTGTCTGGGGCGTGCTAGCGTGTTTGCTCGCCGTGGGCGCGGGGTTGTGGGGGTTTGAAAAACTACGCGCGTGGGGAGCGGTGCTGGTCGGTGAGGCTAAGGCGCGCACCGCCAATCGGGTGATCGCGCACGCGGCGCCGCACGCGGGCGGGGTTCGCGACGGCGAGTAAAGTTTTCCCCGGCGACGGCGGACGGCTGGTTACTTGACGCGCTGCAGCATCGATTGGGCGAGCTGCAGAAGGAAAGCGGTGTCGCCGGGCAACGCGCTGATAGCGGCGAGAGCGGCGTCGGTTTGTTGTGCGGCCATGTGTCGAGCGGCATCGATACCGTGAAGGCTCACGTAGGTGGTTTTGCCTGACTTGGCGTCTTTGCCGGCTGTCTTGCCCAACGTCGTGCTGTCGGCGGTGGCGTCGAGGACGTCGTCAATTATTTGGAAAGCCAGGCCGAGGTGACGACCGGCTGCGCGGAGGTTGGCGAGCGCTTCGGGTGAGGCGCCGCCGACGAGGCCGCCCATGACGAGCGAGGCTTCGAGCATGGCGGCGGTTTTGTTGAGGTGGATGAAGTCGAGTTCGGCGGCGGTGGGATCGGCTTTTTTCTCGGCGAGGAGATCCTGCATTTGACCGCCGACCAAACGGGCGGAGCCGGCGGCGTCGGCCAGCTCGTGAACGAGCGCGGTGGCGAGGCGCGGGTCGGCGGCGTAGTGGGTGGCGAGCAGGAGAAACGCGTGGGTGAGGAGCGCATCGCCGGAAAGGAGCGCGGTCGCTTCGTCGAAGCGTTTGTGAGCGGTTGGGCGGCCGCGGCGCAGGTCGTCGTTGTCCATGCACGGGAGATCGTCATGGACGAGTGAATACGTGTGGACGCATTCGAGGGCGACGGCTGCGGGCAATGCGGAAGACCACTCGCTGGCGCTCGCAGCCGCAGGGCGGAAGAGAGCGGTGGCGGCGAGCGCGAGCACGGGACGGAGGCGCTTGCCGCCGGCGAGCACGGAGTAGCGCATGGCGTCGTGGATACGCGCGGGGCCGGGCTCGGCGCCGACGTGAGCCGGGACCAGAAGGTCGAGAGCGGTTTCAACCTCGGTAACGAGGGCGTTTAATTTGGTTGTGAAGTCCATCGGCGCACACCTACCTTTTCGGCAAAAATCGCCCGCCGCAATGCCTTCCCTTGAACAAGTTTGCAAACGCCTCTTTTCCGACTCGTCGTGGATACTCAAAGCCATCGTCGGAGCCCTCCTTATTATTGTGCCCGTGGCCCATTTTTTGGCGTTCGGTTACCTGTATGCGCTGATCGAACAAGCCAGGCGCGGAGAAGTGTTGGAATTTCCCGAGTGGGGCGACTGGCGGCGCTTGTTCATGACCGGCATCGCAGCATTCCTCATCTTCTTGGTGCTCGGTGTCGGCCCCATCGTTGTGGCGTGGCTGTTGGTTTGGCCGCTGCAGTTCGTATTCAACTACGGCGCGTTTATCTACCTTCCGGTGGTGCCGGCAGTGATGTTGGCCGGGCCGCTGACGGTCGCAGGCATCTACCAATATCAGAAACAGGAGGAGTTTCGCGACGCGTTCCGGTTGCCCATTTTGGTGGCGATGCTGCGGTCCACGAAATCCTATTTCTGGGTGCCGACGTTTGCGCTGATCGGCTTTTTGGTCGCGGGTTATCCGTTGATGACCTTTACGGTTTTCGTGGGGTTGTCGGTGAGTTGGACGTTCTACACGGTGTCGTTTCGATTTGTGGAAGAGTCTCGCAAAAGCGCGGTGCGTCCCTGAGTGTCGCGCGGTGCCGACGGGCGGTGAATCCGCCCTTATTTCTTAACCCTCGAATAGTCACATGGTCACCAACAAGAAGCTGGATCGCGCCCAAAATGGGCCGGGCATGGTTGAAGTCGTGTTCAGCGTGTTGCTGAGCCTCACGCTCGGGGTGCTACTCGCGGCGCTGCACTTGGTTTTTAAGCCCGTCGAAGTGGTGAACAAGCCGCCGGAGGAGCTGGTGGCGGGTCAGGTTTATTTTGTGGAAGGATCGGTCAACAGCAGCAAAGCGCGTCAGTGGACGCGCAAGCGCCAGATGCTCGCGGACGGCACGTCTGCGGATGTTACGTTCAACGAGGAGGAACTCAATGCGTGGATGTCGAGCGCGACCTCGCAGGCCAAGAAAGGGGCGGACGATGAGATGGCGCTTTTCGAGCCGGAGCGGGTGAATTTTCGTATTCAATCCGGTGCTTTGCAGGTCGGGCTGCTCGGGAAATTGGCGGCGGCGGGAGTGACGCGCGACTTGGTGTTTCAAACGCGCGGAGCGTTCGTTGAGGGCAACGACGGATATGTTTTTGACGCTAAAGAATTTTATATCGGGTCCCTGCCGGCGCATAAGGTGCCGGGTCTCGCCGAGTTTTTGATCAAGCGGGTGATTGCGGCGCAGGAGTTGCCGGAAGATCTGAAAGAAACGTGGCGGAAACTTAAGTTGGTGGCGGTCGAGGACAACGTGCTGCGCCTCGTGCTGCCGTGATTCGTGGCGCTGT
>DFYA01000177.1:3292-4767 GCA_002382525.1 Opitutaceae bacterium UBA4094
CCGGCGGTGTTTACAGTGACGATCGAACCGCCGGGACGGGTAACCGTTCGGGTGCGGTGGGCCGACGATATGGACCCGGTGGTGGTGCGACGGGCGTTTGTGCAGGGCTTGATTTTGCGTCAGGCGGCGGCGTGGCACGGGGTCACTCCGCAGTTGGTCGTGCCGCTGTGGCTGGAGCAGGCCTGCACGTTGCTCAGCTTGGCGCGGGAGCGTCCGGCTCTGCTGGACGCGTATCAACAGGATTCGGCGGGGATCCCGGTGCCGCCCGCGTTGCGGGCGTTGCTGACGTGGGAGCGGGGCGCGGTGGAGTCGCGCAGTTGGGAACTCGCGTCGTTGTGGCTACTGTTGCAGTTGCAAGCCGAGGCGGCGAGTGATGCGGCGCGATGGGGCGGATGGCTGCGGGGACTGGTGGGGGGCGCGGAGCCGATGGGAACCCTGCCGCGTTCATATCCAGCGCTCTGGACAAATCTCGCGGACATGGAGCTGTGGTGGCAGGTGGGCTTTCATCATCAGCGCCGTATGCGCACGTTGCCGGTGATGACGACGGAGGCCTCGCGACTTTGGCTGGCCGATCGCAGTCGGTGGCTGGCCGGTCGGGAGGGGCGCGAAACGGTGCTCGAGTTGGGTGAGTTGCGAGAGCTGCGCGACGAGCCTTGGGTGCGGGCTGAATTGGCGGTTCGCCGCGGGCAGGCGAGCACGGTGTTGGGCGTGATCCACCCGTTTTACGCGAACACGGTCCTGTCTCTTGGGCGAGTTTACGAAGCGGCGCTTAAGGGAGGGCGTCGTCAATTCGACGAGGCGAGAGCGGACTTTGAGCGTGACGCGCTGGATGGTCGCGAACTCGAGGACACCGTGAATGCGATCCTCGACACGGCGCCGCGGCGCTAGAGTTGGACTGTGGGCCGGTGCGGTGAGGGAGCTTCCTGTTCACTGCCGATCGGCGTGCCAGCTCGCGCCCGCTTCGAGCTGGCTGGACCGGCGGCTTACGTGACGCGGGAGAGGAGGCGTTCGAGGTCCACGTGTTTGGTGATGAGGTCTTTGATGATCGGAATTTTGTCGGTGTCCTGCGGCTGGGTTTTCACCGTCATGCGGTTGATCGTGGACGTGACTGTGTAGCTTTCGCCGCGCGCGGCGATGACCGGGATGTCCGTTTGCGCGAGCAACTCGGCGAGCTTGGGGTGCGGCTGGATATCGTTGGTGAGAATGAGGCCGGCGATAGTGCTTCCGCCTGAAAGGCGCGCACTGGAGACGGCGGCGAGAATGATGTCGTCGCGGTCGCCGGGCGTGATGATGAGCGTGCCCGGCGTGAGGTAATCGACGATGCCTTTGGCGGTCATCGCGCCGACGATCACGCGATGCACGCGCTGTTTGGCTCCGCCTTTGCGGCCGTTGAGCCACTGGCCTTCGATATCTTCGGCGATCTGCGTGAGGTTGGGCGCGGACAAGGTGTTTTCCACGGGAAGGACGCCGAGGAG
>DFYA01000021.1:0-27751 GCA_002382525.1 Opitutaceae bacterium UBA4094
GGGCCTCGGCAAAACCCTGCAAACCCTCGCCTGGCTGCTCCACCTCAGCCGGCTCGCGCCGGAAATCCCAAACTCCAAATCCCAAATGCCAAACGAGGGCGACCCCGCGTCACGCCAAAGCGCTCCGCGCGACGGCGGATTCCGCGCCCTCATCGTCGCGCCGAAATCCGTCGTGCCCAACTGGGCGCTCGAAGCCGCGCGCTTCACCCCCGCGCTCGCCGCCACACGCCTCGACTCCGGGACCGGCGCGCCCGCCACCGACGCTCCGCTTGTTGTCGTCAACTACGCGCAACTTCGCCTCCGCGCCGCCCAGCTCGCCTCCATTCCTTGGACCGCCGTCATTCTCGACGAAGGCCAAAACATAAAAAACCCCGCCAGCGCCACCGCCCGTGCCGCCCGCGAGTTGCCCGCTCAACACCGGCTCGTGCTCACCGGCACCCCTATCGAGAACCGCCTGCTCGATCTGTGGAGCCTGTTCGCTTTCGCCCAGCCCGGACTTCTCGGCCCGCAGGCCACGTTCCAGCGCCTCTACAACGACAAAGATGATCCCGTCGGAGCGCGCGCGCGCCTCGCCGCCCGCGTGCGTCCCTTCATGCTGCGCCGCACCAAAGGCCAGGTCGCCCGCGACCTCCCCGCCCGCATCGAAGAGGAAATCTCCTGCGAACTCGAAGGCCCCCAACGCGCCCTCTACGAAGCCGAACTGAAGCGCGCCCGCCAGATGCTCCTCCAAGTGAAGGACGCCCGCCAATTCGACGCCCAACGTTTCAATATCCTCCAATCCCTCCTCCGCCTCCGCCAAATCTGCTGCGACCCCCGCCTCGTCGGCGTCGATTCCGACAACGCCTCCCGTAGCGGCGAGCGTGAGCGAGTGGTTTCCGAAAAACCCGTCGCGGCCGTCCTCAAAAAACGTGGACGCCCCTCCAAAGCCGCTCTCGCCGCCGACTCCGATTCCGCGCCGCCGCCCGCCGACAGCGCCAAGCTTGAAGCCCTCCTCGATACCGTCGAGCCGCTCGTGGCCGAAGGCCACCGTGTCCTCGTGTTCTCCCAGTTCGTGACGATGCTCGAACTCATTCGCGCCGAACTCGGCGCACGCGGCATTGGCCACCTCCTGCTCACCGGACAAACCGAAAACCGCCAGGACTTGGTCAACCAGTTCCAATCGCCCGACGGACCGCCCGTGTTTCTCCTCTCGCTAAAGGCCGCCGGCTCCGGCCTCAACCTCACCGCCGCCAGCTATGTGGTTCTCTACGACCCGTGGTGGAACCCGGCGGTGGAGGCGCAGGCGATCGACCGCACGCATCGCATCGGCCAGAAAAACCAAGTCATGGCCTATCGCCTCATCGCGAAGGACACGGTCGAGGAAAAGATCCGCGCGCTCCAACGCGAAAAAGCCGCGCTCGCGGCCGACGTCGTCCAAGAAGAAACCCTTGCCGCCGTCATGGACCTCGAAAGCCTCCGCCGCATCTTGGCGTGAGGCCCGTAGTGTCCGCACGTGGCCCGAGCGCCCGGCGTCCCGCGTTTCCCGTCCGCCCCCTCGGCAAAAGCTCGCCACCCCGGGCGCACGCCTGCCTTGCTTACCGACTGTCTCCGTCCTTTTGCGCGTTTGCGCCGGGTCGGTTACCTTTTCGTTCTCCTCATGCCGCCACGTCCACGTCCCACCATCATGCGCAGCGTTCGCACGCCCGAGGCGCTCGACACCCTGCGCACTTGGCTCGACGGCTTTGACTCCGCAACCCGCGCCCGAGGCACCGACGTCCATAAAAAAGGCGCCGTAAAATCCGTGTGGTCCGAGGCCGACCATCTCGTCAAAGCCGAAGTCGCGGGCGACACCCGCAGCTACGACCTGCTTTTTTTCCTCACGCGCGGCACGTGGACCTCCCGTTGCAACTGCCCCGTCGGTCGCAACTGCAAACACGCCTACGCCGCCGGTCTCGCGTGGATCGCCTCCGTCGAATCGGGAGCCCGCGACGGACGTAACCCCGCCGACGCCACTGCCGCCGCCACCACGCTGGTCTCCGAGTTCGCTCGACCGACCCCGGCGGCGATCGCTCCGTCCGCGTCTGCGCCCTCCGGTCATTCGCATGTCGTCGAGTCCGAACTCGCCGGCTGGCTCCGTGCATTGCCCTCCCCGGAGGAAAAAGCCTTTGCCGAGAGCCAAAGCTTTTTTGCAGGCATCACCGGCCTGCGCGTCCGCCTCGACGCCGCCGGCAACTGGCAGGTTGAGACCCGCGTCGGCGCCGACAAGCCATGGAAAATCCCGACACAAAAATGGTTCACTGATCTCGCCGCGCTGCGCCCCGCAGATTTCGAAGCGTTGCCGCCCGCCGAGGCTGCGCTCGCCGCCGCGCTCGCCGCCGAATATCGGCTTTCCGCCGTCCGGCTCTCACCGAAGAACCTCCCCGCCTCCGCGGTCGCGGGACTTCTCCGCACCCAGTCCGCCCGCCTCGCGCTCGCGATGCCGGACGGCGGCCCGTTCACCATCGAGCCCGAGCCGCTCGTGCCCGAAGCCACCGCCTCCGCTACCCGTGACGACCAACTCGACGTGCGCCTCGTCGCACCCGACGGACGCGTCGCCGCCGCCGCCGAACTCATCGCCACGCGCCCGGAACCGCTCTACTTTTTCGACAAACGCATCTGGCGTGGCCCTCCGCCCGCTCCGTCCACGCGCCTGCCCGTCGCCGCACTCACTGATTCGCGCCTGCTCCCGCGTTTGCGTGCCGCCGGGCTGCGACTTCCCTCCGGACTCGCCGCCGAGGTGCGCCTCGTCACGCTCCGCCCGCAACTTCGTTGCTGGCTCTCGCCCGCCTTCGACGGAGACGAACGCGCCTTTCACGCCCAACTCCTCGCGCGCTCCGAGAACCCGCGCTGCGAACAACACTGGGCCGGCGCGCCCGCGTCTTGGCATTGGAGTAAAAACGCGACACCGCCCCCTCGCGTCGCCGGCGAACCTGTTTTGGAATTCGACCTCGGCATCGCCCGCGCCGTGAGCGCGCGCTTCGGTGGCTTCCGCCTTACCTGGGACGGTTGGGCGGAATCCTGGACGCGCCCCGTTAACAACGCGTTTCCCGACGAATTTCTCGCGTGGCACGCGTCGCTTTCGCCCGATCTCGACATCGAACTCTCGCCTGAACTGGCCAGCCTCTTCGGCGCGCCGCTCCGCGCCGAAGTAAATGTCTCCGTCGCGCCGACGCCCGGGTCCGAACAAGACTGGTTCGATCTCACCGTCGGCCTGCGCGTCGCCGATACCAGCCTCACACCCGACGAAGTCGCGTTGTTGCTCAAAGCCCGTGGCAAATGGGTCAACCTCCCGCGCCACGGCTGGCGTCGCGTCGAAACCCAGGCAGACATCGCGCCCGATTCCGCCGCTGCGCTCGACCGCCTCGGCCTTTCGCCCGAGGACGTAATCGCCGGCGGACGCCCCGCGAAACACCGCCTGCATGCCTTGCAACTCGCGCTCGAAGCCGAGGCCCTCGCCGAACGTGACGCGATGTGGGTGCACCTCCTGCAGGACCGCGCCGCGCGTATCGCCGCCGCGCCGCCCGCCACCGTGCCCTCCGGCTTACGAGCGACGCTCCGGCCGTATCAAACGGAGGGTTTTCAGTTCCTTTGCCATCTCTCGACCCAGGGCTTCGGAGGCGTCTTGGCTGACGACATGGGCCTCGGCAAGACCGTGCAAACGCTCGCCTGGCTCCTGCACCTCAGCCGGCTCACGCCGGAAATCCCAAACTCCAAATCCCAAATTCCAAAGGACGACGCCCCGCCCTTCCGTGCGTTGATCGTCTGCCCGAAGAGCGTGACGCACGGCTGGCTCGCTGAAACCGCCCGCTTCACGCCCGGCCTCGGCATCGCCGCCTTCAATACCGACGCCTGCGCCCCCGCCGCTGCGATCGCCCGCGCCCCGCAACTGCTCGTCGCCAACTACACGCAGCTCCGCATCAACGCCGCCGCCTTCCGCGCCGTGCCTTGGGATGTTGTGGTCCTCGACGAAGGCCAGTTCATCAAAAACCCCGGCAGCCAGGTTGCCGTATCCGCGCGTTCACTACGCGCCAAACACCGCGTCGTTCTCACCGGCACGCCGATCGAGAACCGCCTCGCCGATCTTTGGAGCCTGTTCGCCTTCGCGCAACCCGGGCTCCTCGGCGAACAAGCCGGCTTCCGCCGCCAATACAACGAAGCCGATCCCGCCGCGCTTTCGCGCCTCCATCGCCGCGTGCGCCACTTCCTGCTCCGCCGCACCAAGGCCCAAGCCGCCCCCGACCTCCCGTCGCGCACCGAGGACGAAATCATCGTCGAACTCGAAGGCGGACAACGCCGCCTCTACGACGCCGAACTCAAACGCGCTCGCGCGCATCTCCTCGGCGTGGACACCAAGAGCGCCCTCGACGCCGTGCGTTTCCACGTGCTCGCGAGCCTGCTCCGCCTGCGCCAGATCTGCTGCCATCCCGCGCTTGTCGATCCCGCACACGCCACGCTCCCGAGCGCCAAACTCGAAGCATTGCTCGAGCGCGTTGAGGAGCTCGCCGAAGAAGGCCACCAAGTCCTCGTTTTCAGCCAATTTGTAGGCATGCTGGAGATCATTCGCACGCGCCTTGTCGCCGCCGGCATCGGGCACCTCATGCTGACGGGGGCGACCGAAAATCGCGCGGAGTTGGTCAACACGTTCCAGACCGACCCGACCAAGACCGTTTTCCTGCTCTCACTCAAAGCCGCCGGTTTCGGACTGAACCTGACCGCCGCGAGCTACGCGATCCTCTACGACCCGTGGTGGAACCCGGCCGCCGAAGCGCAAGCGATCGACCGCACCCACCGCATCGGTCAGACGAAGCCCGTGATCGCCTACCGCCTCCTCGCCGAAGGCACCGTTGAAGAAAAGATCCGCCTCCTGCAGCGCGAAAAAGCCGCTCTCGCCGCCGCCGTCGTTCAAGAAGAGAGCCTCGCGACCGTCATGGACCTCGAAAGCCTCAAGCGCATCTTGGCCTGACCGGGGGCTCGTAGCTGCCTGAACGACGCACAGTAATCTGCACGCCTCGGGCCGAAACGGCCCGCGCGATTTGGCCGAATCTTCAGTCTATCTTCTTCACCCGAAACCCGGCCGCAGGCGAGCCGTTGCCCAGCACGACCACTTGGCGTGTTTTGGGAAGCGCCGGATCGTTGGGATTTGAGAACGTGACGATACAGAACCAGCCGCGCTCCGCCTCCGCTGCCGGCGCCCGCTCCCATTTACCAAGCTCCGTCGTTTCGTAAGGAAAGCGCTGATACGTTGCCCAGCACCATTCCTCGGCGCCTCGAAGGATGACGCGTTTATCAAAAGGCGGGGCGCCTGCGCCGTCCCATGCCGGGGTGGCATTCAATACATCCGGGTTTGCCCGCCACGCCTTCGTTTCGTCACCGTCGGCAAGCACCGTTAGGAGGGTGAACTGATGCTCCATTCCCACGATTTCTCCCGTCGCCAGAGAGAACCGGTATTCAAGACCATCCGCTGTCGAGACCACATGGATGGACTCTCGATCCTTGTGCCATTCGGTTCTACCCGAACCGTATTTCCACCACCAACCAGCCGACGTCGGGACCAGTTTGGTTCGGTCCTGCACCAGATCTCCGACCTGATATCGCTTCAGCTCTCGACCCTCGCGATAGAACGCCATTGCTAACGTGCTCTCGACGGGATCGGTCTCTTGGTCTCCGGACGCCCAGCTTCCCGTGCGCATCAACACCATGCCGTCGTAGGCTAGCTCCAAGTCTTCTGAATACCAACCCGCAGTCCTCCATTGTGCTAAGAGCGTCCCATCCGCCTCGATGGAATAACAAACGCCGCGGCCCTTGGTTTGCTCCACCCCCTTGGGGCCAGGTATCATCAGGAAGACATAGTGCCCGCCGGGTGACGTGATTGCATGCGGCACCGGATCGCGTCTCATGCCGGCGGAACATACCGCCCCGGCGGCCGTGCAAATCAACAGACCCAGCCTGAGTTTTTTGCCGAAACCTCGGAAAACCCCTCCATTGCTTGGAATCATGGGCGCCGATCGTGCAAAACTCCACCGTTTCGGCCAGCCTTCACGTTGGCGGCACCTAGCAACTATTCCCCTGTCTGTTCTCTCTACCATGACCTCCGTTCTTCCCCGCATCGTCCTCGGCGCCGCCCTTCTATTGGCCGCCGGGTGCTCGTCCACCTACTACAACACCCTCGAAAAATTCGGCTACGCCAAGCGCGACGTCCTTGTTGATCGCGTCGAAAAAGCCCAGGAGTCGCAGACCGAGGCCAAGGACCAATTCGCCAGCGCACTCGACAAATTCCTCGCCGTCACCAAAGCCGACGGCGGCGACTTACAGCGGAAATACGAAGCGATGAACGCCGAGTTCCGGCGCAGCGAAACGCGCGCCAAGGACGTCCACGAGCGCATCAAAGCCGTCGAAGACGTCGCCGAAGCTCTCTTCCGCGAGTGGGAGCAGGAACTCAAACAATATTCCAGCCCCTCCCTCCGCAACGAGAGCCAGCGCCAGCTCGAATCCACTCGCCGCAGCTACGAAAACGTCCTCCGGCTCATGCGCCGCGCCGCCGAACGCATGGACCCGGTTCTCGCCACGTTCCGCGACCAGGTGCTCTTCTTGAAACACAACCTCAACGCCCGCGCCATCGCCTCGCTCGACTCCACCAATCGCGAACTCGAAGCCGACATTTCCCGCCTCATCGCCGACATGGAAGCCTCGATCCGTGAATCCGAGGAATTCATCAAGTCGCTGCAAACTCCGCCGCCGAGCGCTTAACGCAGCATAAAGTCCGTCGGCGGCCACGCCCCGCCCGGACTACCCGCAGCGATCCGCTGGCTGCCAACGGCACCGAAGCCGCAAAACCTCGAATGGGTTTTGTGGCTTTGTGTTTTTGGAAGCCCGCTCGTCTCGGAGCTTCACGCGGAGGGCCGGCGTGCCCACCGTCACTCGACACCTTTCACCGCATGGCTTCACGTAGACCCTGCATTCTTCTGCTCAACGCCTCGCTGGCCGGCGATTCTGGGAACACCGCCGTGCTTCTGGCCGAGGCGCGTCGACTGCTCGCTCGTCGGGCGAGCGTCGCCGCACTCACCCTCGCGCAACCCTCAGGCGCGCCCCTTGCGTTCGATACGATCCGTCCGCAACTCGTCGCAGCCGACGCGTTTCTTTTTGGCACGGGCACGCACTGGGACAGTTGGAGCAGCGTGCTCCAGAAGTTCCTCGAAGACGCCACGCCCGCCGAGGGCACCGCACTTTGGCTTGGCAAACCCGCAGCAGTCGTCGTCTCGGAACACAGCGTCGGCGGAAAGGGAGTGCTTTCGCGCCTCCAAGGCGTGCTCGTCACCCTCGGTTGCACGCTCCCGCCGATGAGCGGCTTGGTGATTTCCCGCGCCGCATCGATCGCTTCGGAGCATGACGCGGATGCCGCCCACGATTTTTGGTGTCGCGAGGACCTGCGCGTGGTGTGTCACAATCTCGCCGAAGCGGCCGCGGGCGGGGCTCCTTCTCGCTGGAAAACCTGGCCGGTGGACCGAGCCGATTTTGCGGCGCGCTGGCTCGCCTGAGGTCTCGCGTCCCGGCCCGCCGTCGAAACGTATCCGGGGAACAGATACGCAGCCGCCGCTCCTCTCGGGGGCGGCGACCCCGGCTACAACCGAACCGCTCAGTCGATCGCGTAAGGGCGGCGGATCTTCAGCGGCGTGCTGCCGGTGGCGGTGCCCACGCGAGTGATGCGAATAGGCACGCCGGCCTTGATCGTGACGCCGTCGCGCTTGCCACTGGTGTCGGTGGTGCGGCGCCAACGGGAGCCCGTGTAATAATAGGTATCCCAGCGATTGCCCGACGCGATGGAGATCTTGTCGGCCTTGGCCGGTTTCGTAGCGGAGACCCAGCCGGGGATCTTCGTTTGCAGCGAAAGTTCGCCGAGGGTCACGGCGGTAGGAAAACCCGTGTGCGTGTAGGTCTCGCCCGAGTTGGCGACTTCGACCACGAAGGCGGTTTCGGGCACGCGTCCGTCGAAAAAGAGCGTGGTTTCGGGGCCGACTCGTGCGACGGAAACGGCGGCGTCGGGGGGAATGCGGGTGAGGCCGCGATTCTTGGTCGTCCCGTCAATGGATACCCAACGGTTCAACCCGGTGTTGTAGAAATAGCCGTCTTGGGAGTTGGCCCCGAGGTAGACGATGTCGGCATTCCGGAGTTTTTTGGCACCGATCAGGGTATCGGAGCCGAACAGGGAGTCCAAGGTATCGACCGGGATCAGTTGGATGAGGTGGCCCGATGCGCCTTTTTTGATGCCGAGCTGGGTGAGGTCGACGGAGGTTTCGACGGTGAGGGTGTCCGCGGTGTTGGCGGTGATGACGAGCGTGAGCCCGGCGTTGGACCCGGACTTGATGCGCGCGGCGTAAGGGTTTGCCTTGGTCGCGAGTTTGCCGGGCGTCCAACCGGCGTCGGTCACCGTGATTTGATCGGAGGTGAGGCCGGTGATACGCCCGACTACCGCGCCGTCATTGTTGGGTTCGTCGGTTAACGGGACGGCGAACGACGTGGTCACGGGCGCGCCGGGGGCGCCGCCCGCGAGTTTGACGGACATATAGCCCATGGGCACGGAGCTGATGTCTGCGCTGACCGCAGAAGCGAAGCTCAACAGAGCCGCTAAAAGGACGGTGTTTTTGAGCGAGGGCGAGGTGGCCATCGCGAGAGGATTAGGTGGGTTTTTTAAAATGGCGCGCTCAAAAAATGCATAAATATAGCGTATGCGCGGGTAAGCGGTCGCCCGAGCGAACCGGGTGGGTGATGTTGGATTTGTGCGTGCCATCGGGCGGATTTGCCCTGAAGCATGGGCGCATGCTCGTCTATGACCGCGCCCGCCAACTGGTTGACCAAGCTCACGCCGCCGACCCGGCCCGCGCCGCCGACGGGCGCCCCGCCGAACTCGTTTATGCCGACCACATGGAGCGATGGGTCGCTCACCTTGCGGCCGACGCGTCTCCTCTGCTGCGCTTGGCTGCGCGCTGCCAACATCTGGAACGCTGGGCCACGCCGCGCACCACATTCCCCGAAGGCAAAGTCGGATACCTCAGCTGGCGCCGGTCGCTCTATGTGAAACAAGCTGAACGCGCTCGCGAACTGCTCTTGGCCGGCGGGGTGTCCGCTGAAGAAGCGGCCGAAGTCGCGACCTGGGTTTCCAAGACGGGGCTAAAGACGAATTCGGGCACCCAAGCGCTCGAAGACGCCGCCGTGTTGGTCTTCCTCGAAAACGAGATCGCCGGCTTCGCTGCACAACACGGCGAGTATCCGCGTGAAAAGTTCATCGATATTCTGCGCAAAACCTGGCGCAAACTTAGCCCCGCCGGCCAACAAGCCGCGCTCGGTTTGGAGCTGCCGCCCGCCATCGCGGACCTCGTGCGCGACGCGTTGGCCTGACGCGGGCCTTGCGGTGGATGGCGACCTCCGGGCGCCGTGGGTCGCAGGGCATAGCTGATCGGGCGTGCGCCCGCGCCGTCAGCCGGCCGACACGCCCGGAGGTCGCGCTCCATCTTCGGGCGCGACCGCAGGGGGGGTGATGGCGAGGGCGGCAGTCGCGGCCCTCTCGGCCACACGCTCGGCCTTGGTCGAGAGTTCACCGGCGCATTCCGGCGAACCGCGCGCGAGATCGCGGCACACCTGAGGACGGCGTTCGTAGATTGTGCAGAAAAACTCCCGGGCTCCGTCGGCCGCCGTTCGCATGTCCAGCGCGGCGCAGTGCCCGTCGCGCATCCGCAGGTAGGCGCGGTTGCCGATGAAATGCGCCAGCCGATCGACTTCAACGCCGAGCCGTTCCCAGTCGGCGCCGCTGACGCGCACGTAGGTATTCAGATTTGAATGACAACACACTCCGCAACGCAGGCAGTCGGTGATTGGGATGCTCAAGCCGCACCCGCAGAGCAACGGGCTCCAAGCGGGCACGCGCCGAACCTGCCCATCGCTCGCCACCAACTCCAGCCCGCAAACCGCGTTTCTACGAAAACGAGGTCTGCTAAAACGCCCTCGGCCGGCCCAAGCCTATTTGTCACTTAATACGTGACAAATACTCGGCGGGCGTCAGCTCAACGGCTTGGGGCTCCCGCTGATAGCGCCCTCGGATTCCCGGGCGGCGAGCCAGAGCAGGATATGGATCATGCGTTCGGCGTCGGGCATTTGCGTGCCGGAGACGAAGTAGTCGTGCACGCGCTGACGAGGCACTTCGAGCACGCGAGCAAGGTTGGCCTTGGCTCCGCGCACCCGCAGATGTGGACGCGCCTGTGTCACGACGGCGGACCAGAGTGGCGTGTCGTCGCCGGGGCGTAGGGTTGAGCCACGCCGAGGGCGCCGGACCTCTTTTCGCCGTTGCGCGGCCTTTTGTGCCTGTTCCACCGCCAGTCCGGCGAGTTGGTCGGGAATCTTAATCAAAACCTCCACGCCCCTCATCTGCGGCGGTAATACAAAGCGTTCGTCGATCATCCCGGCGTTATCCCGCCAGAGA
This sequence comes from Opitutaceae bacterium UBA4094, assembly GCA_002382525.1. Lineage (GTDB taxonomy): Bacteria > Verrucomicrobiota > Verrucomicrobiia > Opitutales > Opitutaceae > Rariglobus. The sequence continues at coordinate 10,490 of DFYA01000021.1, forward strand.
CGATCTTTGTCACTTAATAAGTGACAAAGGGGTTTGGGCAACTTGGGCGGTGGGCGGGGGCCGTTCAGGACCGGGTCAAGGCGTGCCGCCTTGCGCTGTATTTGCGGGATGGACGGCTCGAAAGGGGCCATTTTTGCGCGGCTTTGGTCAAGGGATGCGCAGCATGCGAGTTCACTATGGGCTAAAATATGGCCTTATGAACAATCCGCTGGATACGTTCCAATCTTGGCTCGATGACGCGAAACGCCATGGCGTTCATGAGCCCAACGCGATGGCGCTCGGCACCGTCGATCCCGACGGACGGCCTTCCGTTCGCATGGTGCTTCTCAAGCATGCCGACGAAGCCGGCTTCGTTTTCTACACCAATACCGAAAGCCCCAAGGCCGAGGACCTGCGCAAAACGCCCTACGCGTCCCTGTGTTTTTACTGGAACCCGCCGGGCCGCCAGGTGCGCGTCACCGGCACCGTGGAATCCGTGACCGAGGAGGAAGCGGATGCGTATTTTAACTCGCGCCCCTATCTGAGCCGCATCGGTGCGTGGGCATCGAAACAGTCTCAACCGCTCGACGGCTACGCCGAACTCGAGCGCGCCGTGGCCGCCACGATGGTGAGCCACCCGCGCGGTCGCATGCCGCGTCCGCCGCACTGGCACGGTTACCGCGTCGTGCCCGACACGATCGAGCTGTGGCAGGAACGCCCGTTCCGCCTGCACGAACGCGTGACTTATAAAAAGGTCGGCAAGGGTTGGCGCGACCAGGCGCTGTATCCGTGAGGCGAGCGCCGAAGGCTTTCTAACAAATAGGTCCCATAGGGCGTATATGTCCTATGGGACCTATCTTGTTTTCGGCGCTCACCCGCCCGCCGCCTTGTAGAGTATAAACACCACCAACTGCGCCGTGAACACGCGCAGGAGCATTACCAGCGGATACACGGTCGCATAGGCCACTGCAGGCGCGTCGCTACCGGTCGTCTGCTGTGCAAACGCGAGCGCCGGTGGATCGGTCATCGAGCCGGCGAGCAGCCCGCAGAGTTCGGCGTAATTGAGTTTCTTCCATGCGCGCGCCACGAAGCCGACGATCAGGAGAGGCACGATCGTGATGAGCGCCCCGAAAACCAGCCAGCGCACGCCATCGGAGCCCATCAGCACGTCGACGAATTTCTCGCCCGACTTGATTCCCACCGCTGCGAGGAACAGCGAGATGCCCACCTCGCGCAACATGTGGTTTGCGTTGTGCGGAATATGCCAGATGAGCGGTCCGGTCGTTGTGAGGCGCGACAACAGAATCGCCACGACCAAGGGGCCGCCCGCCAGCCCGAGTTTTACCGCCGCAGGCAAACCAGGGAGCATCATTGGTATCGAACCCACCACTACACCGAGCACGATGCCGAGGAAAAACGTGAGCGGCTGCGGCGTGTCGAGGGCCTTGGGCGAGTTGCCCACCACCACCGAAACCGCGTCGATCTGTGGCGCCTCGCCGACCACCATAAGGACGTCGCCGAACTGCAACCGGAACCCAGGCGCCGGCGTGAACTCCAACCCTTGGCGGGTCACACGCGTGACGACCACATGGTGCTGCGCAAACGTCGTGAGTTCCGCCAGCGGACGGCCGAACATCGCGGACTTGGTGACGATCAACCGCCGGTTGATCACCGTCCCGGGGATCGTCTTGAGATCGACGCCGGCCTCGGAGCCGATCACCACGCGCAACGTCTCCAATCCCGCCTCGGGTCCGACGGCGTGGAGGATGTCGCCGAGCTGCAGGCGCGTATCGGGATGCGCGACGGCGACGACGCCGTCGCGCGAGAAACGCGACACCACTACGCCCGACCCCGGCAGCCCCGGCACGGTGCCGAGGGTGCGTCCGTTCAGGTTCGGATTGCGCACCTCGAAGTTGCGCGTGGTCGGCGGCGGAGTGGAGGGCCGGTTGGCGGCCTCTGCGGCGGCGACCTCCTTTTGCACGTCGATGCGAAACACGGTCCGCACGAGGATCATCGTGATGATGATGCCGAGGATGCCGAAGGGATAGGCGATCGCGTAGCCGAGGCCTTGGATCACGGCCGCGTCGTCGGCCGCGCCGACTTGTTTGAGCGCTTGCTGCGCGGCCGCGAGACTCGGCGTGTTGGTCGTCGCGCCCGAGAGCAGGCCCACGCCCGAAGCGACATCCGTCTGGCCGAGGATGATCCAGGTGGACGCCACCGCGACGCCGAGGAAGACGATGGCCACCGCGAAGAGGTTCAGCGCCAGTCCGCGCGCCCGCAGCGAAGCGAAAAAGCCCGGGCCGATCTGCAAGCCGAGCGTGTAAACGAACAGGATCAACCCGAACTCGCGCACAAACTCCAACACGTGGTGATCAAAGGAGAGCTTGAAGTGCCCGAGTAACAGACCGGCGAAGAGCACCCCGGCGACGCCGAGGCTCACGCCGAAAACTTTTATCTTCCCCAACGACCAGCCCAAGGCTCCGGCCACTCCCAAGAGAATGACCGTGCGTGCAACCGACTCGGTGGTGAACAGATCGTTGAGCCAATCCATAAGGCTTTAGCTTATCAGGGGCACCTGGTTGCGGCAGCGCAAATCTTGGCAACCTGAACGCATTTTAGCTCCCGTCGTCCAACGCTCGACGAACGAGCTGCAGCTCCGTCTGCAGAAGCTTCAACGCGCGTCCGCGGATTGCGGTGAGGTCCGCGCTTTCCGCCGCGACGGCGGTCCAGCGCCAGCGGCCTTCCGCGTCGACGAGCGATTGGTCAATGACCGAGCCGCGCGGCAGCACGCGCGTCGTGCCGTCTTTTGCCGTCAACCGCACGCTGCCGTTACGCAGGTAGAAAAACGCACGACACTCCGCACCGCGTTCAAACAACAATTCGTCCTCAACCAAGTGAATCGCGCGCAACACATCTTCCGGCGGTGGCAGCACAACGCTCAGGTCCCGCGGGAAAACGACTTCAAAGGTCCAGTCGATCATCACGCGTAAGCGGCGCATCAGTCCCGGCAGTTTTAGTAGGTAAATCGTGCGCCACATCCACCACGCGAAGAAGCCGCTGAAGCGAAAACCAAACACTTCGGCGACGGCGTCGTGTTCACCGATCGCGGCCATCTGTCCCATATAGCGATATGTGAACGGCCGCGGCTCGCGGCCCTGCATTACGGCGACGAGGTTTTTCGCGAGTTGCACGCCTTGGCGTTGGGCGAACTGGGCAGTGGGCGGGCAGGTCTTGATCTCGCCGCGATCGTTCCACGGAACGGACGCGCAGTCGCCAGCCGTCCATAGAGCCGGGTGGCCGGGCACGCGCAACGTCGGCTCGGCGCGCACGCGACCGCGATCGGTTTCGATGCCGAGTTGTTCGCACAGATCGAGGACGACGGGGTTGGGCGCGTTGCCGATGGTGGTGATAATCGTGTGCGCCTCGATGAAGCCACCGTCGGCGAAAATCACGCGGTCGGCGGTGATTTCCGCGACGCGGGTTTTGAGGCGCATCTCCATGCCGCGTTTTTCCAACACGCCGCGCGCGTAGTCTCCTAGTTTGGGGCCAATCTCGGCGAGCAGGCGGTCGTGGCTGTGCACAAGAACCACGCGCACGGGGGTGTTGCGCAAGTTCGCATAATAACGACGCGAACTCTCCAGGAAATCGAGCAACTGGCCGGCGGTCTCCACGCCCGTGTAGCCGCCGCCGACCACGACGACGGTCATGAGGCGGGCGCGCAGCGCCTCGTCGGTCACCAGGTTGGCTTCCTCCAGTCGGTTGATCACGCCGGCCCGCAGGCGTAGCGCGTCGGAAACGGATTTCATGGGACGCCCGTATTCGGCCATACCGGGCACGCGGCTGAGATCGGTCACGCTGCCGAGTGCGAGCACGAGTTGGTTAAAGCCGACCTCGTGGTTGCGAGTGAAACGCCCACCGTCGATCGAGAGGGTTTTGCGCGACCAGTCGATAGTTTGGATCGCGCCCTTGAGCACGTCGACATTGCGGCAGAGCTGGCGCAGCGGGTTGACGACGTCGAGCGGGGCGAGTGACGAGCCGGCGACCTCGGCGAGCATGGGTTGAAAAACCATCACGTTGCTCTCGGCGATGAGAGCGACGCGCCGAGTTGCGTTTTTGCCGAGGAGTTTGCCGAGGGTTTTGGCGCAGTAGGCGCCCGCGAAGCCGCCGCCCGCGATCACAACGTCGTAATGCATGCGGCAGATGACACGCATTTTGGCGGACGGTGCGAGGCGGATTGAACGTGGCAACGGCTTCCAGCCGATGTGCGGGCCACGGATCACGGGCACGATGCCCGTGCCACTTTAGCGCGTGCGCACGAGCAGCAACGTGCGGTCGTCGTTGCGCGAGGCCAGGGCGGAGAACTGGCGCAGGTAGCGGTTCAGTTTTTCGACCACGCGGGTGAGCGGGATCGTTTCCTGACCGGCGAGCGTCGCCAGCATGCGATCGCGGCCAAACTCCTCGCCAACCGCGTTGGCCGCCTCGGTGATGCCGTCGGTGTAGAGCGCGAGCAGGTCGCCCGGGCCGAGGTCCATCGCGGTTTCCTCCAGCATCGCGTCGAACACCGGGCCTTCGTCGAAGCCGAGCGCCAAACCGCCTGCGGACAAAAGCTCGGGCGCGCCGCCGCCGGCACGCAACAAGATCGCGGGCTCGTGGCCGGCGCGCACGTAGGTCAGGCGGTTCGTATTCAAATCGAGAATACCGTAGAAGAGGGAGATGAACATGCCGCGGGGCATGTCGCCGTGGAGCGCCTGGTTGACGCGGCGCACGACGGCGGCGGCGCTTGGTTCACCGGCGGCGCAGAGGCGCAGGGTGGCGCGGCAGGCGGCCATCATGAGGGCGGCTGCGGGGCCCTTGCCGGCGACGTCGGCGATCACGAAGCCCCAGCGGTGTTCGTCGACGGGCAACACGTCGTAATAGTCGCCGCCGATGTGAAGCGAAGCCTGCGAGAGCGCCTCGATCTCGACCTCGCCGATGTCGGGGAAGACGTGCGGGCGCAGTTGGTGTTGCACTTCGCCCGCGAGGCGCAGGTCGCGCTCGCGCAGGGCTCGTTCGCGGTCCTCGGCGTCTTTGCGCAACGTGATATCGCTGATGAGGCCTTCGTGGTGTGTCACGTTGCCGGAGGCGTCGAAACGCACGACGGTGTGGTCGTCGACCCAGCGCACGGAGCCGTCGGCGCAGACGATGCGGTATTCCTGGCTGTATTCGTGGTCGCCGTTGATGGCGTGGGCATCGACTTCGGCGCCGACACGTTCGCGGTCGTCGGGGTGGGTGATGCCGCGGAAACTGAGGCGGCGGCTCGTGAAGTCTTCCGGCTGATAGCCGAACTGGCGGATGCTCATCGAGACGTATTCGACGGGCCAGTTTTCCTCGGCGAGCCAGAGAACCACGACCGAGGGCGAGCGGTTGACGATTTGCTCCAACTCCTCGCGACGGGCGAGGGCGAGCTTGAGTTCATCCTGGGCTTTGCGGCGGATGCTGATGTCGCGTCCGACGCCGAAAAAGGCGCGGCGCCCGTCGCGGTCGGTGTAGGCGGAGCCGGTGGTGGCGTGCCAGACCCAGTGGCCGTCCTTGTGTTGCACGCGGTATTCGATGCCTCGGGGGTTTACGCCGAGTTCAAGGGTTTCTTGGATAAAATCGTGCAGCATCGCGGTGTCTTCGGGATGCACGAACTCGGTGTAGGCGTGGCCGACGATCTCGTTGATGGGATGGCCGAGTTTCGGGGTCCACGCGTCGGAAACGAATTTATACACGCCCTCGGGGGTGATCGCGTAAAGGATCTCGCTGGCGATCTTGAGGTAGGTGCGCCAGCGGGATTCGCTGCGTCGCAATTCCTGCTCGGCCGCGTGACGGGCGGAGACGTCGCCCAGCATCGCAAAATGGTGGGTGACGCGTGACGTGACCGGGTCGCGCAACACGACGACGGTGAGTTCGCACATGATTACGACGCCGTCGCGCCGCATATAACGTTTTTCCAACGTGAAGCCGTCTCGCTTGCCCGCATAGACCTCGGCGGTGAGTTCCTGCTGATGCTTCCAGTCGTCGGGGTGGGTGATCTGGCGGACGTTGTCGATGTTGCTGGCCTCGGCGGCGGTGAGGCCAATGAGTTCGCAAAAGCGCTTGTTGACGATGTTGCGGCCGGGGCGGCCCTGTTCGTCCATCTCGCGCCAGCTCAGGCCGATGGGGGCGTGTTCGAAAAAGAGCTGGAGTTGTCGCATAGCGCCGGGGCCGCCTTGCATCCACGCCGAGAGAAGATTCTCCGGATGTGAAGGCTCGGTTTCGGCTGACGTGCGGGGCGTTTCAGGCGACGACATGGAACAGGGAGGAAAATGTTTAGCCGCGTGCATCGTTGCAATCCAGCACGAACACGCGGCCAATTTGTCGCGATCCGCACTGGCTCTTGAACGGATGCCGCGTAACGGTGGATTCATGATCACCGTGGCCACCTGTAATCACCCGATGCACGCCCAGTTGTTAAAGTCGGTGCTGGAGGACAGTGGCATTCCTGTGTTGATCCCCAATGAGCATACCGCGCAAACCATGCCGCATCTGATTTTGGCGATGGGCGGCATCCGGGTGCAGGTGCCTGAGGAACACGAGGAAACCGCTCGGCAACTCGTGGCGGATTTTGAGGCGTCGGGGCCGGGCGGGGATATATTTCCGCCGGCGTTTTCGTGAGGATCACCGGTGGGTTTTCGCGCGTGCGTTTGCGGCGGGGCGCGGGCAGGTTCGCCGGCCCCATGAACGTTGTTCTCAAACAAGCCCGCGTCACGCTGGCGCTCGCGCTGCCCATTGTCGTGGGTCAGGTGAGCCAGATGATCATGGGCGTGACCGACAGCGTGATGATCGGGCGTTTGGGCGCGGTGCCGCTGGCGGGGTCGGCGTTCGCGGTGGGGATTTTTTCGGTGTTTTACGTGGTGGGGCTGGGGCTGCTCCTCCCGGTGGCGGTGCTGGCCTCGCGCGAGCATGGGGCGGGGGACGACCGGGGGTGCGGACGGTGGTTGCAGCACGGCGCGGTGATGGCGGTCCTGGCGAGCCTTCTGGGCATGGGCGCGATGTGGGTGTTGTCGGGCTGGTTCGATCGGATGGGGCAGCCGGTCGAGGTGTTGGCGGCGATCGATCCGTATTACGGGCTGACCACGCTGTCGTTGCTGCCGGTGCTGGTGTTTCAGGTGTTCCGGCAATACGCGGAGGCGTTGGGGCGGCCATGGGTGCCGATGGCGATCATGCTTTCGGGCGTGGCGCTCAATGTAGTTTTAAACTGGATACTGATTTACGGCAATCTCGGCGCGCCCGCGCTGGGGCTGGAGGGCGCGGGTTGGGCGACGTTGGCGGCGCGCGTTGCGATCGTGGTGGCGATCCTCGCGTGGTTGCGCAACGCCGAGACGTTTCGCGGCGCGTGGCCGGAGGCGTGGTTACGACGGCTGCAACCGGTGCGGTTTCGCGAGATGTTGCGCATCGGGGTGCCGGCGTCGGTCATGCTGTTTTTCGAGGTGGGCGCGTTCGTGGCGGCGGCGTTGATGATGGGCTGGTTGGGCGCGGAAGCGTTGGCGGCGCACCAAATCGCGCTCAGTTGCGCGGGTTTTATGTTTATGTTTCCGCTCGGGCTTTCGATGGCGACGAGCATGCGCGTGGGCAAAGCGGTGGGCGAAGGGCGGTTGGATCTCGCGCGGCCGATCGCCGGCGGGGCGCTGCTGATGTCGTGTGTGATGATGAGCTTGTCGGCGGTCGGATTTTGGTTGGGCGGAGAGTGGTTGGCGCGCGGGTTTGTGAACGATCCGGCGGTGGTGGAGCTGGCAGCGCGGTTGTTGGTCGTGGCGGCCATTTTCCAGTTGTTCGATGGCGCTCAGGTCATCGGCTCGGGCGCGCTGCGCGGGCTGACCGATGTGCGTGTGCCGGCGGTCATCACCTTCGTGGCGTATTGGATTTTGGCCATTCCTGCCGGCTATGGGCTAGGTATCCATACATCGCTGGGCGCGGTCGGCATTTGGGCGGGCTTGGCGGCGGGCTTGGCAGTGGCCGCAGTGCTGCTGGCAAGACGCTTCCTGCTGCTGACGCGATGAGGGCGGAGTTTTGTCACTTATTAAGTGACAAATGGGCGCGGGCGTTGGCGGGCTTCGTGAAGGTGGCGAGGAGCGCCTCGGAGCGCCTGCGAGCAGGCAGCCTACGCTGGTGGAGTTAGCCTAACGCTTCAGCGAGCGCGGCGATGATTTCTTCGGCGGGTTCGGCGCCGATGGAGAGGCGCAGCAACTCCGGGTGCAGGCCGGCGGCGGCGAGCGTGGCGCGTCCGCTCTTGCTGGTGACGAGGTCGTAGTGCGCGAGGTAAATGAAGGGGCAAATCAGCGTGGTCTTCATGCCGAAGCTCGGGCCCTTCGGCAGGCGCAGGCGATCGTAGAATGGGGCGACCGGGCCATCGACGACAAAGGAGATCATGCTGCCGACCGCGCCGGGGAGGCGGGCAATCTTGAGGTAGTTCTCGCGCGAGGTCGGGTGCAGCGACCAGTAAAGTTCTTTGATACGCGGGTGGGTTCGGAGAAACTCGACCACGGCAGGCGCGGTGCGGTTGATCTGCGCGATCAGGGCGGCGGTGTCGCCGATCTGGCAAGCGAGGCGCGAGACGTCTCGGGAATACACGGGTTCGAGCGCGCCGGGGAGGCGTTCGCGGAAGGCGGCGGCGTGCGGGCTGCGGGGGCTGACGACGACGGCGCCGAGCATCACGTCGCCTTCGCTGGCGGTGTATTTGGTGAGCGAGTTGGCGACGACGTCGGCGTGCGGGAGCACGTCGATGTTGAGCGGGGAGGCGATGGTCGGGTCGACCACCAGCAGAACCCCGTGCGCGCGGCAAAGGTCGGCGATGGCGGCGAGGTCGGGCGTCTGGATAAGCGGATTGGTCGGGACCTCGGTGATGACCCCGGCGATGCGGTCGCCTTGCTCGGCGAACAACGCCTCAAGGGCGGCGAGGTCGAAGACGTCGTATTGAAAAAGATAATCGGTCTCGGGTGCGTCGGTAAATTTTTGCAGGAGGGCGATGGTGTCGAGATACAGCCAGCCGAGTTGAAGCCAACGCGTGCGGCCGCGCGGACGCTGCAGGTCGGAAGCGACGCGAAAGGTCGCGGCGAGCGCGTTCATGCCGCTCGTAGCGAGAAACACGTCGGCCGCGGACGCGTGCTGATAAAAGCGGGCAAGGTGCCCCTTGACGTTGGCGGGCGCGTAACCCTCGAAGCTCTTTTCGTCCTCCGCCTGTTCAGCGGGGAGCTCGCCGACGCGGAGCAGGTAATCCTCGGCCTCGCGCGAGGAAAGGAACATGCCGGTATGTTGGAGGAACGTTTTGGCACGCGCCGAGAGCGTGGGGTCGGCGGGAAAAGTGACGCCGGTGAGCGCGGCCTCGGCGGGCAAGAGCGCCGCGGGTTCGCCGAGATGCAGGCGCAATTGTTCGGCGGCGCGGATGGAGGACGTGAGCCAGATCGCGTGGCCGTCGAGGTCGAGCGTGCGCAGGAGGTGGGCTCCGGCCTGTTTGGCGAACGGGTGGACCACGAAACGCGGATAGCCGGACGTCAGGTGGCGCGTGATCTCCGGGTCTTTCTCCTCGTAACCGATCACATCGCGCATCGTGGGCAGGCTGGCGGACACGCCGTGCAAACTGGCGGGGATGCGTTGACCGAGCGGGAGGTGCTTAAACACGGACATGGAGCGTCGAAAGTGGGCGCATCCCGCGGTTCGTGGCAACCTCAGGGTTGAAACCGCGCGGCGGACAGTCGAGTTTCGCCTCTTTATGAAACTCGTCTCGTGGAACGTGAACGGCCTGCGCGCCGTGTTGCAGAAAGGTTTTCTCGACCAACTCGGAGCCAACGGGCCCGACGTGATCTGCTTGCAGGAAACCAAGTGCCACCCGGGCGACGTGCAACATGTCACCTGGCCCGACGGCTACACCGCCTTCTGGAACGCCGCCGTGAAAAAAGGCTACAGCGGCACCGCTGTCTTCACCCGCGTTCAGCCCATCAACGTCTTTTACGGCATCGGCATCGCCGCCCACGACCAAGAGGGCCGCGTGATCACCGTCGAGTTCGACGACTATTACTTGGTCAACGTCTATGTGCCCAATGCGCAACACGGGCTCGTGCGCCTGCCTTACCGCCAGATGTGGGACCGCGATTTTCTCGCCTACTTGAAGAACCTCGAAAAGGCCAAGCCCGTGATCGTCTGCGGCGATCTCAACGTCGCGCACAAGGAGATCGACCTCGCCCGNNTCGACGCGGGCTTCGTGGATACCTTCCGCCACTTCGAGAAAGGTCCGAGCCACTATTCGTGGTGGACGTATCGCGCCGGGGCGCGCGAGCGCAACATCGGGTGGCGTATCGACTATTTCCTTACATCCGCCGCACTCACGCCGCGCCTCAAGCGCGCGTGGATCTCGCCCGAAGTGAAAGGCAGCGACCATTGTCCGGTGGGAGTGGAGTTGTCCGCATGAGCACCTCAACAAAGAAGGCCGTCAAAAAAGCGGCCAAAGCGTCCGCTTCATCGGCCCCCGCTCAAGCACCGTCCGCCGCGAAACCCGCACGCCGCCGTCCGACCACGTCGCCGTGGGCCAAGGTGCGCAACTCGCCGATCCATGGGCGCGGGATCATCGCGAGCAAAGACATCCCGTCCGGCACGCGCATCATCGAGTATGAGGGTGAGCGTATCACCAAGGCCGAGTCGGAGCGCCGCGACGAGCAACGCGCCGCCCGCGCGGCCGAGGGTGGCGATGGCTGTGTGTATATCTTCGAGATCAACAAGCGCCACGATCTCGACGGGCACATGTCCTGGAACACCGCGCGGCTCATCAACCACTCGTGCGATCCCAACTGCGAGAGCGAGAACGTGCGCGGCCACATTTGGATCAGCGCAAAACGCGACATCGCGAAAGGCGAGGAGCTTACGTTCGACTACGGCTTCGACGTAGAGAACTGGAAAGAGCATCCGTGCCTCTGCGGCGCGAAACGCTGCGTCGGTTACATCGTGGCCAAGAGCCATCGGTGGCGGTTAAAGAAACGGCTGGCGAAGGAACGTAAGGCAAAGTCCTCTCGCCGCGTGGAGCGCGTGAAGTAAGGCTGCCGCGATGCCCGTCTCCGCCGCGCACGAACTCAAGACGCTTTGCCTGCGCGAGCCGGTGACCACGCTGGCGGTCGCCGAGAGCCTCACGGGCGGTCGCGTGCAGGCGGCGATCACGGCCGTGTCGGGCGCCTCGGGTTTCTTCCTCGGCGGCATCACCGCCTATTCGCTCGACCAAAAGGTCGCGTTACTCGGCGTAAAACGCGCGCCCGCCGCCAAGGTCAACGCCGTCTCCGCCGAGGTCGCCGCGCAGATGGCGCGCGGCGCCGCGTCCGCGTTTGGCGCGGGTTTGGCGGTCGCGACCACGGGCTATGCCGAGCCGTCGCCCGCGCACGGCGTGGACGAGCCGTTCGCTTTTTGGGCGATCGCGCATCGTGTGAGCGCACGGCGCTGGCGCGTGGTCACCGGCCGCGTGGTGTGCCCGGGCATGAAGCGCAACGCCGTGCAGCAATGCGTGGCCGACGCGGTGATCGCGGAGCTGGTGGCGTATTTAAAAAACAACGACTGAACGATCATGGCCCTCCCCGAATTTTCCGGTTCTTTCGCGCGCCGCCTCGTGCGTTCGCTCGTTAAGTTTTATTATCCGCGCATCGAGGTCTCCGGCGCGGACAGCATCCCGCAGACGGGACCGCTGCTCATCGCGGCCAACCATCCCAATTCGCTCATCGATCCGGTGCTGCTCGGCATTGCCGCGCGGCGTCCGATGCGACTGATGGCGAAGGCCACGCTGTTCGACATGCCGCTCGTGGGGAAAATCCTGCGAGCGCTCGGCATGGTGCCGGTGTATCGCGGGACCGACGACCGCAGCCTGGTGAAGCGCAACAACGAATCGCTCGCGGCCGCCGCCAAGCAGATCGCCGCCGGTCACGCGCTCGGTATTTTTCCCGAGGGCAAGAGCCACGACGCACCGCAACTCGCGCTCGTGCGCTCCGGCGCGGCGCGGCTCGCGTTGCAAGCGCTCGCGGCGGGCGCGCACGGCGTGAAGGTTGTGCCCGTCGGCCTGCACTACGAACAGAAGGAACGTTTCCGCAGCGCGGTGTGGATTCGCGTCGGCGAATCCATCGACGTGGCGGCGTGGCTCGCGCAGCACGGCGGCGACGAGCATGTGGCCATGCGCACGCTCACCGCCGAGCTCAACACGCGCATGAAGTCGGTCGTGCTTCATCTGGACGAAGTGGAGTGGCAACCGCTGCTCGAAGATCTGGAGGCGCTTTTGCCGGCGGCGGGGTTTAAGCGGACCGACGGGCTCGCCGCGTTGCACCAACAGCAGGCGGCGGTGGATGCGATCAACCATTTCCATCGCGTGGATCGCCCGCGCGCGGAAGCGGCGGCCGGGCGGGTGCGGGCGCATGCGACCGCGTTGCGCGCGGCCGGCATCCCGGCGGAGGAGGCGGAGCTTTCGTTGCAAGGCTGGCGGCTCGCCGCGTCGCTCGCGCGGAAAGTCGCCGCCCTCTCCATCGGCACGGTGCTCGCGGTCTTCGGCGCGGTTAAACACCTGCCGCCTTATCTGTTCGTTCGTTTCGTGACCGCGTGGATGCCTGCGCCGGGCAAGATGACGCTTGCGCTCAATCGCCTGCTGCTGGGCCTGCCGGTTTACGGCGCGTGGTATGCGGTCACGGCGTGGTGGCTTGCGGGTTATTTTGTGCCGTGGGTCGTGGTGACGTTGATGCTCCTCATGCCGGTGAGCGGCATCGCGGCGCTGGACAACGCGCGGCGTTGGCGGCGGTTGTTGCCGCGCATCATCGCCGAGGTGCGGCTGCTGGCGCGTCCGAAGAAACGCGCGGCCTTGCGCGCCTCGCAGGCCGAGGTGGTGCGGGAACTGTGCGCGCTTGCGACGGAGTTTCACGCGGTGGCGCCGCCTGCGCCGGTGGCGGCACCGTCGTCGGTGCGGTGGTATCGTCCGCCGCTGTGGTTGAACGTCACGGTGAGCGCGGTGAGCGTGGCGTTTCTCGTCTGGTTTGGCGCGTGGTTGCTACGCGATCGACCGACCGAGTTTTTGCGCGCCGACGCGCCGGCGCTCTCCTCTTGGAGCGATGCGCGCCTCGTCGAGGAAATGGCCTCTGACGAGCGTGCACTGGTCGCGGTGATCGACGGACTGGAGGAATTGGAGAAAACGTTTCGCGCGTTCGAGGCCGAGCTAAACGCGGGCACGCGCAGCTATTATGTGCAGGCCGACGACGACGAGATTCGCCGCATGCTGGTGACGTTTCTGAGTTTTCGCGCGGTGCTCGTGCGCACGGTCTGGAAGTATCAGCGCCACGATGACATCGACCGCGACGAGGACCGCTTGCGCGCGTTGCTGCTGCACTACACGGCGGCGGCGCTCGCCTATGATTACGCGGCGCGCTTTGTGAAGGCATTCGATGGACAGGAGCTCGCGATCCGCAAACTCAACGAAGCGGAGCCGCGCTGGGATTTGAAACCCGGCACCTATGATTCTATCCGTGCCAATCTCGCCAACGCCGAGCACCGCCGCTGGCTGGTGAGCGGCTGGCAGAACTATCAAAAGATGTTGCCGGCATGGTCCGCCGCTGGGCTGACCGACGACGAGCCGCACGCGCGGTTCCATACCGCGATTCGTCTCGCGGCGGAGAACACGGCTGAGCTGTCGAAGGAGTTGTTCGCCTACAAAGTGGACGCGGCGCTAGCCGAGGTGAGGGGGTTGGCCAAGGGCGGTTACTATCGCGCGAGCTCCACGGTTTCGACGCTCATCGGGGACACCAAAATCCGCCAGCCGCGGCACGGGAAATCGTTGATCACGCCGGAGCTCATGGAGCGTCTGCGGCCGATGCTGCGTCCGGGCGACATCCTCATCCAACGGCGCAACTGGTATCTTTCAAATGCGTTTCTTCCCGGCTACTGGCCGCATTCCGCGTTGTATGTTGGCACGGCGGAACAGCTGCGCGCCGAAGGCATGGACAACGACCTGCGCATCCTGCGGCACCTGGAGGCGTTTTCAAAGACCGACGCGAGCGGTCATCGTTACGCGATCATCGAGGCGATCAGCGAAGGCGTGGTGTTCACGACGGTGGAGCATTCGATCGGCGGCGCGGACTCGGTTGCGGTGTTGCGGCCGGTGCTCACGCCCTTGCAAAAACGCGAGGTGATCGCGCGGGCGTTCGAGCATGTGGGCAAACCTTACGATTTCGACTTTGATTTCTTCAGCGCGGACAAACTCGTGTGCACCGAAGTCGTTTATCGTTCGTTCAGCGGCATGATCGATTTTCCGCTGGTGGACATCATGGGCCGGAAGACGCTGCCGGCGCTGGATATCGTGAAGTATTGGATCTCGCCGGAAGGCGGGCCGAAGTTGCAGTTCGTGGCGTATCTGCACGGCGACGAAGGCAAAGGCACCTGCGAGTGGGCGGGGGCCGGCATGCTCGCGTGGTCGGCGCAGTGGTCGGCGTTGACGTGGTTGCAGTGAGCGAGGTGCGAGAGGAGGCCGTGGGAAGCGAGCTTGCTCGCCATCGGGAGACGACCATCGCGAGCAAGCTCGCTTCCCACGTCGGAGACGCACGACGTAGTCTTTCGCTGAATACTTACGTCAGCGAGTTTTCGAACAGCTCCCATATCTCGCCGTTCGGGCCCTCGAAGAAGGACAGCCGCACCGGCACGGCGCCGGCGTGGTTGGTCGTCTGGATGGTGACGTCTCTCGGCTCGACGGTGATCTTGCAGCCGGCGGCGCGCACGCGCTCGGTGACGCCGGTGACGTCGTTGGTGCGGATCGCCAAGTGGAACAACACGCCGCCGGGCGCGGGTGTGTCGGTGTGGTTCTCGAAGATCTCCAGATAACTGCCGCCGCCCATATCGAACATGCCGGCACGATTCCCGTCGGGATACGCCCACGTGATTTTTTCGACGAAGCCGAGCACGTCTTTGTAGAAGGCGACGGACGCGTCCCAGTTCTTGGTTTTGAGAGCGACGTGGTGGATGCCGCCGCCGCCGAGCACGGGGTTATGATGAGGCATGGATCAGGGGGAAAGTTGGGTGACGTAATCCACCAGCGGGCGCACGTAGCCGGGGATGGGGTTGACGAAGTCGCCGTAAAGGAGTTCGGGCAGGTCGTAGCTCACGTTGTAGAACGCGCGGTTCACCTCGTCGCTGCGGGTGATGTAGCCGCTCTTCACGGTGGCGCCGGCGAAGAGGCCCTTGTGGCTGGAGTAGACCTGCACCGGGACGGCGAGGAGTTCCTTGTTGGCTTTTTCAATTTCGGAGGCGCGAGGGCCCGCGACGGCGGCGGCATCCACGCCGATATTAAAGCGGCCCTCGAAGAGCAGTCGGGGCGTTTGTTCGTCCATGAGCACGTAGACGGTTTCGATGCGTGCGCCGCCGAGTTGCAGGCCGAGGCTGGCTTCGCCGGCGCGGATGACCACGGGGATGCTCCAGGAGCCGTCGGTCTTTTTGACGAGGATGACGCCGTAGCCCTCTTGGAAGCCAACGATCAGGCCGCCACGAAACTGCGTGGTGATCACGATGCCTTTGGCACGTTGAAGAATTTCCGAGGGGATCGCGCGCGCGGGATCGGCTTGGAATTCGCGGAGGATGGCCTCGCAGGTTTCGACGCGGTCGATGAAGCGGTAGCGATTCCGTTCGGAATTCGCCTGAAGCGACACGACGGTCGCGAAAAGGAGGAGCAGGGAAAAAAGCTTTTTCATAACAACAGGTAGACTTCGGCAGATATGCGAGGAAGGCGATGTTATGGAAAGCGCCGAGTGGTGGGTGTTCCCCTTACGTGGCGGATGTCGAGGTTAGTCCAGTTCCCGGGCGGCCAGGTCGTCTTCGTCCCAACCGAAGTAGTGGCCGAGTTCATGCAAGTAGGTGATGCGCACCTCATCGCGGAAGATCGCTTCGTCACCCTCGGCGAAGTCCCACAGGTTTTCCAGAAACAGGATGATCTGCGGCGGCATCGGTTGTTCTTCGCGCAGCTCCATCCCGTGCGCCGAGCCGGTGAAGAGTCCAAGAATGTCGTCCTCAAAACCTTCATCCAAGAGGTCCTGTCCGGGCAGCGCCTCGTAATGCACGGGGATGGCGGCGGCGTGTGGCCGCAGCTCGGGCGGAAGTTTCCTTTGGGTCTTTTCAACCACGGTGGAGGAGAGGGCGGTGAGCTGGGAGAGCGTCATGAGGGAGGTCGGAAAGTGGCGATGTAACGGCCGCGAGGCGGCGGCGTCATGCTGGATGTTACCGCTTAACTCAAAAATCGAAACCCACATGAAAAGCACCCGTAAAACCATCCTCGCTGTCTGCGCTCTCGCGATCGGCTTTGCCGCTCCTGTTGTTCACGCGCAAGAAGGCGCCCAGCCCCCGGCCAAAAAAGAAGGCGCTGCCCGTCCGGACCGCCTTGGCCAATTGAAGGCCAAACTTGAGCTCTCCGACGCGCAGGTCGAGCAGGTCAAAAAAATCTACGCCGAAGAGCGCGAGCAAATGAAGGCGCTCCGCGAAAAGGAAGGCACTCGCGAGGAAAAGGCGCCCGAGATGCGCAAGATCCGTGAGTCCGTCCATGCCAAGATCGCCGCCGTGCTCACCGCCGAACAAAAGGCCAAGTTCGAGGAGATGCGCAAGAATCGCCCGGGCCCCGGCGGCCCGAAGGAAGGCAAAGGCGAAAAGGGTCCGAAAGGCCCGCCGCCCGCAGCTGACGCGACGGACGACGCCGCGATGTGAGGTGTTCGGTCGCCAAAGCAACGAGCTGCGGCGGCTGCTCCCTGAACTCACGTTCAGGGACACGACTATGACCGCCGGTGCCTCGAAAGAGGCCCGGCGGTTTTTCGTTTTCGACAAGCCGCGCGGCGCGCCCACGCTGCGGCGGATGTTATCGACGGCTCCTCGGGTGATTGTGGTGGGCGGCGGCGCCGCGGGTTTTTTCGCGGCCATCGCGTGCGCGGAAGCCAACCCCGCCGCACGCGTGGCGCTCTACGAAGCCACGGCGCATCCGCTCGCCAAAGTGCGCGTGTCGGGCGGCGGACGTTGCAACGTCACCCATGCGTGCCCCGAACCGCGCGAGTTGGTGAAACGGTATCCGCGCGGCGGTCGCGAATTGCTCGGGCCTTTCAACCGCTTCGGCCCGAAGGACACGATCGCGTGGTTCGCGGCGCGCGGCGTGGAGCTGAAGGTGGAAAACGATGGGCGCATGTTTCCTGTGACGGACGACTCGGGCACCATCGTGGATTGCCTGCGTCGCGCGGCCGATCAAGCGGGCGT
>DFYA01000021.1:27862-34305 GCA_002382525.1 Opitutaceae bacterium UBA4094
GGACTCGAAGGGTTAAGCGTGCCGGCCGCGGGCACCTCGATCCCGGGAACAAAGCTGAAGGAATCGGGAGGGTTGTTGATTACACATTGGGGCATGAGCGGGCCGGCGATTTTGAAGTTGTCCGCGTGGGGGGCACGCGAGTTGGCGGAGCGCGGCTACAAATTCAAGGTGCTCGTTTCGTGGGCCGAGGGCCGCACGCCGGCGCAGGCGATGGAGACACTTACGGCGGCGCGGGCGGTGAATCTGAAAAAGCAGATCGCGACGTGGAACCCGTTCGCGTTGCCGTCGCGGCTTTGGGAGCGGTTGATCATCGCGGCCGGGATCGTGCCGGAGGTGGTATGGACGTCTGTATCGAACAATTCATTACAGGCGCTGGCGAACCAGGTCGGTGCGGCGGAGTTCGTTGTCGAGGGCAAGAGTCTGAATAAAGAGGAGTTCGTGACGTGCGGCGGCGTGCGGTTGCGCGAAGTGGATTTTAAAACGATGCAGAGCCGAGTGTGTCCGGGGCTGCATTTCGCGGGTGAAGTGCTCGACATCGACGGCATCACGGGAGGTTTTAATTTTCAGGCGGCGTGGACCACCGGATGGATCGCGGGGCGGGCGATGGCGGGCGTGGAGGGGTGATAATCGTTCTCGTTCCTCGTTCTCTTTCTCGTTCTTCTCCGCGCTTCTGACGAACGAGAACGAGGAACGAGAACGAATCGGAATTTCGAAATTTTACCGCCCACCATGCCGTCCTATTGGCAACTGCTGCTTCTCATCCTTCCGGTGTTCGTGCTGATCGGACTCGGCGCGGGTATGCGGCGCGTGAAGTGGCTCACGGCGGAAGCGGACGCCAGTTTGCTCAAGCTGGTCGTCAACTTTCTCTACCCGTGTTTGATTTTCGAGAACGTGCTGGGCAACGCGGCGCTGCGTGAGCCGGGCAATCTGGTGATGGCTCCGCTGGTCGGCTTTGTGACGATCGCGATGGGCATTTACCTCGCTTATTACGCGGCGCGGGCGATCGGCCTCACGCAAGGCGCGGGGCTGCGGACGTTCGCGTTTTCGACCGGNNGTGCTGTTGGTGCACAACGTGGGCTGCGAGGCGGCGATCTGGACGGTGGGCATCCTGATGTTGTCGGGACTCTCGTTGCGCGTCGGGTGGCGCAAGCTGATCAACGCTCCCGTGATCGCGCTGATCGCGGCGGTGTTGGGCAACACGCTGGATCTCGGCCGCTATATGCCGGAGGTCGCGACCAACGTGATCCATATGAGCGCGGCCTGCGCGATTCCGCTCGGGCTCATGTTGATTGGCGCGACGCTGATGGAATACCTGGCGCGTCCGCGAGAGCTGGTCGCGGTGCGGGTGACGCTCGTGTCGAGTCTGCTGCGGCTGGGCGTGTTGCCGCTGTTGTTTCTTGCGCTGGCGCGGTGGTTACCGTGTTCCGAGGACTTGAAGCTCGTGATCATCGTGCAGGCGGCGATGCCGGCGGGGATTCTGCCGCTGGTGATCGCGAAGCATTACGGCGGGCATCCGCTGACGGCGGTCCGCGTGGTAATTGGCACGACGGTGCTGGGCGTGTTCCTGATCCCGCTGTGGCTGCGGATCGGGATGTTTTGGGTGGGGGTGTAGATCGGCGTAGCGGGGCCTGTGGTGCCGCCGTTCCGTGTCGGCTTCACTTGGCTCGTTTTCGTGGGTTGCGCGCCGTGAAGTTGTTTGAGCCTCGCTTCGGCAGTCGTCCGATGGCGACCAGCCCGATGCCCAAGCCCAAGAGTATAAAAATGCTTCCGAAGTAGATGATCTCCGTCCGGTTCATGGCGTTAGGCGCATCGCCGCCCCGGCCAAAGGCTGCGAGATAGCTGCCCGCCAAGGTAAAAAGCAGGCCGAAGAGAAGGATCCATGTGGTATGAATCTCGATGCGTGTTCCCTCTATGCTCAGCCGCGCCCAGCGGTCGGCAGAGCCGTATTTTTTGATGCAGGCAGCGCACGCCGCGAAGCCGAGCAGGGCATGGACACTGAGCGCGAGCGAAACGCTTGCCGAAATATTCAACAAGACCAACACGGGGACTCCGAGGAAGGCGAAGATGAGGGTGATCATTCCCCACCTGTGAAGCCGCAGCGAGCGCCCCGCGTGATCCGCGTTGCGGCGATGTCTTTTGCTCACGCCACCTTTTCGCCGGTGCGCTGCTCGATGGCCCAACGGTAGACGTCCACGTAGCTCTCGGCGCTGGTGCGCCAGCTAAAGTCTTTGGCCATGCCGTTCTGACGGAGGCGGGCGAACTCTTGCGGACGATCGTAATACGTCGCACAGGCCCAGCCCACGGTGTTGTAGAGCGCGGGCGCGGTGGCGTCCTCGAAGAGAAAACCGGTGCCTTTGACGGTGCCCTCGACGTATTGCTCAATGGTGTCGATGAGGCCGCCGGTGGCGCGGGCAAGCGGCACGGTGCCGTAGCGCATCGCATACATCTGCGTGAGACCGCAGGGTTCGCTGCGGCTCGGCATCACGAAGCAATCGCTGCCGGCTTGGATGAGGTGCGAGAGTTCGTTGTCGTAGCCAATGTAAACGCCGACCTTGCCGGGGTATTGTCCGGCGACCCAGCGGAAGGCGTGTTCGAGGCCAGGATCGCCCGAGCCGAGGATCGCAAACTGCACCTGCATGCGGTCGGCGATGTGTGGGAGCGCTTCGGCGAGCAGATCGAGCCCCTTCTGCGAGGCGAAGCGGGCGACGACGCCGAAGACCGCGACGTTGGCATCGGGGGTGAGGCCGAGGCGCTTTTGCAGCTCGGATTTGCAAGCGATCTTCCCGGCGAGCTTCGTCGGTGTGTAGTTGTGTTTTAGATACTTGTCGGTGGACGGATCCCACGCGGAGGTGTCGATGCCGTTGAGGATGCCCATGAGGTCGCCGGCGCGGAAGCGGAGCACGTGGTCGAGGCCCCAACCGCCGGCGGGCGTCTTGATTTCCTCGGCGTAGGTGGGGCTCACGGTGGTGAGCTTGGTCGAGTGGTAGAGGCCGGCCTTCATCATGTTGACGGCGCCGGTGGACTCCACGCTGTCGGCGCGGAACTCGGAGGCGGGCAGGCGGGCGAAGTCGAGCACGCGGCGGTCGGCGTAGCCCTGGTGCTCGAGGTTGTGAATGGTGAACACCGATGCGATGCGGCCGAGCGGGGTGTCTTTGAGCGTGGTATTGAGGTAAACGGGGAGGAGGCCGGTGGTCCAATCGTGTCCGTGGACGACATCGGGGATCCAGTCGAGTTGCTGGCAGAGGGCGAGGGCGCCGCGGCAGAGGAAGACGAAGCGAAGGTCGTTGTCGCCATGCGAGCCCCAGGGGCCGGCGTAAACGTCGGGACGGGAGAAGAAGCCGTCATGCTCGAGCAAATACACGGGCACTTTGGAACCGGGTAGGGTGGTTTCCCACGTGCGAGCCCAGTGCGCCTCGGTGCCGACATCCACGCCGAGCGGTTCGGGGAGGGCGGCGCGCGTGCCGTGGACCTTTACGGAGCCATAGGCAGGGCAGACGATGCGCACATCGTGGCCGAGGGCGGCGAGCTCCTTGGGGAGCGCTCCGGCCATGTCGGCGAGGCCTCCCACTTTGACGAACGGTTCGACTTCGGGGGTGACGATGAGAATTCGTAAAGGACGCACGCGAAGCACAAAAGGAAACGCGACGGGGGTTGCCGAGTGAATTGTTACGGCGCGGTTAAAACCGGGAAAACCCCGATGCTCGGTGGCAATCGGGGTTTTCGGGGGTTACGGCAGAAGGTCAGTGCCGTGGAACGGGTCGCTCACGCTCCCCGCTACGAGATAAGTTGAACTCAGGCGGTCTTGGGCAGCGGGGCGCCAATCTCGACGGCGTGCGGGTGGTGGCGCTTTTCCTTGAGTTCGCTGTGACGTTTGCGGAGGAGGCCGTCGAGTTTGTCCACCATGAGGTCGATGGACTTGTAGGCGTCGTTGCTGTCGGCTGAAGCGACGAGATCGGGACCGCTGATTTCGATGCGGCCGTGGGCGATGAAGTGCGCCTGCGACGTCTTGGTTTTGTCGAGTTCAACCTCGATGCGGATGCGGTCGATGCGCGGTTCGTGGCGCAGGAGCCTGGCGGCCTTTTCGTTGATGATGGCCTTCATCGCGTCGGTGAGGTCGAGGTGGATACCGCGGAGGATAACCTTCGCGCCGATAACTTCAGGAGTAATATGGGGCATACGATGCTCAATATGCACAACGGCGTGTCGTTGTGAGCACTAAAGTGGAGGGTGCGCGAAAGATTTAGGAGGGCTCGCGGGCGGAGTTGGGCTCCGCCCGCGAGGGCCTGGTTAGGCAAAGGATGAACGGCCGGGCACGTCAGCCGAAGAGCTGGTGTTTCGGGTCGTTGCGCGGGCCGGTCTTTTTCCCCGAGCGCCGGCGGAGGGCTGCGTCGAGTTTGTCCACAAGGAGATCGAGGGATTTGTAGGCGTCGTCGCTTTCGACGGAAGCGATGATGTCGGGACCGCCGATTTCGATGCGCCCCTTGGCGACGAAGCGTTCGGTGCCTTTGGTTTTATCGTGATCGAGATCGACGCGCACGCGGTCAATGCGCGGCTCGTGACGGAGGAGGCGGGCGACCTTGTCGGCGATCGCCGTTTTTAGCGCCGGCGTCAGTTCGAGGTGAATGCCGGTGGCGATGAGGCGATCGGAGAGGCGTTCGGGCGAGACGAGGGTGGTAAGTGTTTTCATGGCGCCTGAGTGCGACTGAGGCACGAACGTTTCGTTGCTTACAAAACGCGCGGGCGATTCCGATGGGACGGATGGTTGTTCCGTGGAGGCAGGGATGTAGCCGGGGTCGGTGCCCCCGGGGTTTTGGATGAATTTTCGGAACCGGGGTCGGCGACCCCGGCTACATCCCTACTCGAAATCGATGTGGCCCGTGTAGGGCCAGTCTTCCGCGCGCGCCACCAAGCCTGCACGCACGGGATTCTCGCGCACGTAGTTCCATTTTGCAGTGCCAGCGTCTTCTGATCGGAGGACGTGATCGAAAAACTCCGGTTGCCACAGCGGCGCCGCAGTGCCCGTAAGCCTGAGGATACGCTTTGAGGTCCATTCCTTCCATTTAGCCATCACTGCGGAGAGCGGCTTGGCGTCCGAGAGGAACGGCGTGATGAACACATGAACGTGATCGGGCATCACAACGTAAGAGCCGCACATCCATCCATGGCGTGTCCGAAGCCCCTTCCATTCTTCGCGTAAGATTTCGTGAACCTCGACGGAGGCTAGAAGCGGCCGACGTCCGGCGACACAGGTGGTGATGAAATAACGCGGCTGTTTCACCCAGACATTGCCGAGCCGCCGTAAGTGCCGTTGGTCGTCCACCCGAGGAGTCGAGACAAAGGCCGGGAGTCGCGGCAAGTTTTTTGCTTCTGCGGGTGTAGCCGGGGTCGATGACCCCGGGGTTTTCGGATGGATCGGAACCGGGGTCGGCGACCCCGGCTACATCGACCCCGGCTGCGTCGATCCAGAGGCCGCGGGCTCAGCGCTTCTTGTTCAGCGCGGCGTTGAACCAGTCGTTGGTGAGCGACTGCTGCGGGCGCGACGCCGGAGCGGACGTCGGTGCCGGGCGCGAATGGCCAGGACTCGTGCGCGGGGCGGATTGGCCGGACTTGGCGCCCAACTGCGGCGCGCTGCGCATCGACAACGCGATGCGACCGCGGGTGAGATCCACTTCAGTCACCGTGACGCTGACTTTTTGGCCAGGCTTCACGACGGCGGAGGGGTCTTTGACGAAACTGTCGGCGAGTTGGGAAACGTGAACCAAGCCGTCTTGGTGCACACCGATGTCCACGAACGCGCCGAAGGCGGTGACGTTGGTCACGAGGCCCGGGAGCTTCATACCGGGCTTCAAATCCTCGGGTTTGTTGACGCCTTCTTGGAAACTGAACGCCTCGAACTTTTGGCGCGGGTCGCGTCCGGGTTTGGCGAGCTCGGCCATGATGTCGGTGAGCGTGGGCAAACCGACCGTCTCGGTGACGTAGGTCTCGAGTTTGATCTTTTTGCGCAGCTTTTCGTCCTTCAGGAGGTCGGCGACGGTGCAACCGAGGTCGGCGGCCATCTTCTCGACGAGGGCGTAGCGCTCGGGGTGAACGCCGGAGGCGTCGAGCGGGTGCACCGCGTCGCGGATGCGGAGGAAGCCGGCGGCCTGTTCGTAGGCCTTGGGGCCGAGGCCGGTGACCTCGAGGAGATCGGCGCGGGTCTTGAACGGTCCTTTGTCGTTGCGGCGCGAGACGATCGCGGCGGCGCTGCGGGAGTTGAGCCCGGAGACTTGGGAGAGGAGTTGCTTGGAGGCGGTGTTGAGTTCGACGCCGACGCCGTTCACGCAGCTGATGACGGTGTCTTCGAGCGAGCGCTTGAGGGCGTTTTGATCGACGTCGTGTTGGTATTGGCCGACGCCGATGGACTTCGGGTCGAGCTTCACGAGTTCGGCGAGCGGGTCCATGAG
>DFYA01000021.1:34418-37840 GCA_002382525.1 Opitutaceae bacterium UBA4094
TCGATGAAGCCCTTGATCTTCTCGGCGGCCTCGACCTCGTGGCGGTCGGGATAAACGACGTCGTTGTGGAGCAGCTTACCCTGACGATCGAGGATGACGGTTTTGCAACCGGTGCGGAAACCTGGGTCGAGGGCAAGGACGGCGCGTTGGCCGAGCGGGGCGGCGAGGAGGAGTTCGCGGACGTTTTCGGCGAAGACCTTGATGGCGTCGGCGTCGGCCTTCTTTTTGGATTCGAGGCGGAACTCGGTTTCCATCGCGGGAGCGAGCAGGCGCTTGAGGGCGTCGGCCAGCATGAGGCGCAGTTGCGCGGTGGAGGCGGGTGCAGTATTTTTGATGACGTGGCGCTCGAGTTCGGCGAGGGCGAGGGACTCGTCGACGGTGATGCGCATCATCAGGAAGAGTTCCTTTTCGCCGCGACGCATGGCGAGCAGGCGGTGCGACGGGCACTTGGCGAGCGGCTCGGACCACTCGAAGTAGTCTTTGAATTTGGCGGCCTCGGTTTCCTTGCCCGAGATGACCTTGGAGGAAATGACCGCGGATTCGCGGTAGAGCCGGCGGAGGTTTTCGCGGGCGGCGGCGTCATCGCTCACGCGCTCGGCGAGGATGTCGCGGGCGCCGGCGAAGGCCTCGTCGGCGGTGGCGATTTTGGAAACGACGTTTTTGCCGTCGTCGGCGGTGTATTCACGGCCCACATACGCGGCGGCCGCGGCGGCGAGATCGATGGCGGGGTCCTGCGCCCAGATTTGGTCGGCGAGCGGCTCGACGCCCTTTTCTTTGGCGATGGTGGCGCGGGTGCGCTTCTTCGGGCGGAAAGGCAGGTAGATGTCCTCGAGGCGGACGAGGGTCTCGGCGTTGGCGATCTGGGTGGCGAGCGCGTCGGTGAGGAGGTTGCGCTCCTTGAGGGAGGCGAGGATGGAGGCTCGGCGTTCGTCGAGGGCGGCGAGTTGTTCGAGGCGGTCGCGGATGGTGGTGATTTGGACCTCGTCGAGTTCGCCGGTCATCTCTTTGCGGTAACGGGCGATGAAGGGGACGGTGGCGCCCTCTTTGAGGAGCTGCGCGGTCGTGGCGACCTGGTGAACTTTGACGTTTCCGAGTTCCTGGACGATGCGCAGGACGTGTTCGGCGTTGGGGAGGGCAGTGGGTTCGGCCATGAAGAAAAAGAAGGCACGAGTGCAACGGCGCGCGGGCGACGGGCAAGGCTTTTAAAAAGTGCGAAAAACTTGATCCGGCGCGGGCAGGTTCCCGCTTTCCGTGGCGTGGGTTTTGGGCCACGTTGCCGCGATGAAAGACTCGTGTTGCGCCCCCGTTCGTCCTGTCGATTCCGCGGCCGCGTCTGCGCCTATGGGCGACCTGGTGGGTGATGCGGCGCCGGGTTTTCGACGCGTGGCGACCGGTGCCACGGTCGGTATGAAGTTGTTGGCGGGCGGAGAGTTTATGATGGGCAACGAAAACGCCTATGGGTTTCCCGCCGATGGCGAGGGGCCGGTGCATGCGGTCCGGCTGGAGCCGTTCTGGATCGATGAAACGTGCGTGACCAACGAGCAGTTCAACGCGTTTGTGAACGCGACGGGCTACAAAACGGAGAGCGAGCGCTTCGGGTGGTCGTTTGTTTTCTATGGGCACCTGACGGCGGGGCAGCTCGCGGCGACCGCGCCGGTGAGCGTGTTGGGCAGCGAGTGGTGGCGGCGCATCGACGGCGCGACCTGGCGCAAACCCGAGGGACCGGGATCCAGCGTCAAAGGCCGCTGGGGGCACCCGGTGGTGCATGTGTCGTGGAACGACGCGCAGGCCTACTGTGCGTGGGCGGGTAAGCGGTTGCCCACCGAGGCCGAGTGGGAATACGCGGCGCGTGGCGGGAGCGCTGGCACGCCGTTTTGGTGGGGAGCGGAGCTGGAGCCGGACGGCAAACACCGGATGAACGTGTGGCAGGGGAAATTTCCGCTAAGCAACACCGAGGCGGACGGGCATTATGGCGTGGCGCCGGCGAAGAGTTATCGGGCCAATCCGTTCGGGCTCTACAACGTCACGGGCAACGTGTGGGAGTGGTGCCACGACTGGTTTTCGCCCGAGTATTACCGGGAGTCGCCGATGGATAATCCGACCGGGCCGGCGAGCGGCGAGCGCCGCTCGATGCGTGGCGGGAGTTACCTGTGCCATGCGAGCTACTGCAACCGTTACCGGGTGGATGCGCGCAGCAGCAACACGCCGGACAGCGCGACGACGAATCTGGGTTTTCGGTGCGTGCGGGATGTGTGAGGGCGTCAGGGGCTGCTGGTGACGAGCTTTCGGAGGTGTCACAGAGGCGGGCCGGAGTTCGATCCGGGAGAGCACGGAGTCGGAGGTGGGGCGGGCGTGTGAGGATTGGCCGAAAGAGGCGCTTAAAAGTGTCGTGTAGCGAAGGCGCGACCAGATCCGGATTTGAGGTAGCGTTCGAAGGCGACGGCCTTTTCGCGAGAGCGGAAGGCGATGGCAGTTTCGAGCGTCCAAGGGCCATGGGCTGCGGTCGATGTGACCTCGCCGTGGTTGTGTTTTCGGAGGCGCGCTTTGAGGTCTGATGTAATGCCGGTGTAGTGGCGATTTGGATACTTGGTGCTGCGCAGCAAATAAACGTAGATGAAAGGCACCGCGCCTTAATGCCTAGTGATTGCGGTTGGTCAATGCGCATGCCGGCAGTCGGACGATGATACGAGGAAGCCCGCCGTCGTGCTGCGCACTAGGGCGTGGCAGTCCGCCTACGCTCGAAGAGCTTCGGCGCGACGAGCCTTCACCGGGACACAAAAAGCCCTGCGAGACATACAGGTTGGCAAGTAGCTGGCTTGCCAAGCCGTAGCCCGCAGGGCGAAGGCTGGTGGAGGTGCCGGGATTTGAACCCGGGTCTCCTTGGCCGTTGCACGCCGCGTCTACCCTTATGTGCTGGTGTTTATCTCGCCGATGTTACGCGACCAACCGCGCTTAGACATCAACCAATCCCCGGGTGAAGATACGACGTAAGGCCCGCGGATGGCTCCCTACGTTATGTCTGCTGTCATCGTCCACGTTGGCTAGCAGATATCGCCAGGCGGACGTCACTGCTACTTAGGCAGCGAGGGGCATTTCTTCAGTGTTGCCGTTTGTTTTTTTGAGCGGGATTTAGGAGGGACGCTCATCCTCCAAGGGCAGCGGCGCACGCAAACCAAGGATCGAATCCAGAACACCCCCAGAGGGAATCCCGGTCGCGCGAACGCGGCGGGAAATGGGGAAGGCATTGAGCCACGCCGAGAACGGCGGGCGGCAACGCGGAGTTGGAGAGGATCGGCGTGAAGCCAATCAAAGAACAGGATCGGATAACATAGGTGGGTTGCCGGATGATGCAAGGGGCAAACGGCCGGTTTGCTGTTACGACATCAGGAATTGCTATGCTCAATTTTCTTTACCGGAATCGG
>DFYA01000026.1:0-12493 GCA_002382525.1 Opitutaceae bacterium UBA4094
CCTTCTTCACACACGCGGCATGGCTGGATCAGGCTTGCGCCCATTGTCCAATATTCCCCACTGCTGCCTCCCGTAGGAGTCTGGACCGTGTCTCAGTTCCAGTGTGGCTGATCATCCTCTCAAACCAGCTATGGATCGTCGGCTTGGTGGGCCATTACCCCACCAACTACCTAATCCAACGCGGGCCGATCCTTTGGCGATAAATCTTTCCCCCGAAGGGCACATTCGGTATTACTCCCAGTTTCCCAGGGCTATTCCGAACCAAAGGGCACGTTCCCACGCGTTACTCACCCGTCCGCCACTAAACCCGAAGGCTTCGTTCGACTTGCATGTGTTAGGCCTGCCGCCAGCGTTCATTCTGAGCCAGGATCAAACTCTCCGAAAAGAGAGTTCAGAACCTAGTGATTCTTGAACTACTAGGATAAACCCCATAAGGGCCTATCCATATTTGGAATAATATTTTTGATTGGGGGTCCCAATCAATCGCACAAAGTAAATTTCAAAGAGCACTTCCTCGCTTAGAGGAAAGAGTTCAAAGAGAACATTTCGTGATTCGTCCGTCAATAGTTTTTTTAAAACTTTTGGCCGACTCACCAAAAAACTTCAAGGAACTCCCACCGTTTCGCTTCGCTTGAGGGCGTCGGTCACCGATGGGAGTGCGGACAATGGAAAATGAGTTCCGCGCTTCAAGCGTTTTCTCAAAAAAACTTACGATGCTGCTTTAAGCCTCTGTTAAGGACAGGGATACGAAGCATAAATTTGAGCCGTCTCCTGAACATTCTATTTCCATCCGGCCCAACACGGCCCCCCCCCCCATGTTCGATCCGGTAATGGGCGCTGCTTCCCGAGGCGAAGCAGCGATCAAGGCTATGCTCGCCGCCGCCTTTAACAGCCATGGTGCTCATCGTCCGATCATCTCAAGGCAGGCATTTGAATCGTCACCCGGGAAATCCTTGAATGCCCTAGGCCGTGTTTGCTAAATAGGAGCTAGCATTTGAGCCAGATGAGGATGCAGGCAAGGGAGGTCATGGCGGAGAAGGTGGTGTGGAGTTTCTCGTAGCGAGTGGCGATGCGGCGGAAGGCCTTAAGGCGGGAGAAGAGGTTTTCGATGCGGTGGCGCTCGTGATAGAGATGCTCGTCAAAGGCGGGTTTAATTGCACGATTGGCCTTCGGGGGTATGACGGCGACGCCGCCTTGTTGGTTCACATAAGCACGGATAGCGTCGCTGTCGTATCCTTTATCCGTGATAGCGAGCATCTTTGCCTTTAGGTGTTTTTGAAGCAGCGGCTTGGCTTGATCGAAGTCCGAGACGTTCGCCCCGGTGATGATGAAGCCGAGCGGGTAGCCCAAAGCGTCGTAGGCCATGTGGATTTTGGTCGAGAGACTGGAGCGGGAACGCGGCATCGCTTGCGCGGCTTGTCCTCCGGCCGGATTGGCGCCGTGGGCGTGGACTCGCATGGCGGTGCTGTCTATCATGATCGACTCGTCGTCACGCAGCCTGTCGGCGAGTCCGCGAAGCACACACGCCCACAACCCGCTGCGCGTCCACGCACGGAACCGGTGGTAAACGCTCTGCCAGGACCCGAAACACTTCGGCAAGTCCCTCCACGGGGCGCCTACTCGCAGTATCCACATGATCGCCTCAATCCGGAGCCTCATGGTCGGATCGTCGCAACGTAGCCCGCGACGATTCGCTCCCGTCAGGCTATCCCGGTGGGCCTTAATTTTTTAAGCTCATCCCAGTCGCCGTCGGCTAGAATGAACCTTGCTTGTTGATTCACAACCGAATGTGAGCCGAACCAGCAGGAGTAATCAAGCCAAAAGTATCCACTTAATGAATACGTTAACGGGATTTTATTTAGCAAACACGGCCTAGGTGATGGACAGCGGCGCCCAGATGAATCCAAACAGCTCATAGGGAAGCCTGTTGATGAAGCCGTGAGATGGACCGCTGCCAGCGAAAGACGCGTCGAGATCAATGGGACCCGCGGCCACGTCGGCGATCCGAGCATTGCGCCGTCATCTGACGTTCACGCTATATGAGCTCCTAACGTATGGTCATTCGAAGGACCACGCACCTTTCTTGAAGTGAGGCTGGTGAACGCGACGAGCGTTGATGTTTCGGTCTGCCGGCGAATCCGCAACCCCACATCGTGGCCCGCTACCCTCAGCGACGCAGTCCGGTGCCATTGCGACGCGATTTCCTAGATCGGCCGGCGTGACAATCCCACACAAACTGAACCTTCGGGGGTTTAATCGCTCACAAAGCCCCCGCACACCGCTACTATCGTGTGAGATCAACGGGGGCCAACCACACAGCCCCTCGGCTGAAATCGCTTTCGCCCGCGCCACACGCCCCCCGGGGATCGCCCAGAAGATGAAGAAGGCCTTGAGGCGACGCCCCGTCGAAGAGCGCAGCCACCATTGGGGCCAGATCCATCATACCCTTCTGGAGCGGGCGATATGGAACAACTAGGGCGTGCACATGGCCAAGTGGCGCCACAGGGGCAGAAAAGAGCGGGCGGAGCTGCACAGAATAGCTGCCCGCGCTGCCGGCCGCCTTGGAGACCACGCCTACAAGGAGCGCGGTCGTTTCGCGAAAGGAGCGTTCGCCCGTGAAGGAGAGCCAGTCCCGAATCTCGGGGAACGAAAAATACGACGCCGTATGTTGCGCGGAGGCGAGGCATGGGTCTCGCCGAAGAGCCGCCCCCACCAAGCCAGCTACCTCCGCCACGGCAACAAACGCAGCCGCGTCCCCCCCAGCAATTTTCAACACCGCGTCCGCGAGCGAAGACAGCGCAACGGTCCGGGCGTCGAGCTGCGGCTCAAAACGCAACAAACGCGTGAACGCCCCCGTGCCAACAATCCCTGAAACCAGATTCGCGCGGGGAACCAGCGCGCCTTCGGAGACGATGAAGTCCGGGCGATTAGCACCATCGGTCGGCTGGTAGGCGGCGCAGCCACCAGCGGCGATGAATTCACCCCGACGTCCTTCGCAATCGGCATCGGTGGAGCCCAGTGCGCCAACACCGAGCGCGAAGGACGCCTGCGAAAACGAAAGGGACGTCGCTGCCTCCACGAGGCGCAGGGAAATCGGAGCACCGGGCGGCAATGAAAAAACCACTCCCCGTAACGCCGCATCGGCGAACGGTTGGCCTGACTGGGCCCCGACTGCTGCACGGGCGGACACATTTTCCACATCTCGCATCGGGACGAGAAGCATGTCCATGCCCGCGAGGGTGAGCGTATCGCTGACCGAGGAGGAGGCGGGCGAGATGAAAAAACTCCCGTTGACCGCCTTCAGCTGCTTAAATGTGGACAGCAACACGCGCAGGCCGGTCGAGCTGATGTAGTCGACGGCCGCCATATCGAGTCGGATGCGGTGCTCGCCCGCTTTGATGTAGCCGGTCAATGCATCGCGAACGGCAGGACTCCATGCGGCGTCGAGCCGGCCGCGGAGTCGGGCGATGAGCTGTTCAGAGGTTTTTTCGGTGGCGATGTCCATCGTTGCGGGGCGTTTCGTGAGCCGTCGAAAGGCTCATCAATCGGTGATCAATTTACCGGCTTCATCCAAAAGCGCGGGCGGAAGCGGAAGTGCGGTGGCGCGAGCGTTGCCGGTATGGACGGTGAAGTGGATCCGGGGCGGTTGCGCGAATGGAATGGTCGCAGGATCTTCGCCCGCGAGGACCCGCTGGACGCGATCCGCAGTGGAGATGCCGACGTCGTGATAATCGATGCCGATGGCGATGCCGGCACCCTGACCCACCATGAGGCTGTTCATGCTGATCAGCGGTTTCCGGCTTGAGCGCGCGGCACGCGTCAGTGCGGAGAAACCGGAGCTGGAGATGTTATCCGATACTTGGACGATCGCATCGATGTTGCTCGACGCCAAGGTGAGCGCCGCGTCCGCGATCTCCGTGGGAGTATTGACCGCGATCGCAACCACCGTGATGCCTTCGGCCGCGGCGATGCGGGTGAAGTATTCCTTGAGATCGACGGAGTTGACCTCGGCGGGACAGAACAGCGTGCCCACACGTTTAAACTGCGGGTAGTGACGCTTGAGCATCTCAACGACGCGGGGTGCCGGGGCGAGCACGGTGATGCCGGTGACGTGTGGGAGGTGATCCTCGTAGCTGCGACCTGCGCCGGCCGCGAGGGGATTAGCCACCATGCCGAAGACAATATTCGGCGTGCCACGGCGCGTGGTCTTCGCCAAGGCAACTTGAAGCGATGGGGTCGAGAGCGGCACGAGCAACGCGGGCGAATTGGTGAGAGCGGCGTCTGCGATGCCGCTGAGGGTGGCCATATCCCCTTGGGCATTGTGGTAAACGACGTGAAGGTCGCGCCCCGGGAGCAGCGGGCCGCGAGCAAGCGCCTCCTTAAAGCCCGCCAGGGTTTCCTCAGCGGGCGGGCTGTCGTTGTAAATGATCACGTCCACACGCGCCGGAAGCGGCGCAGGCGGTTTGGTGAGTTTGCGGGCGGCAGCGGCGGCGGGCGCGTGGGCCGATGCAGCGGCTTCGCCGGGCGAAACGTCGCGGGCGGCGGTGGCATCGGCCGAGGGAGTGGCGACCGCCTCAAGAGATTTGAGAAGCTCTTCGTCGACGGAGAGCCCGAGCTTGCGGGCGGCGTCACGGTCAAAGCCGATGCGGTTCGCCGAAACGTTTTCCATCGGGATCGTAACCGGGCTCTCGCCGGCGAGGACACGGGCGAGTTTGTGCGCAGCAGCCTGGCCGGCGGCGTAGTAGCCAGGGCCGACCGAACCAAAAACGCCTTCGCCGAGGTAAGCCGGATCTCCATTGAACACCGGGAGGCGGGCGCGATCGGCGATTTGCATGACCACCGGAAAGGCTTGATAAACGAGGTTATCGTTAGGCAGGTAAATCGCTTCGACTCCGCGGGCCACCAAGGCTTGAGCGGCCTGCGGAACATCAGCGGTGGCGGCGACCGACACGGCCACAAGCTCGATGCCAGCGGCGGCACAGGCGGGCCGGAGGAGATCGACGACGCGAGTGGAGTTGATCTCGCCGGCGTTGTAGAGCGTGCCGAGGCGTGTGATGTTGGGGAATAGCGCTCGGATCACGCGCACGCCCTCGTCCACCGGCACCATGGTGCCGACGCCGGTGACGCGGGGATCGTGGTCCGTCCAGCTTTTGCCAGCGCCGGCGGCCAAAGGGTCGGTCACATACGTGAAAACGACCGGCTTGTGGCGGATGGTCGCGAGCGCACCTTGCAACATCGGCGTTGAGAACGTCACCAGTGCGTCGGCATCGGATGAGTCGTAGTTCTGAAGAATGGGCAGGATGTGCGCCGCCTCACCTTGGGTATTGGCGGAACGAATAATCAAGTTCCTGCCTTCCTCGTATCCGAGCGCGCGAAGTTCATCGATTAGCCCCCGATAACAATCATCCCAGCTCGGCTCGGGCGCGTAGTAAGCCACGGCTATGCGCCGCACCGGCCCGTCGGCGGGCGCACGCGGAGTTGTCGCGCGGGTGTTTGCGGCGACAGATTTTGCGGCGTCAGCGAAAGCGGAATCGCGGTTTTCAAGTTTACCGTCGGCGTTAACGTAGAGCCCGGCGCGGTCCCGCAAAGCGGAAGGGAAATTCCAGCGCTCGACCCCGCGGAGTTGCGCGCGAACCTGTTCGTTGAGCGCGAGTCGCTCAGGGACGAAGTTGCTGACTGGAATCGAAGAAACCGCGCGTCCCTTCAGCACCTCGGCGGCAAGCAAGCCGGTCTTATGGCCCACGGCGTGGTAATCGGCCCCGACGTTGAAAAGTTCGCCCTTGGGTTGAGCCGAAGGAAAAAGACTAAAAACAGGGACGCCGGCGCGCTGGGCGGTTTGCAGAACGTTGTTGATCGCGCCGAGCACGGTGACATCGCCGGGGATAAACACGGCCTCAACGCCGCGCCCGAGTAAAACGGCAGTCGCCTCAGTCACCGCGTTGGTGGAATCGACGTTTACCTCGACCAAC
Organism: Opitutaceae bacterium UBA4094; assembly: GCA_002382525.1. GTDB lineage: Bacteria > Verrucomicrobiota > Verrucomicrobiia > Opitutales > Opitutaceae > Rariglobus. Next base: position 5,970 of record DFYA01000026.1, read on the forward strand.
GTGATCCCAAGTTCTGCGCAAATCTGCCGAGCGTCGCGGAGCTGCACCTCGGAGTTGACCTCAGTGGTGTTCCAGAGCGTCCCGACAGTTTTAAGCGCGGGGTTGATTTCGCGGGCGGTGCGGAATGCGGCGACCACCGGCAACCGCGTGCCGTAGCCCGAAAGATGCGCGGGGTGGTCGAGCGGATCGGTCGCCGAGATGCCGACGCCGCACGCAGCGGGGTCGGCAACGAGGGCAAACAGGTGCGGCGTCCGACGTGAGCGGTTGGCGTTGGCCACGGTTTGAAGCGACGGCGTGGTCGCGGTAAGAATGAGATCGTAACCTCCTTGAGCCACCTCGACTGCGATGGCGTTGGCGAGATTGGTGTCACCAAGCGGATTAAACCGGCGAACCACGAAATTCTCCCCCTCTCGGAAGCCGCCTGCGGCAAGCCCGTCGATGATTCCTTGCACGCCCGCATCGAACACCGGCTGGGTGTTGTGCTGCACGATCGCCACACGAGGCAGCCGAGACGGGTCCACATGCGCGAGCGTCGAAGCGGGCGGTAACGATGCTGACGGCGCCGCGTTGTCGTCGGCCGGCCCAACGCGCGCGAGCACTGGGTCCGGCTTCACGCGGGAACGCTGGTCGGAAAGCAGCAGCAACGCGGAAGTCGCCGCGATCAGTAACAATCCGAGTCCCAGCCGGCGGAGTATGCCCAACATCTGCGCGAACCTGTGGAACGCCGCTCGCGTTTCAATGCCTTTTACGCCGCGAGCCAGGTTCACCGCCGCGGTCCGCGGCGTCACCGCCGATTCCGCTCCCGGCCTTCGACCATAAAAAAACCGCCCTTTCGCGAAGGGCGGTGTTGAATGAAAACGTTCGTGACGACTTAGCGCTTGGAGAACTGGAAGCGCTTGCGGGCGCCGGGTTGACCGGGCTTCTTGCGCTCTTTCTCGCGCGGGTCGCGCTTAAGGTGGCCGGCCTTCTTGAGGGCGGCGCGAAGCTCGGGATTGAGCTTCTGGAGGGCGCGGGCGATACCGTGGGCGGTCGCACCGGCCTGACCGGTGACACCACCGCCGGCAACGTTGACATCGACGTCGACCTTGTCGCGGAGTTCGACGGTCAACAGCGGGCGGAACGCCTGCTTCGAGAAGTTCTCGTGGGAGAAATAGGTGTCGAAGTCGCTGCCGTTGGCAGTGAGCTTGCCGGTGCCTTCAGTGAGGCGAACGCGGGCGGTAGAGGACTTGCGGCGACCGGTGCCGAGGAAAATGGTCTTTTCAGCGCTCATGATAATCAGACGGAAGTCTTGACGGGATTCTGGGCCTCGTGGGTGTGGTTCGGGCCGGCGAAAACGCGGAGCTTGGTCAACATATGACGAGCAATGCGGTTCTTCGGAAGCATGCCTTTGACAGCGTGCTCGATGATAAAGGCCGGGTTCTTGTCACGCATCTGCTGCATGGTCTTGTAGCTTTCGCCACCGACATAGCCCGAGAAGAACATGTATTTATTCTGCTCTTCTTTTTTGCCGGTGAGGACGACCTTCTCGGCGTTAATGACAACAACGAAGTCGCCGGTATCGACGCTCGGGGTATAGGAAGCTTTGTGACGGCCGCGGATCAGATTGGCCGCTTTAACCGCAAGGCGGCCAAGGACCAGACCCTCGGCATCGATAAGATGCCACTTGGGCTGCACGGTCTCTTTTTTGGCGAGGAACGTTTTCATGAGAAAAGAGGCGGATTGCGTAGGGTTGCCGGAAAGGTGTCAATCCCTCTTTTGGCGTTGTGAATAAAAAACCCGCCTCGCCGATGAGGCAAAGCGGGTTCGGAGTTTTTAACCGATGAATCGGGTCAGCTTAGAAGCCGACAGCCAGACCGAGCGAGAAGACAACGCGGTCCTGGGTGCGATCGGCAACGTAGTTGCTGCGGTCACGATGGGTGTAGTTAACAGCAGCGGTCAGCGTGGCGGTCTCGCTGAGGCTATAAGGAACGGCAACGCCGACACCCCAGTAGCTGTAGTCGCCACCGCGGGAGGAGGGGATCTGAATCCAGCCGTAGGTGGCGGAAACGTCGAGCGAGAGGCCGACCTGGGCGATCGGGAAGGTGTGGCCGATCGAAGCGATGTAGGAGGAGACCTCGTTATCGAAGTCGTGGTAGTAGTAGAGGCTGGGGCTCAGGTTGAACAGGTCAGCCTTGATACCGACATAGGCTTCCGTGCTGTTGAACTGGCTGTTGCCAGAACCATTGTAGGTGTAGCGGGTCAGGCCAACATCGGCGGCGAAGGTCTCGTTGATGGCGAGGTTGTAGCCGGCATAGAAATCGGTCTCGGTGAAACCGGTGTTGGAGCTGACGGGGCTGGAGTGCCAGATGCCGGCGTAGAAGTCGCCATAGGAGGCTTCGACGGAGGGCTGGATGGAGGAATCAGCGAGCTTGATGCTGCGGAAAACATACTGGCTGACATACGTCACATCGAGGGTAACGGCGAGAGCGGACTGGGAGGCTTGCTGAGCGGAGGCGGATGCACCGACCGCGAGGGCGGCGAGGGCAAGGATCGTCTTTTTCATGTGTAGTTCTGTAGTTTTGTAGTTTCTGTCAGGTCGCCGTTAGGTCACGGCGGGCAGGAATGCACAGAATTGCCGACCACAGTTCAAGTCTTTACTCAAACGTCACCTAATCCCGGAATTCCGCGCAATAAGTCGTCCATCTATCCGGTCGCGTCGGTGGAACTGGAAGCCATTGGAGGCAGTTCGCGATCACACGCCTCACCCTCTTTTCTCATGAAAAACTACCTTGTATTCGCCGCGATCGCCGGAGCGGTGGGCGTCGCGCTCGGTGCCTTTGGCGCCCATGGGCTCAAGAGCATCCTCACCGCCCGAGGAACGCTGCACGCGTGGGAAACCGCTGTGCTTTATCAGTTGGTTCACGCTGTCGCACTGTTGAGCGCGGGCCTGCACACATCCAACGCGGACCGGAGCGCCAGCTGGTGGAGGCGTGCGTGCGCATCGTGGAGCGTAGGCATGCTTCTCTTCTCGGGTTCGCTCGTCTGGCTATCCTTGGGCGGGCCGCGTTGGATCGGCCCAGTCACTCCCATCGGCGGCTTGGCACTAATTGGCGGCTGGATTTTTCTCGCGATCGGCGCGCTGACGCATTCGTCCGCAGGGAACGACAAGCCGACATCATGATGAATGTGCCGAGCGAGCTGCGGTCGGTTTTGGCCGCCCTCAAGCCCATCAGCCGCCCGCGGCTCGCCGGCGGTTGCGTGCGCGACCATCTGCTCGGCCTCCGCGCCAAGGACTTTGATATCGAGGTGCAGGGGATCACGTTTGAAAAACTCCACGCCGCTCTCGCCCCTTTCGGCGCGACCGATGTCGTCGGCCGCAGTTTTGGCGTTATCAAGCTACGGCTGGGCACCGCTGATTACGACTTTAGCCTGCCGCGACGCGAATCTAAGACCGGCAACGGCCACCGTGGTTTCGCCGTCACCCCCGACCCGACGCTCAACGATGCGGATGCAGCGGCTCGACGCGATTTCACCATCAACGCGATCACCTGCGACCCGTTTACCGGCGAACTTTTCGATCCACACGGCGGCGAACGCGATTTACGCGCCCGCGTTCTCCGGCACACCAGTCCCGCCTTCGCCGAGGATCCGCTGCGCGTGCTTCGCGCCTTTCAACTCGCCGCCCGCTTTGATCTCAGGCTCGCCCCCGAGACCGCCGCCCTTTGCCGCAGCATTGCCCCGACCTTCCACGAACTGCCGGTCGAACGCATCTGGGGCGAATGGGCGAAATGGGCCGCGCAATCCGCCCGCCCCTCCCGCGGCCTCGCGGTCTTGCACGAAACCGGTTGGCTCGCCCACTTCCCCGAGATCGCCGCGTTGCACGGTTGCCCGCAAGACCCCGACTGGCACCCGGAAGGCGACGTCTTCACCCACACGCAACACTGCTGTGACGCCCTCCCTCAACTACCCGAGTGGCGCGACGCCCCCGCCGACCGGCGTCGATTACTGATGCTGGCGGTCCTCGCCCACGACTTCGGCAAACCGCCCACCACCCGCCAATCCGAACACCAAGGCCGACTCCGCTGGCGCAGCCTNNCCTCATGCGATCAGCGAAGTCGTGCGCCCGCTGGTGGTGCTTCACCTCGCCCACCACCATGGCAACGGCGAGTTCACCGACAGCCACCTTCGCCGCCTGGCCCGCAAACTGCACCCCGCCACCATTGATGACCTCTGCGTCGTCATGACCGCCGACTGCCTCGGACGCCCGCCGCTTGTGGACGCGGAAACCCTCGCGTTAATCGCTAAACTTCGCTCCCGCGCCCACAAACTCGCGATCCATCAAACCCCGCCACGCCCCCTGCTTCTCGGCCGCCACCTCATAGCGCTCGGCCAGGCCCCCGGGCCCCATTTTACCGAGATCCTCGCCGCGGCGTTTGAAGCCCAGCTCGATGGCGCCTTCAGCGACGAAGAAACCGCTCTCATTTGGTTGAGAAAATTTTTGCAACGATATCCCCCGCCGAATCCGTGACAAAGCTCCGCTCCCGCGCTTTGCTCGCGCTTCGTCTCTCAAATCACACTCGTCCTTTAAACCCACACCCATGCCCAACCAACTCGACCAACTGAAGCAGTTTACCACGGTTGTCGCCGACACTGGCGACTTCGCGACTATTAAGGAATTCACCCCGCAGGACGCCACGACCAACCCGTCACTCATCCTCAAGGCCGCCGGCCTTCCCGCCTACGGTTCGCTCGTTGATCAGGCGATCAAAGACTCCGGCCCGTCCGCCGACATCGGCCACATCATCGACCGCCTGTTGGTCCTCTTCGGCATCGAAATCCTCAAAATCGTTCCCGGCCGCGTCTCCACCGAAGTGGACGCCCGCCTCTCCTTCGACACCGAAGGAACCCTCGCCAAGGCCCGCGAAATCATGGCGCTCTACGAAAAAGCCGGCGTCTCGCGCGACCGCGTTCTCATCAAGATCGCTTCCACGTGGGAAGGCATCAAAGCCGCCGAGGTCCTCGCGAAGGAAGGCATTAACTGCAATCTCACGCTCCTCTTCTCGTTCGCCCAAGCCGTCGCCTGCGCCGAGGCCAACGTAAAACTCATCTCGCCCTTTGTCGGCCGCATTCTCGATTGGCACAAGGCCAAGACCCCCGCCGCCGACTTCTCCGGCGCCGCCGACCCGGGCGTCATCTCCGTCACCGAGATCTACACTTACTACAAAAAATTCGGCTACAAGACCGAGGTCATGGGCGCCTCCTTCCGCAACACCGGCGAAATCGTCGAGCTCGCCGGCTGCGATCTCCTCACGATCTCCCCCGCCTTGCTGGCCGAACTCGCCGCGTCCACCGCCCCCGTCGTGCGCAAACTCGACGCAGCGAAAGCCGCCGCCGCCGATCTCAAAAAACATTCCTTCAACGAGGCATCCTTCCGCTTCGCCCTCAACGAAGACGCCATGGCCACCGAAAAAACCGCCGAAGGCATCCGTCAGTTCTCCGCCGACATCGTCAAACTCGAGCAACTGATCGCCAAAAAGCGCGGCTAAGCCCGCGTCCCACCGGTCAGTTTAGCTGGCGGTCGGCCACGAGATCACTCGCGGCCGACCGCCTTTTTTGTGCGCAACTGGACCGTCACACCGCCCGCGAATGGCAAGCGGCACCTTGCCGGAGATACGCGTCGAAACGCGCCGCGACAACCCGCACAAACGGCAGTCCGGTATCCGTCACCTCGATGCCCGCCGCCGTCCGCTCAACGATCCCGTCTGCCTCGAGATCAGCCAACGAGGCCAGCTCGGCCGCATATACGCCGGCGACATCGAGCCTAAATTCCTCCGACAACGCCGCGAAATCCAACCGGCGTTCGCACATCAATCCCATGATGAGCGCCTGACGTCGGCGATCCTCTTCGGACAACCGCCACCCGCGCACCACCGGCAACTCGCCGCGCATCAACGCCTGGCGGTAACCGGGAAGGTCTTTGCAATTCTGCCGATAACCATCGGGCGTGCTGGAGATAGCCGAGATGCCGAATCCGTAAACCGACGCCCCCGCCCGCGTGCTGTAACCCTGGAAATTTCGGTGCAACTCGCGCTCCCTCAACGCCACCGCCAGTTCATCGTTCGGCCGCGCGTAGTGGTCCATGCCCACATCCACATAACCCGCCGCGAGCAGCCGCTGCCTCGCGAGCACTTGCATGCGCAACTTTTCGTCGAGCGAGGGCAGCAGGCCTTGTTGATCGAAAATCCGTTGTGAGGGTTTCAGCGCCGGCACATGCGCGTAGCTGAACACTGACAACCGATCTGGCGCCAGCCCGAGCACATCGTCGATCGTGCGCGCAAAGGTGGACACCGTTTGTTTCGGCAGCCCGTAGATCAAATCGACATTAATCGAGGTAAAGCCCGCGTTGCGCAGCAGCGTGAACGCCCGCTCGTTCATCGCCGGCGGTTGCACCCGGTGAATCGCCTGCTGCACCGCCGGATCCGTGTCCTGCACGCCGAGCGACGCCCGCCACGCGCCCATTTCACGCAGCGCTGCGGCCTGCCCCG
>DFYA01000026.1:12653-27604 GCA_002382525.1 Opitutaceae bacterium UBA4094
GGCAAAACGGCAGATGAAAATACAACGACAACGGTCCCGCGCCCGGCCGGTTGTCCAAAGCAATCAACCCCGCAGGATCAAATGCCGCCAAGTTGTCCGTGAAGTGGTTCGCCGTCGGATACGACGTGTAGCGCGGCGCCGGTCCGGAGTATTTCCGCAACAGGTCAATCGCCGCAGGCGGACCCGGAACATAACACGGCAAAGGCAAGCGCGAGGAGACCATGGTGAAGGCCTTCACTATGCCCCAACCGGCACCCGCCCGCTCCGCGCTGTTTGGTGACCGCTGTGCAGATCTTGTGGCAACGAATGTCCAAACCGGCGCAAAACCGCCCTTTCTGCCGCAGGAAGCCACCTTGCTCGCGATTTCGCGTCGCCAACATCGCGAGCAAGCTCGCTTCCCACCGCCCGATCAGCCTTCCGATCCACCACCGATCCGGCGCCCAACCGCCGCGCCTACAACCGGCAGATCAACAACTCGCGCTCGTAAACCATCTCCTTTGGCAGGTGCGAGTGCAGGTCGATGAACAACTCCTCATGCCCGATCACCTCGGCGCGCCACGCCGCGCGGTCGATGCGTTGCAGCTCCGTAAACTGCTCACGCGTGAAATCGCTCCCCATCCAATCGATCTCATCGTAACGCGGCTGCCAGCCGATGGGCGTCTCCTTCGCGAGAGCCCGGCCGCGCGCGCGGTCCACGATCCATTTAAGAATACGCATGTTTTCGCTGAAACCCGGCCACATGAATTTCCCGTCCGCATCTTTGCGAAACCAGTTCACGCTGAAGATGCGCGGCGATTCGCTGAGCTTCTTCTGCATCGTGATCCAGTGGCGGAAATAGTCGCCCATGTGGTAGCCGCAGAAGGGCANNGCGCTCCAGTTAAACGCCTGATAAATCAACGGCACGGTGCTCGCGCGGCGTCCGCCAAAGATGATTGCGCTGATCGGCACCCCTTCCGGGGCCTCCCACGCGGGATCGATCGTCGGGCACTGCGAGGCGGGCGCGGTGAAACGCGCGTTGGGATGCGCCGCTTTGGCGCCCGTGACCTGCGCGATCTCCGGCGTCCAGATCTTGCCCTGCCAATCTTCGCACATCGGCGGAGGCGCGTCGGTCATGCCTTCCCACCACACGCCGCCCTCGGGCGTAAGCGCGACGTTCGTGAAGATGGTATTCTTCGCGAGCGCCGCCATCGCGTTGGGGTTGGTCTTCACCGAGGTCCCCGGCGCCACGCCGAAGAAACCCGCCTCGGGATTAATCGCATGCAAACGGCCCTTCTCGTCGGGTTTGATCCACGCTATATCGTCGCCGACCGTCCACACCTTCCAGCCCTTTTCCTGCAAAGCAGGCGGCGGGATGAGCATCGCGAAATTCGTTTTTCCGCACGCGCTCGGGAACGCCGCCGCAACGTAGGTCTTTTCGCCCCGAGGATCTTCTACGCCAAGGATCAACATGTGTTCGGCCATCCAGCCTTCGTCGCTGGCCATGTTGGAGGCGATGCGCAGCGCGAAACACTTTTTGCCGAGCAACGCGTTGCCGCCGTAGCCCGAGCCATAGGACCAGATCTCGCGCGTCTCGGGAAAGTGCACGATGTATTTTTCGCGATTGCAGGGCCACGGCACGTCCTTTTGCCCCTCCGTAAGCGGCGCCCCGACCGAGTGCATACAAGGCACGACGCGTTTTTCGTTCTTATCGATCTCCTTAAACACCGGCAGGCCGATTCGGGCCATAATGCGCATGTTGACGACCACGTAGGGCGAGTCGGTCAGCTCCACGCCGAGTTGCGACAGCGGCGACCCCACCGGACCCATGCTGAAGGGCAACACATACATCGTGCGCCCGGCCATGCAGCCCTTGAAGAGCGACTTCAGCTTTTTGCGCATCTGAAACGGATCTTCCCAATTATTCGTCGGACCCGCCGTTTCCCGGGACAGCGAACAGATAAACGTGCGGTCCTCGACGCGCGCCACATCGGTCGCGTCGGACCGCGCGTAATAACAACCGGGCCAAAGCTCATCGTTGAGTTTCTTAAACGTGCCACCCTCCACCATCTGCGCGCACAACGCGTCGTATTCCTGCTGCGTGCCGTCCACCCAGTGAATCGCCGCCGGCTTGGTGAGTTCCGCCATCTTGGCGACCCACTTGAGCAGGTTGGGGTTTTTGCTGAGAGGCTTCGAGGGGGTGCGCGCTTTCATAAGGAGGAGACCGTGTTTGCAACTTTCGGACCAGTAAACCGCAAACCGGGTCCCACTTGATGCGTTTGCCTTCCAACGAGAACGCAAGCCTCACCCAGCCTCGTCCCGCGCCGGCTCGATATGCACCGACACATCCGCGATGTGCAGCGTCGAATGCGTCAGCGCCTCCTGCACCGCGTGGGCGATCTCGTGGCCATCATACACCGTGAGCGACGGATCTACCATCACATGAATATCCACCAGGTGGCTCAGCCCGCTTTTGCGCACACGACATTGGTCGAGCGCCCGCACGCCGGCCACCGCCACCGCGACCGCCCGCACTTCGTCCTCGAACGCCTGGGGCACCGCCGAGTCCATCACGTCCTTCAACGCCCGGTTCAAGATTCCCACACCGTTAAACACGATGACTCCGCACGCCACCAACGCCGCCCAATCGTCCGCCGCCTCGTAGCCTTCGCCGCAGGTGACCGCGATGGCGATGCCCACAAACGCCGCCGCCGAGGTCAACGCGTCCGAATAATGATGCCACGCCTCCGCGCCGAGACCGGTGCTTCCCTCCTCGTCGCCCGCACGCGCCATGCGCCGCGAAAACCACCACTTCACCGCCACGATTCCCGCGAGCAACGGCAACGTCCCCCAATGCGGAGTCTCATGCGGCGTGCGAATCTCTCGCACCGCGTGCACGCCGACCCACACCGCCGCCGCAAGCACCACCAGTCCCACCGCCATCGCCGCGAGCGGCTCCGCCTTGCCGTGACCGTAGGGGTGATCTTTGTCCGGCGGACGCGCCGCCACGCGAAACCCGGCCCACACCAAAGCCGACGAAAACACATCGAGCAACGATTCCGTGCCGTCCGCGATTAACGCATACGTGCCGCCCCAGATACCGCCCGCAAACTTCACGATCGCGAGCACGAGGTTCAGCACGATCCCGCGCAGCACCAACGCCGCGCTACTTTTGGCGCGACGCTGAACATCGGCATGGACGGTGGCTCCAAAACGTTTCACGGCGGGTTTTGTCGGGCGCATGTCAGCACCGGCTCCCCGTGAAGCAAGTTGTTTAGCCGCGCCTAAAAAAGCTTGTCCCCGCAGTCTTCCGCACAACTCGGCCGCGCCGCCATTGACCACGCATCACGCCCAGCGCATCTTGTCGCGCACCCGCCGACCATGTCGTCCACGAACATCACTCTCGCGACCGATCCCGTTAAACAATTCTCCGTGTTTGCGGAGAACCGCGTCGGCCGCCTCTACGACCTCACCGCGCTCCTGCGCGAGAACAACGTGCACGTCATCGCGCTCACCGTGCTCGACACCACGGACAGCTCGATCCTTCGCTTGATCGTCGACGATCCCGACAAGGCCCGCGAGCTGATGATCAACAACGATTTTCCCTACACAGAGGTCGATGTGCTCGCCGTGGAGATCAGCGACGAAGCCGACTTGAAGCCGGTGCTCGCCTCACTCCTCGAAGCCGAGATCAACATCCACTATATCTACAGCTTCATCAAACGTCCCGAAGGCCGGTCCGCCCTCGCGATGAACATCGAAGACATGGACGTCGCTGCGCAGGCCCTCAACACCCGGGGATTCAAGGTCCTCACGCAACGCGACATCTCGCGTTAAACACCGCCCGGCATGAGTCGGTTGATGAGGGCCCGAGCCCCCAGACCAAGCTCATCAAGTGCGGCCCGCAGGACCTCGGGACTCCGTGAACTCGGATCGGAACTCCGGCCCGGCTCTGTGACCAATTCCGAAAACGTCCTTCTATAGCAGGCCGAGTCCTTCAATTTGGAGAGCCTGTTCGCTCGCTGGCAGCTCCAACGTGGGAAGCGAGCTTGCTCGCGATTTCGATCTCGCGCGCAAACCCGCCCACCCGTCGGGAAAGCACCGTCCGCTCACTCCGCCTTCGTCGCTTTTTTCGCGCGCGGCTTGGCTGCGCCGCCCGCCGCTTTTTTCGCGCCGGCTTTCGACGTCTTCGCATTCACCCACACCGAGCCGTCCTTCGGGTTTTTGTTGAACCAAAAGATCTCGTCCGCGTGCTCAACGAACGACGGTTTGTCCCCTTCGCTTTCCGGCAGCGCCAGCCCGAGGTTCGAAAGCGTTGCCAGCAACACCTGCAAATCTTGCCCGAGTTCACGCGCAAGGTAACCGACTTCGGCCGACACACCGCTTCCGCGCTTGTTGGGTTTCAACAACAGTCGCACCGCCGCCAACACCGAATTCGACGCGGCTTCGACCGGCGGCTCCGCAGCCTGCTCCAGCTCTTCGCCTGCGGATTCCGTCTCGGATGCAACCGGCTCGGATCCGTCGGACTCCGCAACGACCGGCACCGGTTCTTGCAATGCGAGCTCCGTCGGCGCCGGTTCGGCAGTCGCGATTCCGGCGTTCGCGGGCTCGGCCTGCATCGGCTCAACCGGAGCCGACGCCGGTTCGGGCGCAGATACCGCTTCCGCCACGACCGATTCGGTCGCCGTGGGTTCACCTTGGATCGGCGCCTCCGCCGGACGCCCCTGCACGGCTCCGGACGCCTGCGCACCCGACACCGATTTGCCAGCATCATCCGCCCCGGCCTGCGACTTCGGCTCGCCGACGCCGCGCACTTCGTCGCCGTTGATCCAGATCGCGCCCCGGCTGTCCTTGTTTAACCAATACACGAACGAACCGATCTTCGTCTTCGCGGGTTTGTCGTGCGTGGTCTCCGGCACCGTCAGCCCCACCGCGACGAACATCTCCACGAGGTCCTCCTCGGACTGCTTAAACGCACGCGCCAAATACACGATGCTTCCCGAATAACCGGGACCGCGACGATTGCGCCGCATCTGCCCGCGCACCGCCGTCAGGAAATCTTCCGCTTCGGGCGGCAGATCGTCGGGCGACACCTCGGTCGGAGCGGCCTCAGGCTCGCTCGGCGCCTCGTTGGCGCCGGATGCTTCTGCTCCGGCGGAACCGTCCGCAGCTACGCCTGCAGCGGCTGCCTTGGCTGCGGCTGCGGCCTGGGCGGCTTCGCGCGCGGCCTGAGCCGCCACTTGCGCTGCAGCGCGGCGCGCCTCGTTTTCCGCACGGCGGGCAGCGTGCTCGGCTTCGCGTGCCAGACGTTCGGCCTCGCGCTTCGCCTTTTCCGCCGCCTCGACCGCCACTTCTTCGGCCAACACCGCCGCCGCCGGGTCGTTCGGATCGAGCGGCTTCGCTTGCGCCACACGGAATACCGGACGCGGTTTTTCGCGCGTATTCAAAAACAGTTCGTGCCGCGCGTTGAGGTTGAGCCAGTAAAGTTCGCCCTCGAATTCCAAGTGCACGGGCGCGTCGTCCTCGCGCTCGGGAATGGTGAAACCGCATTCCTTGAGGGCGCCAATGAGATCGCCTTCGGTCTGCTCCCAGCGCTTCGCCAGAAACGTGATACCCACCGATTGGCCGGGACCGCGCTGGTTCTTGCGAAGGTGCGGTTTGATCGCCTCGAAGAACGTCGGCAGGTCGTCGTCCATGTTGTCCCAGTTGTCCCAATCGTCGCCTTCGTCGGCGGCGTCCGGGTCGCCATCGCGTTCGGTGTCGCGCAGCTTGCGAAACCCGTCTTCAGGCGCGGCGGTTTCGGAGATAAGCGTCGTGGGCTTTTCAGTCGCGCCGTCTCCGCCATTCACCGCGCCAGCGGCCGGCGTGTTGCCCTGAAACTTCGCGGCAAACTCCGCGCGAATCTTGTCGGCTTCGACCTTCGCGGCGGCGGCAGCAGCGGTTTCGAGCGTCCAATCGCGCAACGTCGTGCGGCGCGCGACGCCGTTAAACGCCAGCGGGTTGGTCGGCAGCGTTTGATAGCTGATAATCTCCCACTCGTCCTTGCCGAGCTGGTTCAGATACGACTCCAAAAGTGCGGGTGTGGCGAAACCGTGCGGGCCACTGGTGATGTGCTTGTATTCCCAAAGAGACATAGAAAATGAGGTTTGCGGGGTAGCGCGCCTAAACGCATCCCAAATGGCTTCCCGCTTGCGAGCCTATAATCGGGTCCGCCAAGCGCCTTTACCCATGAAAACCCTGCGTCTTCTCCTCATTGCCGCGCTGCTTTCGGCCCCCGGCTTCGCCAACACGCCCGAGCCTTTCACGATTCCCGACGTGCCCGCGCCCGCGCAGACGCGCGTCGCCGCCGTCCAAGTGCGCGTTGCCCCGGACCGCGTTGGCTGGACCTATGCCGTCGGCGAACCCGCCAAATTCAACGTTCAGGTCACCGCCGACCAACAGCCGCTCACCGGCGTGACCGTTCGCTATCGCGTCGGCCCGGAAATGCTCCCCGCCGACGAACGCACCACGACGCTTCCCGAAGGCGGCTTTGTGATCGACGCCGGCACGCTCAAAGAACCCGGCTTCATCCGCTGCCAAGTCACCGTTGAGATCGCCGGCAAAACGTATCGCGGCGTCGCCACCGCCGGTTTCTCGCCCGACAAGATCCAGCCCACACAAACCGATCCCGCCGATTTCGACGCCTTCTGGGACGCGGCCAAAGTCGATCTCGCCAAGGTCCCGCTCGAAGCCCGCCAGACGCTCCTGCCCGACGCCTGCACGGACACCGTCAACGTCTACCACGTCAGCTTCCGCAACATCGGCGGCACGCCTTGGAACAAGTTGCATGCACGCGTGTATGGCATTCTCAGCGTCCCCAAAGCCCCCGGCAAATACCCCGCCGTGCTCGGCGTGCCCGGCGCCGGCGTCCGCCCTTATCACGGCATGAAAGACCTCGCCGCCCGCGGCGTGATCACCCTCCACATCGGCATTCACGGAATCCCCGTGAACCTGCCCCAAGAAACCTATGACCAACTCGGTGCCGGTGCGCTCGCCGGCTACCCGCACTTCAACTTGGATAACCGCGACGCCTATTATTTCCGCCGCGTTTATCTCGGCTGCGTGCGGGCCAACGACTTCCTCGTATCCCTTCCTGAATACGACGGCGAAAACCTCCTCGTCACCGGCGGCAGCCAAGGCGGACAACTTTCGATTGTCACCGCCGCGCTCGACCCGCGCGTGAAAGCGCTCGCCGCGTATTATCCGGCGTATTGCGACGTGACCGGCTATCTCCATGGACGCGCCGGCGGCTGGCCGCACATGATGCGCCCAGACGCGCAAACCGGCGAAACCTCCCGTCACGCCACGCCCGAGAAGATTGCCGTCACCGGCTACTACGACGTCGTCAACTTTGCCCGCCGCCTAAAGGCGCCCGTCCACCTCGCGTGGGGCTACAACGACGAGGTCTGCCCGCCGACCTCGATGTATGCCGCCTACAACGTGATCCCCTCCCCCAAGCGCCTCGTCCTCGCCTTGGAAACCGCGCACCACACCATCCCCGAGGAACACGAGCTCACCAACGCGTGGATCGCCGATCAACTGGGACTGAAGTAGAACGTTCCGTCCGCAGACATAGAAAAGGCGGGCGATGTCGGACATCGCCGCCTTTTCTATGCACACGTTGCCCCTCCCCGGGACCACTCCTCATCCGTTCTGCAGCTACTCCCTGGCCCACCGATGAACCGCATCCAGCGCTGATCTCAGCGCGTGCATCGTGCGATGGCGGGCCGGATCGAGCACGAGCAAACGCAACACCGCGCGGTCCATTCCAGCTCGCGGGCGCGTCATCTGGGGCCGCACCGCAGACAGCTTCTTCCACGCATTCAGATAATCCGGATCGACCGAAACCGCCGTTGTCAGGTAGCCCGTCGCTTCCTCCCAGCGCTCCGGCTGGGCACGAAGGTATCCGGGAAGATCATCCACTTGTGCCCTCGCTCCGGGCGTGGATGCGTTCCTCAAAAACCGGCTCCGCAGGCGCTTGTGCGGCCTCGCCGAAACGTCCCTGCCGCGCCATGTTCCGCGCCCGACGCGATAAAAGAGTCGGGAAACCGCCTCGTCATCACAACCGGTTTTAAATCCCTACGTCTTCACTTCTCGACGTCCCGCGTCACCGCCGCCAAAAACCACTCCAGCGCATACCACGACAACTGCCCGGACGGGCCGCGCGGATTAAAGTCGCACGCATGCGTCGCCCACGGCAGCGACACCAACGCGTTCGACACGCCCAACCCATCGAGTTTCGCGCTCAACCGCTCGCTCTGCTTGTGCCACACCATCGGGTCTTGCACCCCGTGCACGAGCAGCGTCGGCACCGCGTTCTCCNNGGCGAGCCGCCCAGATACTGACGCAGCAGCTTCACCGCGTTGAGAATATCGTCCTCCCGCGAAAAGCCCCACGCGAACACCTGGTCATGCGGACCATAAAACGACACCGCACCCCGCACCGGCGTATCCAGCTTTAAATACGCCAGCGCCGTGGCCAGTTGCCCGCCCGCCGACCTGCCCATCAACACGAGCCGCGTAGGATCGATGCCAAACTCCTCCGCGTGGGCGGTCAGATGCGCGATGGCCGCGCGCACATCCTCCGCCTGCCCCGGCCAGCGCGTCTCCGGCGCCAGCCGATAACCGACCGCCGCCACCGCGTAACCGCGCCGCGCGAGGTGATGGTTGACCTCCGGCAGCTGCGTGCGATCCCCGCTATCCCAACCGCCGCCGTGAATCATCACCACACACGGCGCCGCGCCCTCGCGATTAACGGCCCGATAAAAATCCATCGGCAGTCCGCCCGCCACCTCACGCGTCTCCACTGGCACCGGCTCCGTCCGCCGCGCCACCAACCCGCCCAAGGTAAACGGCTCCCTCGTCAGTTCCACCGCGCCGAAGGCCGATCCCAGTTTCGCTGGCAACGCCTGCGCGATGACCATCGCCCGCACCGCCGGCACCCACATCGCGACGGCCGAGAGCCCGCATATCGCCACCGTGACGCCCCGCAGTTCGCCGCCCCAATACCAACCGGCCACACCGATCGCCACCGGGAGTAAAAACAAGAAGTGCCCGAATTCCCCCACGAGAATCGCCAGCCACCACACCCACACCTTCGGTGCGTGCCACCACGTGAGCGACGCCGCCCCTGCGCACCCAGCCGCCAACAAAAACAACGTCCAACGCACCATGTGTTCTCCACTACGCGTGGAAACGCTCACCGGGTGCAAAATGTTTTGTGCCACCCCGCCCCCGCACGTTCACTGCCCCACCATGCGCCGCCTCGACCAGCTCCTCTCCAACCTCGGCTACTGCTCCCGCAGTGAAGCGCGCACGTTTCTCAAAAAACACGCCGTCACCGTCCGCGGTCTGCCCGTCCGCGACCCCACCGGCAAAGTCGCGCCTGCCGACGTGCTCATCGACGGCGAACCGCTCGACCACCCTGACGGTTTGCTCCTTCTCCTCAACAAACCCCTCGGACTCGTCTGCTCCCACGACGAACGCGAAGGCCCGCGCGTTTACGACCTGCTCCCCGAGCGTTGGCGCGCCCGCAATCCGCAAGTCACCTCCATCGGTCGTCTCGATAAAGACACCTCAGGGTTGATCCTCCTCACCGACCGCACCGAGCTCGTCCACAAATACACCTCGCCCAAGCACAAGGTCCCCAAGCTCTACCGCGCCACCACCGACCGCGATCTCACGCCCGACCTCATCCCGCTCTTCGCCGCCGGCACGCTGCTCCTCGAAGGCGAAAAAGCCCCCTGCGCCCCCGCCGAGTTGCGCCTGTTCCCCGGCGCGCCCCGCACCGCCGAACTCGTGCTCACCGAGGGCAAATACCACCAAGTCCGCCGCATGTTCGCCGCCACCGGAGCGACCGTGCTCACGCTCCACCGCGTGCAATTCGGCGCCCTCACCCTCGGCGACCTCCCCCCCGGCGCCTACCGCCACGTCACCGAAACCGAAATTTAGCCTCCGCCCGCGGCTCCGAGGTGGCTCAGAGATCGCCCGCTTCCATCTCACGCCACGCCCCGCCACCTGCTCCACCTCGCCCGCCATGCACGCCCCCACCCCCGAACAACGCGCCGCCACCCGCGTGCGCCCCGCCCGTTCGCCGGTGATGTTTCAATCGTGGAGCCACCTGCTCTTCCTTCACTGGCGCTGGGACGCCGCCGCGATCCAAGCCACGCTGCCCGAAGGCCTCTTCGTCGATACCTTCAACAACGACGCTTACCTCGGCATCGTCCCCTTCTGGATGGACGCCGTTCGCCCGCGGTTCTGCCCGCCCGTCCCCGGACGCCTCTCTTGGTTTCTCGAACTCAACCTGCGCACCTACGTCCACACCGCCGACGGCACGCCCGGCGTCTGGTTCTACTCCCTCGACTGCAACAACCCCGTAGCCGTCGTCCTCGCCCGCACGTTCTTCTCCCTCCCCTACGTCCACGCCCGCCAAACCGGCTCCCGCCCCAAGCCTTTTTGTCACTTAATAAGTGACAAACCTCCGGCGGCGTCCGCGTTCACCGAGTTCACCTCCACGCGGCGCTCCGCCCTGCGCAGCGCATCGCCCACGCATTCCGCCGCGCAACCAACCAGCCGCTTTCGCTACGCAGGCACGACGCCGCCCGCGCCCGCGCAACCCGGCACTCTGGAATACTTTTTAGCCGAGCGTTATCTGCTTTTTTCCCAGTCCCGGCGCACGGGCCAACTTTTCTCCGGACGCGTTTGGCATCACCCGTATCGGCTTTCACCCGCCCGGCTCGACCACGCCGAAACCTCGCTCTTTACGGACAACGCGTTCCCGCACCCGGAGCGCCCCGCCGACCACGCGATGGTTTCTCCCTGCGTGGACGTTTCCATCTTCGGCCTCGAACCCCTCGCCCTATGATTCCCCGCACTCTCGTTCGCCTGTTGCTCCTCCCGCTCGCCGCCCTCCCCCCCGTAGCGGGGAGCGTGAGCGACCCGTCCGTCACCCCACCCGCGCCCACCATCCTCGCGCCGGTCGTTGTCACCGCTTCCCGCAGCGCTCAACCCGCCGACGCCCTCCCTGTCCCCGTCACCGTTTTCACGTCCTCCGACCTGCGTTCGTCGCCCTCACTCGCGCTCGACGACGCCCTTCGCTCCGAGCCGTCGTTCAGCCTCTTCCGCCGCACCGGCAGCCTCACCGCCAATCCCACCGCGCAAGGCGTTTCGCTCCGCGGACTCGGTCCGAGCGGTGCCAGCCGTTCGCTCGTGCTCCTCGACGGCGTCCCGCTCAACGATCCGTTCGGCGGCTGGGTGGCCTGGACCAAACTCCCGAAGCTCTCCCTCGCGTCCGCCGAGATCGTGCGCGGCGGTGGTTCCGGCGCCTGGGGCAACGCCGCCCTCGGAGGCACCGTGCAACTCCTCACCCTGCCGCCCGCCGGACACCGTTTCGCTGTCGAGGCATTCGCCGGCGACTTCAGCACCCGCGGCGCCGAGGTTCTCGCCACACAGTCATCGGCCCACGCCCGCCACGCCGTCACGGTCAACGCCGCCGCCTTCGCCACCGAAGGCGTTCACCTCGTCCGCGACCCCGGAGCCATCGACCGCCGCGCCGACCTCGACTACCAACGCGCCCAAGCCTCCGTCCGTAGTAAGCTTACGGATACACTCGATCTCACCGTCACCGCTCGCCTTTACGCCGAAGATCGCGGCAACGGCACCCCGCTCCAGCGCAACACGTCCGAGGAACGCTTCCTCTCCGCCACGCTTTCCTCCTCCAACGCATCCTCTGACGTCGGCCGCGAGCCCGCTCGCGCTCCGTCCGACTTCACTTGGTCGGCGACGATCTACGCCCAAGACCAGTCCTTCTCCTCCTTCTTCAGCGCCGTCGATCCCACCCGCACCACCGAAACACCCGCCCTCGACCAATACGACGTGCCCGCCACCGCATTCGGCGCCGCACTCGTAGCGACTTGGGGCGCTCCCGCCGACGACGCCGTCACGACCTTCGGCATCGACGCCCGCCACGTGCGCGGCGAGACCCGCGAAGCCTTCTTCTACTCCGCGCCGCTCGACGCGTTCCTCCGCGACCGCCGCGCCGGTGGCGAACAACTCTTCGCCGGCCTCTTTGCCCGCCATGATCGCGCCCTGACAAGCACTCTCCGAGGTTCCGTCGGCGCCCGCGTCGATTACTGGCAATCCACAGACGGCTTCCGCCGCGAACGCGACACCACGACCAATACAGTCATTCTCGATCAACGTTTCGATGATCGCGACGGCGTCGAATTCAGCCCGACGCTCGGCCTCGTCTGGCAAGCCGCACCGGCCCTTCGCGCCCGCGCCTCCGGCTATCAGGCGTTCCGGGTGCCCACGCTCAACGAATACCACCGCCCCTTTCGCGTCGGTCCCGTCACCACGCAAGCCAACCCCGAGCTCGACCCCGAGACCCTCACCGGCTTCGAGGCCGGACTCGACTTCGGCCGCACCGACGCGCCCTTCGGAGCCTCGCTCACCGGTTTCGTCAACGAACTCCGCGACGCCGTGACCAACGTCACCATCGGCCCCGACCTCCGCGAACGCCGCAACCTCGACCGCGTCCGCGTGCAAGGCCTCGAAGCCGCCCTCCGCGCCCGTCCGCACACGACGCTTCAACTCGAAGCCGCCTATCTCTTCACCGACGCCCGCGTGCTCAACGCCGGTTCCGCCGCCCCCGCATCGCTCGAAGGCAACCGACTCGCCCAAGTTCCCCGCCACACCGTCACGACGTCCATCCACTGGAGCGCGCCCTTCTCCCTGCAACTCACCGCCCGCGCCCGCTGGTTTTCCGCGCAGTATGAAGACGACGAAAACACCCTCCGCCTCGCCTCCGCCGCGACGGTGGACCTCGGCATCGCGCGTCGTTTCGGCCCGCGTTGGGAAGTTTTTCTCGCGGTCGAAAACCTCTTCGACACCGAGGTTCAAACCGCCCGCACCGCCACCGGCGTCGTCAGCATCGCCCCACCCCGCTGGTCCCGCCTGGGCGTGCGCTACGACTGGTGACCTGCTCTTTCTCTTTCCTCTTTATCTTAATCTTTCTCACGGCCTCTTCGCGCTCCGCCGCCTCTGATGGCTGACGAAAGAGAACGATTAAGAAGAAAGAGAAAGAACTTCATTTATGCTTCAAGCCCCTCCCCGCGCCTTCGCCCGCTATGTCGCTCTCGGCGACAGCTCCACCGAGGGCATCGACGATCCCGACGGCGCCGGCGGCTTTCGCGGTTGGTCGCAACGGCTCGCCGAACGGCTGCACGCCACCACGTCTCCAAATCTTCACTACGCCAACCTCGCCATTCGCGGGCTGACCACCGCGCAAGTTCGCTCCACCCAACTCGACGCCGCGCTCGCGATGCGGCCCGACCTTGCAACCGTCTTCTGCGGCACCAATGACGTGACCGCTCCGCGCTTCGATGCCGCCCGTGTTGCCGCCGACGTTGAGCACATGCAGAGCTCGCTGGCCTCCGTCGGCGCGACCGTGCTCAGTTTCACCTTGCCCGATCTCACGCCGCTCATGCCACTCGCGCGGCTGATCGCCCCGCGCATCGCCGTCCTCAACCGTGCGCTCGCCGACGCCTCCCGCGCCAGCGGCGCGATCCTCGTGGACTTCGCCGCCTACGCTGTCGCCACCGATCGACGCCTCTGGAGCGACGATCGCATCCACGCCAACTCCATCGGGCATGCCCGCATCGCCGATGCCCTTGCGCACGCGCTCCAACTTCCCGACAGCGACGACGCATGGCGCCACCCCTTCGCGACTCCGATCGCCGACACCCTCGTCGACCGTTGCAGCGCCGAGGTCCGCTGGTGGACGTGTCACCTCGCTCCGTGGCTCGCCCAAAGCCTCGTCGGGCGTTCTTCCGGACAGGGGCGCGCCGCCAAGCGCCCACTGCTTGCGCCTATGTAGTGGTAGGTCAACTACACCACGCGCAGCCACATCACCGCGGCCATCGCGGCCATGCCGATGTTCTCCGTCAACGCCACGGTGGACAGCGGCACTTTCAACACCGTGCCCATGCAGGCGCAGTTCACGTTGAGTCCCTTCTTCAACGCGCCAAACACGCCCAGCGCGCCGAACACCATCACGACCACCGTGAGCGCATACAGCATCGGCAATCGCTGTTGCGTCAGATACGCAAGTCCGAGCCCCAGTTCGATCAGCGGATACACATACGCGTAGCCGGGCGAGCGTTTGGCCAACAGGTCATACATGCGAAACCCGTCCGAGAATCCGCGCAGGTCGAAGAACTTGAACATCGCGAAGATCACCAAGAACACGCCCATAAAATCGTGCATCCACGCCATGCCTGACCACGGGCCTTCGTAAGCCACCTGCTTGGCCACGCCCACCGCCGCCGCCGTGCCGATCACGATCAACAAGGGCACATACGCCGTCCACGAACGTTTCTCGTCCGTGCCACGCTCCGACCTCTGCCGCTCGCTCACCCGCGAGCGCACCCGGCGATGCTCGGGCTTTTTGACGGCAATGGCGGCCAGGTAACGCTCCGGATCCGCAGTGAACGCCTCGTGGCAATGCTCGCTGCAAAAATGATAGGTGCGTTCGTTGTAGTGCTCCGCTGGAGACGTCGCCGGATCGACCGACATGCCGCACACTGGATCGATAACGACTCCCTGGGCCTGGGCTGTGTGACGGTGGGTTTTCATAGAATTTTTCTTTCATCGTTGCGCAACGCCTCCGCCGCCGGGAGTCGGCACCGCCACGGGGGTTATTCGTCCTGCTGCGCGACCCGGATCTGGTTATCGATATTCCAGCCCGGCGCCGCGCGTTCGGTGCGCTCTTCGATCCGTTCCTTTATCTCGTCGCTCTGAACCGTGCCGGTCAGCACGACCTTTTGGGTGGTCACGACGACATTGACGTTCCGTTGAGCAGGATCGCCTCTCAACGCCTCACGAATCGCCAGCACCGGCCCTTCGGTGTCGCGTTGCGGCGGTTCCCGCTCGGCGCCG
>DFYA01000264.1 GCA_002382525.1 Opitutaceae bacterium UBA4094
GCGACTTGCGCTTGGAGGAACGCTGTTCCTCGATGAGCTCGCGGCGGGAGAGAACGATGTTCTTCCGGTCGAGATTGATCTTGAGAACCTTGAAATCGTAGGTCTGGCCGACGTATTGATCTAGGTTCTTGGGCGGCTGAATATCGATGTGCGAGGCGGGCAGGAAGGAATCGACGCCGATCGAAACGATCAGGCCGCCCTTGACCTTGGCCTTCACGCGACCCGCGGCGATGGAGCCTTCGGGGAACTTGGTGAGGATGTTGTCCCAGTTCTTCTTTTGCTCGGCCTTGTCGTAAGAGAGGACCGGCGCGCCGGACTTGTCTTCGAGCTTCTCGACGTAAACGTCGATGGAGGAGCCGATCTGGAGGTCACCGATGTCGATGAACTCGTTGGCGGGGATGACGCCTTCGGATTTGCCACCAATGTCGACGACAACGTCGTTCTGACGGATTTCGGTGATCGTGGCGGAGACGATAGCGCCCTCTTTGAGCTTATCGAAACCGGATTGAGCGAGCAGCTCTTGCATTACTGAACTCATAGGAACGGAACGAAAAACCGCCGCGTGCTCCGAAGCGTCGATCTTCCGCGATGACCCCGCGTAAGCGGAGCCGTGGGTTGATGGTTAACTGACGTCGAGGGCCGATGGGAGCGTCGCGGCGACACCGGCCTGAACCGAACAAATACCGCGAGCGGTCAGCACGTCCGCTTTCAGAGGTGGCCGCAAGGGCAAAGTTGACGTTCCGAACGGGCTGCGATGCCCGGTGAACAAAGCCTGCGGCTGCTCGACGTGCGGTCAGTTCGTAGGCTCGATTTGCACGGCGGCAAAGAATGCATCGTAGAGCGGATGGTCGCGCAACGTGGTCTCGGTCGCTCGGCCAACACCTGCAGAGAAATCGTCTTCAACCACCTCGGTGAACAGCACCGCGACCTCGACGCCACCGTCAGGCGCGGCGGCGAGACGCACTTTCACCGTGCGCTGGCGGGAGCCGCGAAGACGGTCGTCGCTCGCCAAGCCGCTCACTCCGTCAATCACCTGTTGCGCGGCGCCGGCTCGGGTGACCCGGAAGCCAAGCTGCTCCACCGCCCCGCGCGCCGCGTCGAACACCGCGCGAGGTTCCCCCTCGACGAGGCGCCGCTGATAGGTCGGACCACCGAACTTCTCACGCACGCCGGCGCCAACGTCATTCCGCACGGATTCGCAGCCCGCGAGAGCGAGACAGAACACGAGGAACACCAACAGGCGAAAGATCATGATTAGAACGTAGGAGGCGAGCTGGCTCGCGCTGTTCGATCCTCGCCGAGCAAGCTCCCTTCCCACACGGAGTGCTCACGCAGGCTGCTGCTGTGAGATGCAGTGCAGCGTGCCGAGACCCCAGATGAGTTCGTAGCAGTCGATCGGGATCACTTCGCGCCCGGGAAAACACGCACTGATGATCTCGTTGGCCTCGGCGTCGCGCTTCTTTTGACGGAAGTTGGGCACGAGCACCGCGCCGTTGATGATGAGGAAATTCGCGTAGCTGGCCGGCACGATCTGGTCTTGAAAGGAAAACGGCTTTGGCATCGGCAGCTCGACGATGTCGAACTTCTTGCCCTTCGGCGTGCGGAACGCCTTCAAGCGCTCCAAGTTCTCGGCAAGTATCTTGTGGTTCGGGTCGCGTTTGTTCGACTCGACGGCGGTGATGAAGCCATCCGGTTTGTAGAAGCGCGTGATGTCGTCGATGTGGCCGTCCGTATCATCCCCAATGATACCATCGCCGACCCAGAGCACCTGCGTGACGCCGAGGTAATCCTTGAGGTTTTGCTCGATCTGTTCACGCGAGAGGTGCGGGTTGCGATTCTCGTTGAGCAAGCATTGCTCGCTCGTGAGCAACAGGCCTTCGCCATTCACATCGATCGATCCACCTTCGAGCACCATATCGTTTTCGAAGCGTCGCAGCTTAAGCTTTTTCGCGACGAGCGGCGGGATGGTGTTGTCGAGATCGTAAGGCGGATACTTGCCGCCCCAGGCGGTGTGCACCCAGTCGGTCACGGCGACCTCGCCGGTCTTCGGGTTTTTGACGAAGATCGGTCCATGATCGCGGCACCACGCATCGTTGGTCGGATGATCGTAGAGCGTGACCTTCGACAAATCGGCGCCCGCTTTGGTGATCAACGACCACGCGCGTTTCTGCAGAGGCGCGCCGATGTTGATGCGCACCTCCTCGAAGCGGCTGATCTCGGCCACAATCTTCGCGAACACATACGGAATCGGGCGAAACTGCCCCGGCCACGAAGCGCGTTTATGCGGCCACGAAAGCCAGATGGCGGTTTGCGGCGCCCACTCGGCGGGCATACGGAAGCCCAGCGAGGCGGGCGTGGGAGTTTTGGCTTTGGCCATGTAGAAAAATATTCGGGCGCCAAACGTCCGGCGGCAGATGAGGTTTCAACGTGAGCAGCGAGCTTGCTTACGATTCAATGGCTGATCGCGAGCAAGCAGGCTCCCGCGCGTGAATCAGTCGATATACCGTTTTGTGAGGCTCTCGTAAGCATCGATGCGCCGGTCGCGGAGGAAGGGCCAGTGCGTGCGCGTTACGTCCACTTTGCCGAGTTCCACCGGGACGAGAAGAATCTCTTCTTTATCCGTGCTCGCCTTGGCGAGAATCTGGCCGCTCGTGCCGGCGACAAAGCTTTGGCCCCAGAATTCGAGCCCGTCGCCACCGATGGGTTGCTCCAGACCGACGCGGTTGATCGCGGCAACATAGCAGCCATTCGCGACCGCGTGCGAACGCTGGATCGTCTCCCAAGCGCCGTGCTGGTTCACGCCGTATTCAGATTTCTCTGACGGATGCCAGCCGATCGCGGTCGGGTAGAACAGGATCTCCGCACCTTGCATCGCGGTGAGACGGGCGCCTTCCGGATACCACTGGTCCCAGCAGATGAGCACGCCGATCTTACCGAACTTCGTATCCCACGCTTTGAAACCGGTGTCGCCGGGCGTGAAATAGAATTTCTCGTAGAACAGCGGGTCGTCCGGGATGTGCATCTTCCGGTAGATGCCGAGCAACTTGCCGTCGGCATCGATGATCACGGCCGTGTTGTGATACAGGCCGCTGGCGCGCTTTTCGAACAGCGAGGCGACGATCACCACGCCGTGTTCTTTTGCGACCTTTTGGAACGCCTCGGTGCTCGGACCGGGGATCGGCTCGGCGAGCCCGAAATTTTTGTGGTCCTCAGACTGACAGAAATACTGCGAACGGAAGAGCTCCTGCGTGCAGATGATCTGAGCACCTTGTTTCGCCGCCTTTTCGGCAAGCTCAAGTGTCTTCTGCAGGTTCTCTTTTGGGTCAGCCGAGCAGGCATGCTGCAGGAGACCTAGAGTGACGGTGGTGGGCTTAGGCATGGCGTGTTTGGGTCCCTTAATACACCACTTTATTGAGCGGATATTCGACGATTCCTTCTGCGCCGAGCTCCTTCAATTGAGGGATGATTTCGCGGACGACACTCTCATCAATGATCGTCTCAACCGCAATCCACTCGGGCGAACTTAGGGGCGAAATTGTGGGATTGCGCAACGACGGCAGCGCCTTGATCAGGGCCTCGAGCGATGCCTTGGGAAGGTTGAGCTTCAGTCCCACTTTGCTGCCGGCCTCAAGCGCCGCACGCAGGAGCAGTGCGATCGTCTCGATTTTCTTACGCTTGGCGGGGTTCGCCCAGCTCGCCTTGTTGGCGATGAGCTTGGTGTTGGTGTAGAGCAGCGTATCAACGATGCGCAGCTTGTTCGCACGCAACGACGAGCCGGTCTCGGTGATGTCTACGATCGCGTCGACGAGATCAGGCACCTTCACCTCAGTCGCACCCCAGGAAAACTCCACCTCAGCAGCGACACCCTTTTCCGCAAAGAAGCGCTTGGTGGTGTTCATTAGCTCGGTGGCGACGCGTTTGCCCGCGAGATCCGCCACGGTCTTCACGGGTGACGACTCGGGCACGCACAGCACCCAGCGTGATTTTAGCGTCGAAGCGCGGCTGTAAACTAGATCGCACACCTCGACCACATCGGAGTTATTTTCTTGCACCCAGTCGTAGCCGGTGAGGCCGCAGTCGAAGAAACCATGTTCGACGTAACGACTCACTTCCTGCGCGCGCACGAAACGGCCATCGAGCTCCGGGTCGTCAATCGACGGCTTGTAGGAGCGCGAACTCGTGGTTATCTTCCAGCCCGCCTTCGCGAACAGGTTCTTGGTGGATTCCTCAAGGCTGCCCTTGGGCAACCCGAGCATAAGCAGGGGAGCGTTTGCAGACACGCGGCCAAAGCACACTTCGCACACTTGCCGTTCAAGTTTATTCGCGGTCCCGATTTACGTGTTCTTGCGCCGCCGACGGACGTTTCTTTTGACAATCCCGCCCTATTTGTAAAAAACCCTTCTACTCTCGCACCGTCCTTACGTCGTTTACACCTCTCCATCACCATATGCGCGCTGAACCGAAGCCTCTGATTCTCGTTATCGAGGACGAAGAGGAACTGGCAAAACTGATCTGCCTTCATCTGGAGGAAGCCGGGATGCAAACGCAGGTTTATAACCGCTGCGCCTTGGCGTTGAGGTTCTTAAAGAAGAACTTCGCGAACTTGCTCTTGCTGGATGTTAACCTGCCGGACCAGACCGGGTTCGCGCTGATGGAAGAGCTCAAAGCCAACGATATCCACGTGCCGACGATCTTCCTCACCGGCAACGCCTCCGAGCTGAACAAAGTGCGCGGGCTCGAAATGGGCGGCGACGACTACATCACCAAGCCATTCGGCTTTCCCGAACTCGTTGCGCGCATCCGCGCGGTGCTGCGTCGCGCGGAATCCAACACCGACCTAAACCTCACCAAAAACGTGCGCGTGATCGACGCCCCGTTCGAGTTCTGCGGCGCTCAAGTGGTTCCCGTCCGGCTCGAGATCGAGTTCCCCGGTGGCAAAGCCGTCAAAATCGGACGCAAGGAACTCGGTATCCTCGCCTACATTCACGAAAACCGAGGCGCGGTGATCACGCGCAAGGCTCTTATTCATTCGGTTTGGGGTATTCACGCCGACGTGAAAAGCCGCTCGCTCGACCAATACATTGTAAAAGTGCGCGACCTATTTAAGAGCAACGGCCTCAGCCTTGATTCGTTCCGGACCGTGCACGGCGTGGGCTATATCTTGGGGCCGGAAGACGAGGCCAAGTAACTCCGCGCCCCTCCGCGTTGGCACCGATTAATCGACCGCGGGGGACGCACCGTTCAACGTCTCCCACAATGCTCTAGCCAACGCCTGCCCTTCCGCGCCACGACGCGCAAACGCCTCGGCCGCCGCCTCGACCAACCTTGCGCGATGCTCATTCGGCGCTCGCTCGACACCCGCACGGATGAAATTGAACGCCTCACGTTCGCGGCCTGCTGACAACAGCAGCTGACCTTGGATGAACCACGGCGAAGGGCGTGTCGGATCAGCCGTGAGGGAAGCCATCAAGCTCGCCTCGGCCAAAACCAGCTCCCCGCTTCTAAGCTGATAGACCGCGATCCGCTCATGTGCGACCGGCGCCGACGTTTCGAAATCCACGGCAAACAGCGCGACTTTTAAGTTCAAGCCTCGCAGCGGGGCCGGCACCGCATAATCGATCGGACGCAACCATACCGGAACGCGGTGCCGGTAAAGCAGTTTTCGGCCAAAACTCTCCGCCTCGTCGGACGGGGCGCGCGCTCCTCGAAGCGCGTAGTCGTATTCGTCCAAAAAGTCGTAACTTGAGATCATCGCGACATGCGTGATCCCCTGCATAAGAATCCGCGCCGCCGCCGCTGAATCGTCGCGTGCGCCGAAAATCTCCGCAGCCATCCGCAGCCCGTCGCCATTTTCCCAATACAACGTGCCCAACGTGCGCAACCGTCCGTAATACCCAACGCCGACCGACGTGTTCGGACTCGCGAGCACCACGGAACTCCCATCTGCCCCGTCCTTGAGCAAAGCCGCAGCTACATCCCGATAGAGAAGCTGCATTGTCTCCCCCATTTGCACATCCCGCGCCCGCTCCACCAACCTGCGCTCCTTTACAAGCATCCACGGCCCAGCCAAACAAAACATCACAGCCGCCAGCATCGTCACCGTGACGCGCGCGCCGACCTGCAGCCGTGCACCGAGAGCCGTTACGAGAAACAACATCAAGACAATCTGCGATCCGCTCGCCGTCAGCATCCAGCGACTCTGATACCACCCCAAGGCCGTCGCCGCCAATGCGACCGCACCCAAAAAGCCAACCATGAGGCGCTCCTGCCCCGGCGTCCTCCGAACCGCCCAAATCACCACGAGCACCACGCTCAAAATGAGAATCAGCAACTGATCCCCATACGGTCTCCAGCCACCGCGCGTTATCACACTCCCAAATGGCTCGAACTCATGTATCGACTCATGGATACGAGACAGAAACGGATTCAGAGGCGCAAACAGACGCTCGCCGCCAAGTCCCACCGCGGCAGGTGCAGTCAAAACGGCGGCACCCCAGCCCAGCAGACGCGGCAGCAGCCATTTAAATGGACGCCCGGACGTCCGCCACAAAAGCGCGGCGGCAATCCCCTCTCCCGCTCCCCACCACGCCAAACTGTAAAGCGGATGGTTCGCCTCCAACCGAAACGCGATGCGATCAGGGGCATTTTCCAAAAGATAGAATAGCAAACTCAGCGCGCCGCCTACCCTTCCCCAGCGTCGCCACGCGCCCGGCACACACACAATCGCTTCATCTCGCGAAGCTCCGCGCAGAAGACCCACAGCCAAGGCCGCAGCACCGGTCACGCCGATCGTCACAGCTAACGAAGCCGCGCTCACCCACATCCCCAGAGCACCGCAGACTGCGGAGATCGTAGCAGCCCGAAACACCTCGCGCTCCGAGCACGGCATCAACGAGCGCCCGCCCCCAGCTTCCCGCCTCCACCAACCGCCGCCCGCAAACGTCACCCCAAGCACCACCCCCAGCACCGACGCATTGATCAACCCATGGTGGTCGGCGTAACCAGCATAAAACCCCTCGTAAAACTTCCGGTGCCCGACCATCGCCACCGCGGTGAGCGCTCCGGCCGCCCCGCCCCAGCGACGCCAGACCCAGCCCGACGCCAGCGTCATCACCAACAGAAGAATCGGGAGGTTTGCCCAAAGCGACGCGCCCTCGATCGCATGCGCGAGCGGCTCGCCGGTGAAGGCCATTCGCACCTTTCCGCACACGACGAGCCATTGAGCCCAAGCTGAGTTCCAGAAGACCGGTCGTCCCATCGGTGCGTTATCGATATCCGTCCACCTCAGTCTGGCGTCTCCGCTCTCCACCAAGGACAAAGCATGTCGCACCCACACCTGCCCATCGGCGGCGACGGCCAAGGGAACCTGTTGCAACGGCACGCCTAACTCCTGTTCCGCAAAGCGCGTGTTCGTCACTCGACCGAGATACCGCTCAACGCTCGTCGCGTGCCATACGGCAAACACGGCGGCCAAGAACCATCCGCACAACCAAATCCCAAAGCCAAACTGATGAAGGCGCCTCACGTCGAGCGGATGATTTCACTGCAAGCCGGAACCAAGTGTCTCGCGCGAAACATCTTCTCCCCTAGGCCGCGAGCTTGCTCGCGCTCCGAATGACATCCGCAAACAGGCCTATTTTTCAAAACGAACGACACGACTTTAGATCAGAAGCTTCTGCTTAGAACAAAAACTCCGGTTGCCGCCCGTAGCGCTCGCGCGCCTCCTTCAAACTGGATCGCATTTCCCACCCTTCGAGCAAAGCAAACAACTCGTCCGCCGCGACCGTCGTGCGATCAGCCGCCACCGTCGGTAGCGTCAGGTTTAGAGTCGTCAATTTCAGGTTTCGCCGTAAATGCTCGGCGCGTTCCCCGACTGACTCACGAAACCGATCCGGCGTGAGTGCAGCAGCGTGCGCAATCACCCCCTCTACTGAGCCATATTGCTGCAGCCATTTGACCGCCGTTTTCGGCCCCACGCCAGGGATGCCAGGTATGTTGTCCGATGAGTCGCCCACCAAGGCCAAGTAGTCCGCGATCTGCGATGGCGGCACGCCAAACTTCTCTCGCACGCCCGCCTCGTCACGAAAACGCCAGCCCAACTTGGGGTTGGCCGACGGCGGAGGCAGCAAGATTTTGATGCGTTCATTGACCACTTGGGCGAAATCTTTGTCCGAGCTCACGATCAACACATCGTGCCCGAGCGCACCCAACGCGACGGCCTGTGACGCCAGCAAATCATCGCTCTCCACCCCGTCGGTCTCAATTCCCACGAAGCCCATGGCTCGTGTCAGCGCTTTGATAGGCTCAATCTGCTTCTGCAAAGCTTCAGGCATTTCAGCACGCTGAGCCTTGTATTCAGGCAGCAACAACAAGCGATCTTGTGATCCCCCCAAATCAAAAAAAACCAGCGTGCCATCCGGTTTCTCTTGATCCGCCAGCTTCCACAGCGACTTCACCCAACCGTGCAACGCGTTTGTCGGAAACCCGTCGGCACGCGAAAGCTCGGGCACAGCGTGAAAACAACGGTAGGCGAGGTTGTAACCGTCAATGAGGAGCCATTTAGCCATGATTCACTAAAGGGAAACAAACGCGCTTACCCGACAATAGGAAACATGGTAAGCCCGCGTCATCAGAAAAAAGCCCTATCTTACGATAGGGCTGCCCAGTTTGAGATCGTCGAAAAATTAATTTCCGAGCAGACCGCCACCACTTGGACTTCCCGAACCAAGTAACTTGTTGCCACTTTGCTTCTTCTTTTGCGTCGTTGCAGGCGCCTGAGAGACAGAAAGCGTTGCAGGTTTGCTCGTCCGCGTTCCCTGCTTGTTTTTGATCACGCAGCGATAACGAAGACCATCCATATCCATGGTTACGTTCTTGACGGTTAGGGTGAGGGTGCGCACGCCCGAGTATTGAGTATCATTGTTCAAATTGGACCAGGAATTCTTCCCAGTCTGCACTTGCCAGCGAAGATTGACGGGAGTCTGGGTCTTGGGCGAGAGACTGACGGTAAACGTCGCTTTTCCGCCCTCTACAATCTCGGAATCTTGCGGCTGGTTTGCGACCGCAGGCGAGCCATCTTCATATCTGAGACGGAAAGTAAACGCACCTGAGGCTCCAAAGAGCTGACGAGCCACAGCCACCTGATAGGTTTCGCCTTTCTTAACCGTGAATGAGACTTCAGCGCCCCCGTCGAGATCATCATCTACCGCGTTGGCGATCGTTTTCAACTGGGCCAAGCGAGCGCCTCGGTAAGCTGCAATCACTGGCTTGAGGGGGCTTCCGGGCTGGGACTCGGTGCCAGGAGTAGCGCGAGCCGAGAATGTAACCACACCATTGTTAGGAGCGGTCCAAGTCCACCAGAGCGAGCCTGTCGTAGAAAGCCCTGCGTGTAGTGGCTCAACCGGATCGTTGGCTAGCGCGCCGACATTGGTGGTGGTCACAGAATATGAATTACCTTGAATACCGGTTCTAAACTCAAACTCGTCATTGGATGGGTTCACGAGGCGCGGATCCAAGTCCAACGTCAGGACAATGAAACCAGAACTCACGAGCCAGCCATCGACCGCTATGTCGAGAACATCACCTTTTCGGACGTTAGCCCTGACGATACTTGAACGATCCCCATCACCGACATCATCGTTGATGATATAACCCCATATGCTTATCGGCCCGTAAACGAAAAGAAAGGTGTCGAAATCACTCCCAGCGGTGTAAATTGAGACCCGCCCAGTCGCTGGCGCTTGCCAAGTCCACCAGACAGTCTGTCCAGCGGAGTAGAGAAAATCTTCGGGTCCACGGGTCGCACCGTAGTTGTAACCGTAATCCACCGCGTAGTGCCCCATTAGCTCAACGGCATCATCATAATCATCATTAATCGGGCGCGCACTTGTGTTCGACGGGTCGGGAACGCCTACCAACTTGAGTTTAATATCACCGCTAGCCCCGTTATAGCCATCGACAGCGATGTGGTAGGTGGTGCCTGCTGCAATACGAACAGAAACCATACTGGTCTGTCTGGGCCCGCTATCGTTATCGTGCGCAACAGGCGTTAAGGTCGAAATTGTATCACCGAAATAGACACTCAGCACGGTGTCGAAATCGCTGCCCTTGGTGGAAATTACAAGATAGCCGTTGAATCGAGCGACGAAACGCCACCACAGGGATTTCCCACCCGGGTTGCCTTCATAGCCACCATGGATGGGCTCACCC
Organism: Opitutaceae bacterium UBA4094; assembly: GCA_002382525.1. Taxonomy (GTDB): domain Bacteria; phylum Verrucomicrobiota; class Verrucomicrobiia; order Opitutales; family Opitutaceae; genus Rariglobus. The sequence continues at coordinate 10,210 of DFYA01000264.1, forward strand.
GGTTCCAATGTCGCATTGGTATTATTGCCCACGTCAGTGCCAACGAGACGTAATAGTTTAATTTGGGATGATTCTCTGAACCGGTCCCCGCCCCCGCGCTCCTCTGCAGGTCTCGGCAGCAACTTACCACCGCCATCGGGAGTCGTAGGCAAAAGACCTCCGCCGGAACCACCTCCACCAGGCAACAGCTTGGTTGGAGGCGTGCCATCGGGCAAAAGATTAGGATTACCCGACTCGGGGGTCGGCAACAGCGCCGCGTTTGCAACGCCACCTAGGACGGCCACACACAGCAGAAGAAGGGAGGAGAATTTCATAAGCGACGGATCAACAAAAGCACCACATCCAACTAGGGAATCACTAGGCGAGCACGGACAGAGATTCAACGACTATGTTGCATCCGGCATGCTCTAATGCCGAATGCAACCGCCACCGATTAGTTCGAGCGCGCGCGGGATTCCGCCGCAGCCGGGGTCACCATCGTCGGGTTCTGGAAGATCGCAGCCGGGCTGGTGTATTTGAGTTGCTGCTTCTTCGGTGAGCCGCCTGGAGTGACCAAGTTGGCAGTAACGAAGATCAGCAAGTTGCGCTTCGAAGACGTTTCGCCGGATGAGCGGAACGCACGACCGAAGAAGGGAATGTCACCCAAGACCGGGATCTTGTCGTTCACCTTGCGAACTTCTTCGCGGGTTAAGCCGCCCATAACGAGGGTAGCACCATCCCACACCGTGACCTTGGTGGTCACTTCCCGCGTCGAGAAGATCGGCTGGAAGAAGCCAGACGGCATTGTTACCGTCGTGCCGCCGGAGATCGCGACGCTTTGGCCGCCATACTCAACGAACCCTTCGAATTCCGTGACCTTCGGGTTCAGGTCGAGGCTGATGCTGTAGTCATCCTCTTCGACCGTCGGGGTCACCTTGAGCTCCACACCCACGTTGCGGGTGGTAAACTCTTGCGGTGTGCCGGCCGTGATGGTCACACCGGCGGCGCCACCGCCACCGTTGCCCGACGTGCCGACTTGGCTCTGGATTTCACCGTAGGATTGGGGATAACGGAGCTCTTGGGCGATCACGATATTGGCAGGATTACCCGACAACACGGTCACCTTGGGAGCACTCATCAGGTCAGTGCCGGTCTGGCGCGAAAGCGCACGGATCGTCGCAGTGACATCGAATTCGCCTACCACACCCGTGGCGACAGCGAACGCACTATTGGCCCCGGAGCCATAATCGAAACCGCTCACCGGGTTGCCCACGATGCCGGAGGCCGTGTTACCGATATCCACGCTGCCGGGAGGCGTCGCGGGGTTGTTGGAGACGCCCAAGGTGGGAGCACCCAAACGAACAATCTGGCCTTCAGAAGCAGCACTCGTGCTGGCAAACGCGCTCGCCAACGAGCGGTTGCCCGAAACGAACGACAAGCGCTGGCCATTGACCGACCAGTTAACGCCGAGTTCATCCAACACACCTTGCTGGACGTCCAAGAACTTCGTCTCGATCTCCACCTGGCGGACATCGTTGTAACGATTGAGGATGTTGCGGATCTTTTCGATGTTGCGGGGCGTCTGGTTGACGATGATGGCCGCACCGTCGTAAACGAGGCTGGCGCCTTGGATACCTTGGAAGGGAACACCGGCTTGCTCGAGAAACGCTTGCAGCGCACCGGACTCGCCGCCGCCGCCACCGCCACCCGAGGGGGCGGCCGACGGAGCGGCAAACGGATCGGCGGACGCAGCCGGAGAGGCTGCGGCGGCACCGATACCGGTCATGCGGATGACCGTGGCGCGAGTCACCGGGAAGAATGCATTGTCTAAACCACGGCCTTCACCAGCCATCTGCTGGCGCACCAACACGGTGTCTTCTGTCACCTCATAGGTGTAGCCGTTGGACGACGTGATCAGGTCGAGAATACGTTTTAGCGACAGATTGCGGAGCGTGATTGTGACCGGAGGATTCTTGGTCGCCTGATCTTCCAAGACGATATTCACGCCCTTGACGCCTTCGCTGCGGTCATATTCGTCTGAAATCGCCGAGAGCGTGCTGATCACCCGGCTCATCTCCACGCCGCTAAAATTGACGTTCGGGATGATGATCGTGTTGAGCTTCTGTGCTAGGGGCGTGATGCGGTCTGGCCCGCCTGGGGTAACAACCCGATCTAAGTAAATGCCCGGGCGGTTCCACGCTTCACCCACCTCTTGGATGAGCTGAGCGCGGGTCTTTACGCGGTTCAGTTCGCTCACACGCGCACGCTCGTTGGCGATGCGGGTCAGGAAAGATTTGGCCTCGGGACTGCCGGCATCCACGGACTCGAGGAGACGGAAGGTTTCTTGCGCACCGTCGATGTCGCCGGCAAGATACTGGCTGCGGCCTTTGGCAACAAGCTTAGCAACCTCTTTTTGATCGGCGATGAAGCGAGGGTTGACCTCCTCGATCGGCTGCAAAGGGGGATTCAGCTCGACGGCATCGATAGAACGGGCAACTCGCTCGGTCCGGCGATCATTGGCGGAGGTAGCGGCGTAAGCGTCGAGCGCAGCACGGGCGCCAGCGGTGTCGCCTTGACGAAGAGCGTATTGGGCCTTCTCCAAAAGCAGCCCGTTTTTCTCGGCTTGAAGATCAACAATCGTGCTAGCGGTCGCGGGATTTGAGGGAAGCGAGTTGATCGCTCCGTCGAGAACCGATGCGGCTTCGTCAAAACGGCCATCTTTTGCAAGGCGGCGGGCCTCGGCGCGCTTAACGCGGGCGTCGGCAATGAGACCACGAATACGCAGGTCCTCTTGTTTCGCGAGATCGTCCGCTTGCGCGACGGCGGCCTCTTCCGGCGTCAATACGGGAGCGGGCGTCGTGCGAACGACCGTGGGCATGGTCACCGCGACGGGCTCGGAGGTCGGCGCCAATGCGGCGTCGTCGGCCTGAACCAAGCCGGAAGCACGAGCGGCGATGGAGGCGTTCACGCCGGAGAGCAGGCGTTGCACGGTCGCATCGTTAGGAGCCAAGGCCAAAAGCTCCTCCAGGTTCTTTTTGGCGGTTTCTAGATCACCGCTGTCACGAGCCCGAAGGGCGTCCGCCATCAGGCGAATCTTTGTCTCGGTCTGACCTTGGGCGAACACTTGCCCCGCCGGCACGGCCAGCGCGAGGAGGGCCGGGGCGGCCAATGTGACGAGAAGCGATTTGGGGAGCTTGGACTTTTTCATTTAGGAGATGCTCTTCTGATCTGGGTATGAGACTAAGGGATACAGGTAAACCGAGGTGGTTAGTTGCCGAACGGGAAGGGAGTGGAGCCACCCGTCTGTGCGGGCGCTTCCGAAGAAGGGGGGACTGGGGCGACAGGAACGACCGGCGTCAAGGTCTTCGTCAGGGGCTCCGTCAAATCCGGAGACTCCTTGCGAATCTCAGCCGACGGCGGCTCCGACGTCACCGACACGACGGTGAAATTTGCATCACGGATCGTGAAGGTCGCACCCGCCTTGTGCTCAAAGGTGCGAGGGGAATCCTCTTCCTTAAAGACGGCAAACGGCTCACCCCGCGTGCGGCGAGCAAGATTCGTAAGTTCAATTTCCTCACCTGTCGTGTCGTCTACAATCACAGCCGTGGCCTCGGTCACGATGATCGGCATGCTTTCCTCGACGGTGATGGTTTTACGCTCCACCTTGAAGCCCTTGATCGTGAGTCCGAGATCCGGGATCTTTTTGCCCGCGCCTCCAATGATGGTTTCACCGGAAAGTGCATTCTCGAAATTACCACGGTAGGCGCCTGGTTCGCCGATATAACCGACGAGCTGCAGACGAAAGGAGTCTTGGCGAATCCCGACCAACTCGACTCCAAACTTGGGGGGCTCTGGCTCAGGGATCGGGTCCTTGTCCGGCGGAGGCGGAGGAGGGGTCACCGTGAACTTCGCGGTCCCGGCATCGTAATAAATCTCGGGAGGCGTGAACACGTCGTAGACCCAAAGCGGACCTCCCGACTGCGAAGGCGCCGGGGGCCACGTCTTGGTCGCGACGGTGGGCGCATCGATACCGGATGGCTCGTAAGTCGACGGCGTGATGTTCACCTCGGTGGAGGCGCTCAGCTTGGCGATTTTAGAGCCTTGCGATGCCATCCAGCCAGCGGAAGCCAGCAGCAGAACGAGTGCGGCACCAAAGAAAATTTTGTCTTGGGATTGGGCGGCCATGTCAGTTAGTCGGGGAGGCTTCTGTCGCGGGGGCTTCGACCAAGTCGATCAACTCGACCGTGACCGTGAAAGTAGAGAGTATCTTTTCAACAAGCGGCTTGGGCTTAACAGGCTCGGCGGGGGCGGCGGCCGTAGTCGTTCCAAAGATCGAGCTCAACGTGTTTTGCTGAGGGGCGGGAGCGGCTTGGGGCGCCCGAGGTGCCGGCTCAACTTCGACGCTGCGCACCACAACCGGCAGCTCGAACTGGGCGAGTTTGTTAAGGAGCGTGCGCAGCGATTCGGTCTCACTAATGAATGTCATCCGGAACGCCGTAGCACCGACAAAACCAGGGACGCGCGCCGAGATGCGGCGATCAATCTCGAAAAAGTCGGACGCCCCGGGATTGTTACCGCCACTCGACTGATTCGCCGAGGTGCTGGTTGAACGACCCGACGATTGCCCCTCTCGCTCAGCCCGCGTCACGGGGCGTTCGCGATTAAAAGATACGAGCTCGGCAGGACGTGTCTCCATCAAGTTCTTCAGGAGATACTCCGCAACAAGACGCTGTCGGTAAACCTGAGGGATCAATTCGCGTTCAGGTCCGGTGCGCGAATAGGTGTAGAAGCCGAAACGCTCGCCGGACTTGACCTTCACGCCTGCGGCCTCTGCCTGCCGACGCATTCTTTCAACGAAGGTCTCCAAGTTGAAAAATACTTCCGTGGGGCCCGCAGGAGGTGTGGCGTTGCGAAGAGCTTCAGCCACTGGAGTGCGAACTTTGAGTTCTTCACGCATGGTGGCCAAGGCGGCCTCGGTCCGACGGAGGTCGGCTTCGACCGCCGCCTTGCTTTCCGCGGTGGGTGCGGGTCGCACCTGTTGAAGCGCGTTCAGCTCATTGCGCTTTTGGGTCAGACGCGCGGCACTTTTATCCGCAGCGTCTTGGCGGTCATAAATACCATAGGCCGTGGCGAGGGCCGCCAAGCCTAGGATACCAAGCGCGATGTAATAGACAGGATAGGACTTGAAACTGGCCATGGGGCGGGGGTCAGAGCGGTTTCTTGGGATCGACGACCAGAATGAAGTCGAAGCTCAGAATACCCGGCTGGTTAGTATTAAAGGTTTCCTTCTCGACAGAAGTGATGAACTGAGAATCTGCGAAGCTATCGAGCAGCGATCGCACGCGTATTTCGGCCTCCGGGCTCACCCGCGAAACCGGGTTCGCTTTGTCCAACAAACGCCCGCTGAGGTTGAGGCGGATAACCGGCGCGGCGGACGCGGAGCCGTCATCGCCTGCCGTGTTGGACTGAACGCCGAACATTCCGCCGGAGGGCTGGGCCTGCGCCTCGTTCTGGGCAGGGCGAACGACATGCAGTTTTTCCAACCAGACGTCCTCAACGCGCACGAGACGCTCCTGGAGATCGGTGAAGAAATTGATCCAATTGGACTTCGATTCCACCAAGCCCTTGATGGCACCGATCTCGCGTTTGAGATCCTCGATCTTGGAGAGGTTGCGCGCATCGCCTTCTTTGAGCGCGCGCAGTGGCTGCAAACGTGTCTCCAACACACGCGCCTGCTTATCCGCAGCGGCTGCACGTTGGTGAAAGTGGAGCGCTGGCAACGCGAGCGCCAACACAACCAACGCTGCGGCGGCCACGTAAAAGGGTTGACGCTTGCGGAAGGCGAGTGCCTCACCGATTGCAGGAGGCAAAAGGGTGAACGGCTTCTCCGACGGTTCAGTCGCGACAGCCAAGCCGACCAAGTCAGCGAGAACCGCCGAATAATCGCGAGCGGCAGCCGCGGAAGGAGCCACGTCTACGTTGCGCAAAGGATCGAAGGACTCGACGCGCGTCTTCAGCTTGTCTGCAAGAGTCGGAATAAGATTCGGCACCAAGGATCCACCGCCGGTGATGTAGATCACCGAGGGCTGCTCGCCACCGCTCTGACGCCGATAGTTGACCGTGGAGCGGGTGATCTCCATGTGCAGGCGGCCGATGAAGGACTGCGCCGCGTTGTGGATCGTGGTGCGGGCGGGCGACGACTCGGGGAGATCACTGGTGCCACCAAGCACCTGAAGCTTGAGGCTCTCCGCGTGGGAGAATTCCTGCTTTAATTCGTCAGCGATGGACTGGGTTACGCTGTTGCCCGCGAGCGCGATGGTGCGGATAAAGAAGCGTCCGTTGTCGATGAACAGTAGGTTCGTAGAACGTGCGCCAATATTAACCACCAAGTTGGCGCCCGAAGCGTCCGGGTAGTTGTATTTGAACGACCGATACAGCGCGAGTGTTGCGGGCAACACCCCCGAGGCGGAAACGCCCGCTTCGCGCACCGAGTCGCAGAGGCCCTCGACAACATCCAGCTTCACGGCGGCGAGCATCACCTCGAGATCGAGACTGTCGTCGCTGACGGTTTGGTAATCCCAGACGACTTCAGAAAGTGGATACGGAATGTTTTGTTGCGCTTCGAACTGAAGCACCTTGTCGCGCTTGGCCTTATCGACCGCAGGCGTTTTAACAAACTTGGTGAGAGTCAGGTGTCCGGGAACCGATAACACGGCTGAGCCGGATGCGGCCGCACGCTTGTCCGCAGCGGACAAGGACTGGGCTACCAATTCAGCCCACTGCGCCTCAAGGGAGGCATCGGGGTTGAAGGATTCCAAGGCAAACTGTTCGAGCACGAGCCGACCGTTCTTGGCGGAAGCAAATACGCCGCAAGCAACATGGCCGGCACCGCTGTCTACAGCAAAGACGCGGGGGGAAGACATAGGGGAGGTGGAGTCGATTTCAGAAGAGCCGAAACTCAGCAAGCTGAATTTTGGTCAACACGATTAACGCGTGTTTTCGATGCGAATGAAAGAGGGGGCGGGCGCAGAGTTTGAATACGCGAAGGGCGTGAGGTATTGCGGAACCAAGATACCGTCGTTCGGCCCCGCCTCGCTGGACACTTTTGAGCGAAAGCTCTCAACGATGTCACCCTTCAAGGTAGATGTCGGGTAATGATGCTCAGTGAGTGGCAACGGCTTTCCGTCCACCGACAACTCGACGAGGTAAAACTTGGCGTCGCCGCTGATCTGGTCGCGCTTCACGATCTCGGGCGGCAGATAAAAACGAAACACCGAGCGGCCTCCGGAGGTTTCGATGCCAACAGCCTCGGCCGAGGCGCGATAGTATGTATCCGGAATCTTTGCGCCTGACGGCGATTTCACGCTGAAGATGCCAAGGTTGAGGGTGACCTTCACGCGGTTGATGAAGTTGCGATTGTCGGTCGCCGAACCGGGGCGTCCCTGAACTTCGATCTCGGTCACATACCAACCTTCGGCACGATTAAATTTAACGTTGCGCACCTCGACCGGAGCAGGCGCGGCGGGTTGAGCAACTGCGGGCGAGATGACCGATAGGGCCAGCGCACCCATGCAAAGAAGAGCACATGTAAGGGGTTTCATGCTTGGGGGAATGGCCGCAAAACATTGAGCATCGCCCTGCCTCCGTCACGCTCAAATTCCCGAAGGCGCATAATATTTTTTCAATACACGCTCCTCCTCTCAAAACATGAACCCTTCTCGCTCCTATAAGATAGCCGTCCTTGTATTCATTAAAAATGACAACGGCGAACACCTGCTCATGCTTCGCGCCAAGCCACCCAACCTCGGCGCATGGAGTCCGATTGGCGGCAAACTAGAAACGTCCACAGGCGAGTCCCCCTTCGAATGCGCCGCTCGCGAGACCGCAGAGGAGACCGGCCACATCGTCACTCCGGAAGACCTTCACCTCTTCGGAATGATCGCGGAAAAGGCCTACGAAGGGGATGCCCATTGGCTTTTGTTTTTGTTCGCCTGCAAGCGCCCTATCGCCGCCCTGCCCCCTCCGATGGCGGAGGGGCGGTTCGGCTTTTTCTCGCGCGCCGCCGTCGACGCGCTCCCGTTGCCCGCCACGGATCGCTCCGCGTTGTGGCCGATCTACGATCAGCACCACGAACACTTCGTCGCATTGCGCGCCGACTGCGATCCGACCACGCCTCTGCAAATCACGATCGAGCAAATCACTCCCGATCCTCTCCCGCCTCGCATCCGTTCAAACAACACTTGATTTCTTAACGGTCTCCCGAAGACTTGCCCTTTTAACACCCAACTCGACTTCACCCTGTGAGCAAAAAAGCAGTCCCTCCCGCCGACCAGAAAGACGAAGCCAAGGTCGCTTGCGCCGGCCAACCCGCCACGGCCTCGCCGATCAACGCCAAGCTCTCCAACGAGGAGAAGATCGAGCTACATCGAAAGATGGTGCGCATCCGCCGCTTCGAGGAACGCAGCCTGCGCTCGTATCAAGCCAAGAAGATCGGTGGCTTCCTCCACCTTTACATTGGCCAGGAAGCGGTCGCCGTGGGCTGCTGTTCGCTGATGGGCAAAGACGATCATGTGATCACCGCGTATCGAGATCATGGACACGCCATGGCCGTCGGTATGGACACCAAGCCGCTCATGGCCGAACTCTATGGCAAAATTACCGGCTGCTCCAAGGGCAAGGGCGGTTCGATGCACTACTTTGCTCCTTCTCTCAACTACTGGGGTGGCCACGGCATCGTTGGCGGACAGATCCCCCTCGGCACCGGCCTCGCTTACGCGCTCAAATACAAAAAACTCAAGGG
>DFYA01000048.1:0-146 GCA_002382525.1 Opitutaceae bacterium UBA4094
ATCTCGCTGGTGGCGTTGAGCTTCATCGTGCAGGAGCCGAGCGAGATCATCGAGTGCGTGAGCGAGAGATCTTTGTTCTCGAGGCGCTTGATGTAGCGGAGCAGCTCGTGCTCGGTGTGGTGGGTGTTGAAGACGGACGCCTTGAG
>DFYA01000048.1:307-4814 GCA_002382525.1 Opitutaceae bacterium UBA4094
GGCTCGGCGTTGACGGTAGCGCCGGCGTTGCGGAGGCCTTCGGCGAGGAGGGTGGTGAGGGCGCGGATGCGGCGGGCGATTTTCTTGAGGCCGTCGGGTCCGTGGTAAACGGCATACATCGACGCCATGACGGCGAGGAGCACCTGAGCGGTGCAGATGTTGGACGTGGCTTTGTCGCGGCGGATGTGTTGCTCGCGGGTGCCGAGCGAGAGGCGAAGGGCGGGGCCGCCTTGGGCGTCGCGGGAGACGCCGATCAGGCGGCCCGGCATCTGGCGTTTGTGGGTGTCGCGGGTGGCGAAGAACGCGGCGTGCGGGCCGCCGAAACCGAGGGGGACTCCAAAGCGTTGGGCCGAGCCGATGGCGACGTCGGCGCCGAACTCGGCGGGCGGACGCAGCAGGGTGAGCGAGAGCAGATCGGCGGCGACGACGCACAACGCGCCGGCGGCGTGGGCGGTCTCGAAAAACGTAGTGAAATCGTGAATACTGCCGGTCGTGTCGGGGTATTGGACGAGCACGCCGAAGACGTTGCCCGTGGCGGCGAAGTCGAACGTGCGGTGATCGCCGGTGACGACGGTGATGCCGAGCGGCGTGGCGCGGGTGCGGACGATGTCGATCGTCTGCGGGTGGCATTTTTCGGAGACGAAGAACACGCCGCCGTCCACGTCTTTGATGCGATGGCAGAGCATCATGGCCTCGGCGGCAGCGGTGCCTTCGTCGAGGAGGGAGGCGTTGGCGATGTCGAGTCCGGTGAGGTCGGTGATGACCGTCTGGTAATTAAGCAATGCTTCGAGGCGGCCTTGGGAAATCTCGGCCTGGTAGGGCGTGTAAGAGGTATACCAGCCGGGGTTCTCGAAGATGTTACGCTGGATGACGGCAGGCGTGAGCGTGTCGTAGTAGCCCATACCGATGAAGCTGCGGAACACCTGGTTCTGGGCGGCGATGGTGCGGAGTTCGGCGAGCGCGGCGGATTCGCCGAGGGCGGAGGGGAGCTCGAGTGCGCGTTGGAGGCGGATGTGCTCCGGGACGACGGCGTCGATGAACGTGTCGAGGTCGGAGTGCCCGAGGGCGGCGAGCATGGCGGCGCGTTCCGGAGCGTCGGGCGAGATGTGGCGGTGGGCGAACGAGTCGGTAGGAGCGAGCAGCTCCGAGAGCGAGGAGGCGGACGAGGCGGAAGGCGCGGAAGCGGGCATAAAAAAAGGACGGTAGGCGAGGCCCACCGTCCGGCAAATGGTTTTTGGGAAGTCGCGGGGGTATTAGGCTGCGAGGCGGCGACGGCGCCGGGTAGCGGCGAAACCGAGGGTGGCGAGTCCGCCGAGGACCGCGAAGGCGGAGGGCTCGGGAACGGCGGAGACGGAGAGGGACAAATCATCGATGCGCCAATTTGCCGTGGGCGAGGTGGTGCCGCCGGTTCCGTAGATCCTAAAGATCAGCGGGGTGTCCTGAGCGGAGGTGATAGAAAGATCGCTGAACGAGTGGAGCACCCAATTGCTGTCGGCTGATGCGGTCGCGGAGCCGATGGAGCCTGTGAGATTGGTGCTGAGAAACAATGTAAGCGTGGTCGGTCCGGTAGAGGTGGATCGTGACCCGAACGTGATGGCGGAGAGGTTCAACCCGTGGCCGGAACCAGGGGTGAGTGTGACCTCGAAATAGGTGGACGAGCCGGTGTCGAGCGCCCCGTTTTTGGCGCTGAACGCCATGTTGTTACCGCCGGTTGCTCCCGTGTAGCCGGAGGAGGCGGACGTGGAATTCACGCCGGTTGTCGTCGTGTTGAATTGGGCGATGCTGGCCGATATCAGGCCGGCAGGCAGCTCAGACGACGGGGTCGTTGCGGAGGTGAAGTCCCAGGTGATTTGCGCGAGCAAACCGCTCGTGAGAGCAGTGGAGAGAAGGAAGAGGCCGGCGAGGCGTGAGCGATTCATTATGTAGTAGGTTGGCAGTTGGGAGGCGCGGCCAAGCGATTGCATTTGCTATTTTGGTGCAACTTATTTGTTGGTCAGCCGGTTTGCCGCCGGGTTGAGCGAAGTCGGCGACATTGAATCCTATATGCTTATTGGAGACGGTTTATTTAAACTCGCGGGAGCGCGGCCCACGCGCACGGGCGGAACCGCTCGCCGAAGAGGATTCGCGCTCCTCATAACGATCACGCTATTGGGGTTCTTAGTTTTGTTACTGGTCTCGGTGGCAGCGGTGACGCGGGTGGAGACGTCGGTGGCGGCAAACAGCCGCGATTCGGCGCGAGCGCGGGAACATGCGCTGATGGCTCTCAATATTGCGCTGGGTCAATTGCAGGCGCATGCCGGCCCGGACGCTCGTGTGACGGCCTTGGCGGCGTCCGCCTCGACGGTCGCGGTGACGAATCCGCATTTCACCGGCGTGTGGGACGGCGTTTCCGGCAGCGACGCGTTGGCGTGGTTGGTGAGTGGCAGCGAAACCGGTCCCGCATCCGATGCTCTGGCGACGGCGCCCGACCCTGCGGAGGATCTGACCTCGGGCGACGAGGTGTTTCTGGTCGGTAATCGCAGCGTGGCGAGCGATCCGGCCGCTCCGCTCGCGAACGAGAAGGCGCGCCGCATCAAGCTGGTGAAACAGGATATTTATGCTCCGGGCGGAGCGATGCCGGGTATGGACGCGGCAGTCGCGCCCCGGGTGGGGCGTTATGCGTGGTGGGTGGGCGACCAGGGCGTGAAGGCGTCGCTCGCGTTGGCAGATCGCGCGAACGAGGTGACCTACGCGCCATGGGACATGCCCGCCCAGCGCCGACGTCTGCGGCAACAGCTTGCGTCCACGCCCAACTACTTTCGCGCCGACCACGCGGTCACGGCGTATGCGAAGGGCGGGTTTGACCCGCTCACGGCGTGTGGGGTGTTGGGCAACGTGAAGACGGAGGCCCAGTTTGGGTTGTTGGCGCCGGCCGCGGGCGAGCTGACGGGTTTCGCCCGGCGGCATTTCCACGATTTCACCGCCGTCTCGCGGGCGGTGTTGGCGAACACGCGCACGGACGCGCAGGCGGGGTTGATGCGCGACCTGTCGCTCGCGCCGGAGGAAATGGGCGCGGCGTTTGCGGCGTATGCCAACCACGACGGGCGTCACGACGCGGCGTCGGCTTACATGGAGCGGCCGGGGGAGACGCTGGCCGGGGCGAGCGACGCGTATCCACTTATTGGCGACATCGATTCGCCGCGCCGCCGGTATGCGATCGCGCCGGCGGTTTTTTCGGCGCCGTCCGATCCCGTGCCGGGCTTGGTGTTCGGAGTGTCGCCGGTGGTCGCCGAAGTCGTCCTGCAGTTCAGGGTGACCTCGTCCGGCGGTTACCAGGTCGGAACGAAAATCTATGTCGGCTTGTGGAACCCTTACACGTCGGCCTTGGCGGTTCAGAATGATCTCGAACTGAGAGTCTTCGGTTTGCCGCAGATCACCCTCGCGAACCTGGCCGGGACCAGTTCGGCGCAGGTCGATTTGCAAGCCGACTTGCCTGCGATGCTCAAAGAGCCCGAGTCGGGCGCGCTGCGTGTGCGCTTGCCGTTCACTCCCGGCGCCCAAGCGGATCGGCGGTCGTGGCTGCCGGGGCGCATGTATGGATGGGTCACCAAAAACTCCGGGGACGGCCCGATCGATGAAGTGCTCAAGTTTTACAATAAAAACTTGGGGAGCGCGGGACGCATCGACTATGCGGGAGGCCCGCTTGCGGGCGGGTCTTCCGGACTCGGGGTGTCGGCTCCGGCCGTCGAGGGATTGACGATCGAGTTGAGAAACGCGTCCGGTTTGCTGGCGACCTACACGACGCCCGCGTTCTCGGCATTTACCATCCCGGCGACTGCGGGCGCCAAGTGGTTTGCCTACGCGTTTCGACTCAAGCAGCCGTGGGTGGGCGACTCCGACCGCACTTGGTTAAAGACCTTCGCGCCACACGACCGCACGTTGTCGGCGTCCGCGTGGAGCGGGTTCGACCCGACGGTGGATTTCACGCCGCCGCTCAACCCGGCCGCCTACCCGACGTTCGATCTCGCGACGGCTCTGCCGGGGGCGCTGCTCTACCGCGTGCAAGGCGCGACTCCGGCGTCGCTTTCCAGCTACAACGACACCCCGCTGTTCGAGCTGCCGCGGTCGCCGCTGCTTTCGCTCGGGCAGCTTCAGCACCTGGCGGTCACCGGAGAACGGGCGTTCCCGCTCGGGAACTCGTGGGGCGGCGCGAGCAACGCGGTGTTCGACCGCTTTTTCTTTTCGGGTTTGCCGCCCGTCGGCTCGGCGCACGTTCCCGATCTTGCGCAAGGGCAACCGTTGCCCAACTGGAACCTGCACGTGGTCGACTCCCCCGACATCGCGGCGGTGCGGTCCGCCGGGCGGTTTTCCTCGCGGCACCTTCTTCAGGCGGGCGGCTTCAACGTGAATTCCATGAGCGTCGCGGCTTGGCGTGCGGTGTTGTCCGGCGTGCGCTGTGCGGATGCATTTGAGGCGGCGCAAATCGAGACGGCGTCGAACAACGCGCTCGGCACCCAGAAGGCCTCCG
>DFYA01000048.1:4839-13367 GCA_002382525.1 Opitutaceae bacterium UBA4094
CGTCGCCCGATAGCCGTCAATTTAGCACCCACGCGTTTCGGCTCGGTGTGCGCGGCAGCAACGACCAAAGCGCCTCCTCTTCGCCGGTGGACGCCTCGGTCACGGCACACCGGTTGACCACCGATCAAGTCGAGGCGCTGGCCGAAGAAATCGTCCGCGGAGTCCGGGCGCACACGGCGGTGGCCGGCCCGTTTCGGACGTTGGAGCAGTTTCTCGGTCCGGCGTCCGGCGAGGGCACGCCGAGCGTGTTGGAGGCGGCCATCGAGGCGACGGGCATCAACGCCGATGAGGTCAAGCCGCTGGACCATGTGACTCTCGCGGGCTCCGGCTACGGCGCGGGGCTCAGTTCGCTGACGCTCACGCAGGGAGATATTCTCACGGCATTGGCGCCTTACCTCCGCGTGCGCTCGGATACCTTTACGATCCGCAGCTACGGAGAAGCGCTCAACGCGGTCACCGAAGAGGTGACCGCAAGGGCGTGGCTCGAAGCCACCGTTCAGCGCGTTCCCGAAGTCGTGGACCCGCTCGACGACACCGACCAGCCAGCCGGTCCTTTCGGTCGGCGCTTTAAAATCATCTCATTCCGATGGCTCTCTCCTTCCGATATCTGATCTTTCGACTGTCGCGGCTCATCCTTTGGGCCGGTGTTGTGTGCGCGCCGCTCGGGGTGTTCGGCACGGTTCCGCCGGTCGGGCCGGGCGCGTCGGAAAAGGAGGTTTCGCTACGGTTCACCGTCTTCGCGCTCGGTGGAGCGGACGGGTTAAGTTATCGTTCGGCACGCGACGAACCTCCGCGGGCGCTTCGGTTTTATTCCGCATATCGATCGGCCCGCTACGACTATCGCGGCGGCGAGCGGTTGAGTTTTTATGAAGCCGGGGCTGCGACCGCGGACTTGGCATCGGGTCCGGATGCCGCGCCGGTGGCGACGTATGTGATTCCCGAGGGCGCGGATGAGATGCTCCTGCTGTTTTTGCCTCGCGCGGAGCCCACGCCGGACGGTTTGCGCTACGACGTCTATGGCGTGGAGGACGGTGTCGGGCGGACGCCGCCGGGACACTTCAGGATTATTAATGTATCCGGACGTGAATACGTCGCGCACTTCTCCGGCGGTCGCATCACGATCCCGCAAGGAGTGGGCGATGCGCACGCGGCGCGCGGGCGGGTGTCGTTGGTGCTCGCCACGCAAGTCGGGGAAGCGTGGTTGGCGACGGGCAAGCACGAGTTCAGCCTGACGCCGAGGGATCGCGTAACGCTGATCTTTTATCCGTCGGCCAGCGGGACGAGCGTGTATCCTGTCATCCGGCGGCTGGTGGACACGGTTCCCGGCGAGCGGTTGAAACGGGCGGCGGTCGCAGAGCTGCCGTAATGGGCGGGGTTCGGGCGCGGGCGGCGGATTCGCCGGGGGCGCGGCAACTCGGTGAGACAAGGCGCGAGGCGAGACAAGGCGCGCGGGGGGAGGTTTCGATAAGCAACCTTGCCTGGGGGCGTGGAGGCGGGCTAATCGGCGTGTCGTGTCGTTGTCCACTTCGCTTGATTTTCCGTCCGCCTCCGCGCGCGCCGCCTACATCGATGAGCGGTTGGCGGAGCTCTATCCCGAGACGCCGATCCCGCTCGATCACACGAGTCCCTACACGTTGCTCGTCGCGGTGCTGTTGTCGGCGCAGTGCACGGACAAACGCGTGAACCTGCAGACGCCGGGGTTGTTCGCGAAAGCGGACAATCCGCACGACATGGTGAAGCTCTCGGTGGCGGAGATCGACGCGCACGTGAGGCCGTGCGGGCTGGCGCCGAGGAAGGCGCAGGCGATCCGGGGGTTGTCGGAGTTGTTGATCGAGCACCATGGCGGGGCGGTGCCGCACACGTTCGAGGAGTTGGAGGCGTTGCCGGGCGTGGGACACAAAACGGCGTCGGTGGTGATGGCGCAGGCGTTCGGCGTGCCGGCGTTTCCGGTGGATACGCATATCCACCGGTTGGCGCAGCGGTGGAGGTTGACCAAGGCGGGCGCCGACGTGGTGCGCACGGAGCGGGACCTGAAGCGGTTGTTCCCGGAGGAGCACTGGAACGCGTTGCACCTGCGTATCATTTTTTATGGGCGCGAGCACTGCACCGCGCGTAGCTGCGACGGGTTGACGTGTGAGATTTGCCGCACCGTCAATGCGGGGCGCTTGCGTGCGGTGCGTGTGAAGAAGGCCTGACGAGGACGGGGCGGCGCCGGGAAGTTTGTCACTTATTAAGTGACAAATGGGTTTGGGTGGAGAGGTGGAAAACAATGTTGATTTGCGGGCAGGGGTCTCCCAACGTGGCCGACCTTTGGGACTCATAGCTCAGTTGGTTAGAGCACCTGCTTCACACGCAGGGGGTCACTGGTTCGAGTCCAGTTGAGTCCACCATTTTTTCAACCGCATCGCTGGATGCGGTTTTTTTGCGGGTGATTCCGGCGTTCGGCGCGTGAAATACAGGGGGAAGCGCGACGCGGGATGTGTTTGCGAGGCGGTTTGACCGACCATCGGGGCAGGCCCTGCGGCACTCTTCAGGGCGCGCGCCCTGAGACAGGAGCGACCCGGGGGCGTATGTTGCGACTATGGTTTCCATCGCCCATCCCTTCACTCCGTCACCCAGCGAAGCCTCGCGGGTGCGGCGCAGCACGAGCGCGGCGTGCAATGCTCGCATCGATGCGGCCTTGGTGGCGCACATCGAGGCCTATCAACGCGCGCCTCGCCACGTGCTGACGGAGCGTATCGCGGAACTGGAACGCGAATGGTCCATCGAGCGTTGGCTGGAGACCAACGCGTCCACGTTGGCTTTGACCGGCGTGCTGCTCGCGGCGACCGGGCGCCGGAAGGCGCTTGTTCTCAGTGGCACGGTGCTCGGCTTTTTGCTGATGCACGGTGTGAGCGGATGGTGCCCGCCGCTGCCGGTGATGCGGCGCTTGGGCGTGCGCACTCGGGAAGAAATCGACATGGAGAAGTTCGCGTTGAAATACCTGCGCGGAGACTTTGAGCGCCTGTCGATCGCCTCGCGCGAGGGGCGTTTGACTCCGGGGTTGATCGCCGAAGTGGTGCGCCAAACAAGTTGAGGCAACCGCGCCGTCAAAGATCCGCGCTCGAATAGGCCTGCGATCATGCGCACGGTCCTGCGCTTACAACGAACTCGTCGGCTTTGTCTCCTCGTTCACCGCTTAATCTCATGTCAAAACCACGCGCCTACTCCGTCAAAGCCTACGCCACGCCCGCCGCCAACGCTCCGCTAGCCGCCTCGTCCATTCCGCGTCGGGAGCCCACCGACTTCGATGTGCAGATCGAGATTCTCTTCTGCGGCGTGTGCCATTCCGACCTTCATTTCGCCCGCAACGAATGGCACTTCACCCAATACCCCGCCGTGCCCGGACACGAGATCGTCGGACGTGTCACACGCGTCGGGCCGAAGGTCACCAAGTTCAAAGCGGGGGACCTCGCCGGCGTCGGTTGTCTGGTCGATGCCGATCCGGACTGCCCTTATTGCCGACGCGGCTTGGAGCAGTTTTCGCCCACCATGGTCATGACCTACGGGTCGATGGACAAACACCTCAACTTGCCCACCTACGGCGGCTACTCGGAGGGCATCGTGGTCAACGAGCACTTCGCGCTCAGCATACCCGCCAACCTCGACCTCGCCGCCGTCGCGCCGCTGCTGTGCGCCGGCATCACCACGTATTCGCCGCTGCGCCACTGGAAGGCTGGTCCGGGCAAAAAGGTCGGCATCGTCGGTCTCGGGGGACTCGGTCACATGGCGGTGAAGTTCGCCCGCGCGTTCGGCGCCGAGGTGTTTGTGTTCACCACGTCGCCGGGGAAAAAAGCCGACGCGCTGCGTCTCGGTGCACACGAGGTGGTTGTATCCAAAAACGACGACGAGATGGCGAAACACGTCGGCACGTTTGATCTCATTCTCGATTGCGTGTCGGCCGATCACGACATCAACGCCTACCTCGCCCTGCTGGCGCCCGACGGAAATCTCACGCTGGTCGGCGCGCCCGAGAAGCCGCTGCCGGTCGCCGCGTTCGGTCTGATCTTCGGGCGGAAGAGCCTCTCCGGCTCGCCCATCGGCGGGTTGCCCGAGACGCAGGAGATGCTCGATTTCTGCGCTGCCCACAACATCACCGCCGACATCGAGCTGATCCGCATGGACCAGATCAACGAGGCCTACGAACGCATGCTGAAGAGCGATGTGAAATACCGCTTCGTGATCGACATGGCCTCGCTCAAAGCGGACTAGCGCGGCGGCCGGCAACCCCGCGCGCGGCATGACCGCGCACTGTGCCAAGCTGCGCCGACCGGAGGCGCAGCGTTGGCTGTTTTGACCCAACCCGCCCGCATCGTCTTTACCACCGCCTACGTAAACGCCGCCGCTGGCACTGGCGCGGCGCATGCGATAGGGTAGTCACTATGGACTTTAATCAACTCACCCAGATGTCCCGCCAAGCCGTGACCGACGCCCAGGCCGAAGCGCGTCGCCGCGGTAACAACGAGGTGGAAAGCTGGCACTTGCTGCACGCGCTCCTTGCGCAGGAAAACGGCATCGTGCCCGCCCTTGTGGACAAGCTCGGCCTCACCACCAGCGCGCTCCAACTCGCCGCCGAACGCGAACTCGACCGCCTGCCCAAAGTCTCCGGCAGCGTGGACACGTCCAAGATCTACGTGACCCAATCGGTCAACGAAGTCCTCACGCGCGCCGAAGCCGAGGCAAAGTCACTCAAGGACGAGTTTGTCTCCGTCGAACACCTCTTCCTCGGCCTTATCGACGTGGCGAAACCCGACGCGTTGAAAAACTACTTCAAGGCCTTCGGCATCGACCGCGCAAAAACGTTGAAGGTCCTCAAGGAGCTGCGCGGTGCACAACGCGTCACCACCGACAACCCCGAGTCCACATACGCCGCGCTGAAAAAATACGGCATCGACCTCGTCGAGCAGGCGAAGAAGGGAAAGATCGACCCGGTGATCGGCCGCGACGACGAGATCCGACGCACCGTGCGCATCCTCTCGCGCAAAACGAAAAACAACCCCGTGCTCATCGGCGAACCCGGCGTCGGCAAGACCGCGATTGTGGAAGGCCTGGCCCAGCGCATCGTCGCCGGCGAGGTGCCCGATTCGCTGAAAGGCAAACGGGTGCTGAGCCTGGACATGGCCGCGCTGCTGGCNNGCGCCTCAAGGCCGTGCTCAACGAGGTGAAACAAGCCGAGGGTCGCATCATTCTCTTTATCGACGAGCTCCACACCATCGTAGGCGCCGGTAAAACCGACGGCGCGATGGACGCGGGCAANNTCGGCGCGACCACGCTCGACGAGTATCGTCAGCACATCGAAAAAGATGCCGCGCTCGAACGCCGCTTCCAGCCCGTGCTTGTCGAGCCGCCGTCCATCGAAGACGCGATCTCGATCCTGCGCGGTATCCGCGAACGCTTCGAACTACACCACGGCGTGCGCATCCAGGACAACGCGTTGGTGTCCGCCGTCACGCTCTCCGACCGTTACATCAGCGACCGTTTCTTGCCCGATAAAGCCATCGACTTGATGGACGAGGCCTGCGCGATGATCCGCACCGAGATGGATTCCTCGCCGCAAGAGCTCGACGCGTTGCAACGCCGCGTGCTCCAACTCGAAATCGAAGAGGCCGCGCTGAAACTCGAAAAAGACGACGCCTCCAAACTGCGCCTCGAAACGCTGCGCAAAGAACTCGGCGACGCCCGCTCGCAGTCCGCCGGTTTGAAGGCGAAGTGGGAGAAGGAAAAATCGACCGTCGATGCCGTGCGCAAAGTGCGCGAGCAACTCGACGCCGCGCGCATCGAACTCGAAAAAGCCGAGCGCGCCTACGACCTCAACAAGCTCGCCGAGCTGCGCCACGGGAAGATCCCGCAGCTCGAGGCTGAGCTGAAAAAGACCGAGACGAATGCGGCGAAGACCGAACTTTTTAAAGAAGAGGTGTCCGCCGAGGAAATCGCCGAGGTGGTCGCCAAGTGGAGCGGCGTGCCCGTGACGCGCCTCGTCGAGAGCGAGAAAGAAAAACTCCTGCGCCTCGGCGACGTGTTGCACGAGCGTGTGATCGGTCAGGAGGAAGCGGTGCAACTCGCGACCGACGCGATCCTGCGCGCGCGCGCCGGCATCAAAGACCCGCGTCGGCCGGTGGGCAGTTTCCTGTTTCTCGGCCCGACGGGCGTCGGCAAAACCGAGCTCGCGAAGACCCTCGCGGAGACGCTCTTCGACAGCGAGGCGGCGATGATCCGCATCGACATGTCGGAATACATGGAGAAGCACAGCGTGGCCCGACTGATCGGCGCGCCTCCTGGCTACATCGGTTACGACGAGGGCGGTCAGCTCACCGAGGCCGTGCGCCGCAAGCCCTACGCGGTCGTGCTGTTCGACGAAGTCGAGAAGGCGCACCCGGATGTATTCAACGTTTTACTACAAGTGCTCGATGACGGGCGCGTGACAGATTCGCAGGGACGGACGATCGATTTCAAAAACACGATCATCATCCTCACCTCGAACATCGGTTCGCGTTACTTGCTTGAGGGCGTGACGAGCGACGTGATTCCGGAAAGCGTGCGCGAGTCGGTCATGGCGGAGTTGCGTAAGGCGTTCCGACCGGAGTTCCTCAATCGCATCGACGAGACGATTCTGTTCAAGCCGCTCACGTTGGAGGAAATCACCCGCATCGTGGACCTGTTGTTGGCCGACCTGAATCGCCGCCTGAAGGATCGTCGCGTGACGGTGACGCTCGACGCGTCCGCGAAGGCGTGGGCGGCGGAGAAAGGTTACGACCCGGTGTTCGGGGCGCGTCCGCTGAAGCGCTTCCTGCAACGGCAGATCGAAACCAAGCTGGCGCGCGCGTTGATCGGCGGCGAAGTGAAGGAAGGCGCCGAAGTGGTGTTCGCGGTGGAAGGCGACGCGTTGGTCATCGCCGGATAACGAGTGTTGCCCCGCGCTCCGGCTCGGGGGCCGTTCGGCGGGTGCGCTACAACGCGCACCCGTCGAGAGTGCGAACTTCATGGGCTGGATGCCCATGCCACCTCGGACCCTACATCAGCTTCTTCCCGGCGAAAACCGCGGCGATCACGAAGATCACCACGATGGCGAGGAAGATGAAGAAGAGAACCTTCGCGATGGCGATGGAGGTGCCGGCGATGGTGGTGAAGCCGAGCGCGCCGGCGATCAGCGCGATGACGAAAAAGATGAGAGCCCATTTAAGCATAAAGAATTGGGGTTAAACCGGGGCAGACCGAGTGGTGATGAGCGGGTTCCTGTGCGTGACGACAACCGGGGCGGCGCGGGATGCGCCGCACGGGAAGCGCCCGATGCGAAGGTCGCACGACGCGGCGGAGGCCGCGTGGAATTCAGCATAGACCGGGGGGCGGAACACGCGCTTGCTGGCGCGGTGTCCACCGACTCGCTCACGCTCAAGCCCATCGGGTTTATCCGCACCGGAAAACAGGTGAAGTTCCAGGCGCTGCATCAGCCCGCCGAGGGCGAGGCGGAGAATAACGTGCTGGAGCTGCTGCCGGGGTCGAACTTCGAGCAGGCATTGCAGGACGTGGCGGGTTTCGACCGCGTGTGGTTGTTGTGGTGGTTTCATCGCAACGAGACGTGGCGTCCGCTGGTGCTGCCACCGCGCGGGCCGTCGAAACGGCGCGGGGTGTTTGCGACGCGTTCGCCGCATCGGCCGAATCCTCTGGGCATGACCCCGGTGCGGTTGCTCGGCGTGAAGGGGCGCACGCTGCTGCTCGGGCCTTGCGATCTCGTCGAGGGCACGCCGGTGTTCGATGTGAAACCCTACGTGCCGGCGTATGATTCGTTTCCCGAGGCGAAGGCTGGTTGGATCGAGGAGGTGGACGCGCTCACGGAGGCGCCCGCGAGGTTTGCGGTGGAGTTTTCGGAGTTGGCGCAGGCGCAGGTGGCGTGGTTGCGCGAGGCGTGGCAGGTGGATTTTACGGCGCGGCTGGTCGAGTTGTTGTCGCGCGATCCGACCCCGCATCGCACGCGGCGGATTCGGAAACGGGCGTCGGGGGCGTTGGAGATCGGGTGCGGCGCGTGGCGGGCGGAGTTTTCCGTGGACGCGGCGACGGCCCGGGTGACGGTGAAGGCGTTGGAGACGGGGTATCCGTTGCGGTTTCTGACGCGTGAAGGCTACGAGGCGGTGCCGGATCGCGAGGCGCAGATGGCGTTTCTGGAACGGTGGCCGGAGGTCGCGGGGTAATTGGCTGAGCGTGCCGGGCGGGCGCGGTGGCGGAGATTGGAAGAGCGCGGGCCAGGGGGGGCGTTCTCTGAGCTCACGCTCACAGCCACGGGATGCGGCGACGGGCGGAGATTGTCGGGAGACGCGGGAACATCGGGGGCGCTCCGGGCACTTTTGAGAGTAACCCCTTAACTTCCCCATGACCTCCGAAAATCTTCCGATTCTTTATCTCAAGCCCGGGTGTCCGTGGTGCCATGAGGTTGTCGCTTATCTCGACGAGCACGGCATCGGGCATCGTGAAATCAACGTGCTGGAAGACAGCGC
>DFYA01000048.1:13377-14432 GCA_002382525.1 Opitutaceae bacterium UBA4094
AACGTGGAGATGGAGGACAGTTGAGGCCGGCGCCGGAGGGGCGGTTCAGAGGGCGCGTATCGTAGCCTGCTCGCTGGCGGGAGCGATTCGGAGCGCGAGCGAGCTCCCGCCTACGAGGCGACGGCGCAGTCCGCGGCGGTCGGGCGCCACGGACGGGCTTTCGAAAACGCGGCGGGACGCCGCGTCTACTTCATTTGCCGAGGCAGCACTGCTTGAACTTTTTGCCGCTGCCGCAGGGGCACGGGTCGTTGCGGCCGACTTTGGGCGCGGCTTTCACCGGGGCGGGGCCTTCGCGCAGCGGACGGGCGAAGATCCAGTTGCCGTTGATGCGTTGAAATTCGGATTTCTCGTGGAGCGCGCCTTCGCCTCCGCCTTCGGCAATGAAGTAGGCGGTGAAATCGACGTAGGAGACGTTGGGTTTCACGTCTGGCTCGTGCGAGTGGATCACGAGGCGGGTCCAGGGCAGCGGGGCGGCGTCGGCTTCCTCAACGTAGGGCTCCTTGGAAGACGGCAGGTATGAATAGTGAAGAAACTTGTTCTCGTTGGCGACGTGGGCGGTGAAGCGGGCGCGCATCAGTTCCTCGGCGGTGGCGGCTTTGCGTTTGCCGGTGATGATCGGCTCGCAACAGACGGCGTAATCATGGCCGCTGCCGCAGGGGCAGGGCTGGCCGGGGACGGGTTTGGGGAGGGCGGTGGCGGAAGTGGACATGACGGAGAAAAGAAACGGATTTTAAGGAAAGTCGGACAGGAAGCCGGGTGCGCGGGGGAATGGCGAGCGCGGAAGGCGGACGGGCGGGTGCGGTGCGTCTCGTCGGGCTCTCTGCGCGGGGCCGTTGGAATGCGGGAGTGCGGATCATGGGCTGGAAGCCCATGCCACGTCAGAAGCCGGCGTTGACCTCGTGTTGGTGGGCGGGCTCGAGCGTGAGTTCGCCGAGACCACGGCATTCGATCTGGTCGTTTTTGTAGAGCTTCACGCGAATGGGCCCGGTGGCGTCGGCGGTTTCCCAGCGCCATTTGCCGATGGAGACAAATTGGAGCGGCACGCCTTTGTCCCA
>DFYA01000048.1:14535-15769 GCA_002382525.1 Opitutaceae bacterium UBA4094
GGCACCTCGGCGGATTCGGGCTCGGTGGGCGCGAATACGGTGGATTCGGGAGCGGGTTCGGGCGCTGGCGCGGCGGTCGGTTCGGACGGCGGCTCGGGCGTCGGTGTTGCCTCGGGCGGAGTGTCGGCGGAAGTCGAGACGGCGTCGGCGGGGGCGGGCGTTTCGGGGACCGGTTGTTCTGCGATGGCCTCGGCGGGGACGGGGGCGCTCTCGGTGGCGGGCGTCGGTTGAGGAGCGGGAGACGGGCGGTTCTTGTTGCGCGCGGGCTTGGGGGCGGCCGGCGGCTCGGCCGGTGAAGGCGTGGCGGGCTCAGAGGAGCGGACCGCGTGGGTGACGGCGTCGGAGACCAAGGTGCCGATCTGGGTGGTGGCGCGGGCGAGGGCGGCGGCGAGGTCTTTCTCGGCGGCGGCCAGCGTGTCGGTTTTCGCGTGGGTGGCGGAGTCGATTTTGGCGAGGGTGCGGACGATCTTGTCGGCGGCGGCCTCGAGTTGGGCGAGGTCGGCTTTGAGGGTGTTTTGCGAGGCGAGAGCGGAGCCGGCGAGTTGTTGCGTGATGTCGTTGATGCGCGTTTCGATTTTGCCCGGGAGTTTGGCGATGGCGTCGAGGTTGTGCTTGGACGTTTCGGCGATGCTGTGGAGACCGGCGGCGGCGATGCCGAGTTGTTCGGCGGATTCGGCGGTGGTGCGGGCGAGGGCGGCGATCTGGTTTTGGCGTTCGCTGAGCTCGGCGTCTTTGTGGCGGGCGTAGTTGGCGAGGAAGGGCACGACCAGGAGGGCGGCGCCGACCACCACGCAAATGGTGATGGCGAAGAGTTCGGTGGGGCCGAGGGGCGCGGCGCCGCGAGTGGCGATGACGGCGGCGGCGATGAGGAGCACGACGTCGCCGATGAGAAACGGGAGCAGGGGGAGTTTCGGGGCTTCTTCAGGAAGATTCATAGGGGGGAGCGTCCGAGCCGGAGGGTTTGTGCGCGGCGCGGCGGGTATTCTCAAGACGGAAAGGCTTGGTGGGCGCGTCGCTCGGTGGTGGGGCGAATTTTGACGTTTCTTTGGCGGTGGCGCGGAGTAGGGTTCGCGGTATTCCCATGATGGACTTCGCGAATTTTATGCGGATCGAGCGGGAGGAGGGCGGGCGGACGCGGCACTACGTGGTGCATACGCGCGATCCGAAGTTCTCGGTGGAACTCGAGCCGGATGCGACGGCGGCCGATCATGTGGGCAAGGGCGTGATCAAAGCG
>DFYA01000018.1:0-2369 GCA_002382525.1 Opitutaceae bacterium UBA4094
CGGGGCGGCCGGTATCGCGGTCCCAGACGAGGGTGGTTTCGCGTTGGTTGGTGATGCTGACGGCGGCGATGTCGGCGGAGCCAAGGTTGGCGCGGGCGAGGGCTTCGGCGGCGGTGGCGTTTTGGCTGGACCAGATTTCGAGGGGGTCGTGTTCGACCCAGCCGGGTTGCGGGTAGTATTGGGTGAATTCTTTTTGGGCGACCGAGACAATGGCGCCGGCGTGGTCGAAAACGATGGCGCGGGAGGAGGTGGTGCCTTGGTCGAGGGCGAGGATGTAGCGGGGGTGGCTCATGGGTGGGGGCGTTGCGGGGATGAAACCTGAGGTTTGAGACCTGAAACCGGAAGGAAAGAGGGCGGGGATGGAAAACTAAAGGCGGGGGTTAACCGCGAAGAACGCGAAGGGGCGCGAAGGCGGAGGGCCGGAGGGGTGTAACCACGAAACACACGGAATACACGAACGACGGACAGCCGCAAAAGAGCGATAGGGTGAGGTCGGAGCGGAGGCGGTGGGTTGGCCGCAAAAAGCGGGAGAGACATCAAAAGCGGAGGGCCGAAAAAATCGGAAAGGGGGCGGACTGCGACGCGGAGGTCGGACCACTCGCTCACGCTCGCAGCTACGGGGAGGCGGAGGTGGCGAAATCGGCGGGGGTTGCCCACGGAACACACGGAACACACGGAAATCGGGGAGAAGGGGGCTGACGAAAAGAGAAGACGGTAAGGCACGTGGTGAGGGCGCGGAGGTGGGACCCCTCGCTCACGCTCGCAGCTACGGGTCGGGCGCAGGCTTGCGGAGGGGGGGAGTTGGATTCATCGCTGTGGGCCGCGCATGCCCATTCCTCCTGTTATTTACGAAGACGACACGTTGATCGCGTTCGACAAACCGAGCGGCATGCTGGTCGCTCCCGACCGGTGGGACAAAAAGCGCGAGAATCTGATGGGGCTCGTGCACGACAAAATGGGACACGGGGTGGCGAATGTTCATCGGTTGGACGCAGACACGAGCGGCATCGTGCTGTGCACGAAAGAGAAGACGGCGCTGGATTTTGTGAGCGGGCAGTTTCAGTCGAAGACCGTGCGCAAGGTGTATCACGCGCTGTGCGTGGGGACGCCGGACGCGAAGCTGTTTGTGCGCTCGGACAATCCGCGCGACGAGCCGCCGCCGGAGCCGTTGGCGGACGATGAGTTTTTTGTGGATCGCGACCTGATCGACGACGAGGACAACCCGGGGCGCATGCGCACGGTGCGCAAACACGGCAAGGCGAGCCAGACGATCGTGAAGGTGTTGGAGCGATTCGCGGGGTTTACCTTGGTCGAGTGCCGTCCGGTGACGGGGCGCACTCACCAATTGCGCGTGCACCTGCAATTCAGCGGGTTGCCGATCTTGAACGATCCGTTTTACGGGGACGGCACGACGGAGCTGCGGTTGTCGCGGTTGAAGCGCGGCTATAAGGGCAAGCCGGACGAGAAGCCGTTGATCAGCCGGCTGGCGCTGCATGCGAGTCGGTTGACCGTGAAACACCCGGTCACGCGTGAGCCGGTCGTGATCGAGGCACCCTTGCCGAACGAGTTCGAGGTGGCGTTGAAATACCTGAGGAAGTTCGCCGGAACGCGTTGACGGGGAAACAGGCTGCTTGTCGCGGACGCAAGCGGGTGCATAATGACTGCAACGGGGATTCGATGAAACGCTTATGCCCACTTCTCCGGTTGGTGATTGCCGTCCTGCTGGTTGCGGGAGGGGCGGGGCGCGGGGCGGCGTCCGGTATCGACTTAACGGATACAGAACGCGCGTGGATTCACGAGAACCCCGAGGTGCACTTCGGATACGATCCGGGTTGGGGGCCGTTTAGCTACACGGACGAGGGCGGCAATTTTGCGGGCATCGACGCGGAGTTTTTAAGGCGGATCGGCGAGCGGCTGGGCCTGCGGTTCACGCCAGTGCACGCGAGATCCTGGCCGGAGGCGTATGAGGCGGGGCGGACGGGAGCGGTGGACTTTTTAGTGAGCACGGCGGAGGAGATGGGGCGGGGGCAGGATTTTGTGTTCACGCGCGCCTACAACTCGTTCCCGATGGCATTCGTGACGCGGGCGGACGAGCCGGCGGTGCTGTCGATCGGGCAGTTGCGAGGGCGTCGGATCGCGACCGCCGACGGGTATGTCGCGTCGGCGGTGTTGGCGCGGGATCATCCCGGCATCGAGCGGGTGCCGGTGCGGACGATGGAGGAGGCGTTTCTGGCGGTGGCGGCGGGCCGGGCCGACGTGGTGGCGACGAACATCGCCAACGCGAACTACATGATCAAATCGCTCGGTTTGTCGGACCTGAAAATCGCGGGGGTGGCGCCCTACTTGTTCGATCTGCGTTATGCGGTGCG
>DFYA01000018.1:2426-3806 GCA_002382525.1 Opitutaceae bacterium UBA4094
GCGTTCGTCGGAGGGATGGCTTGGCACACCCGCAGGCTGCGCGCCGAGTTGGCGCATGGCGCGCGGGTGCAGAGTGAGCTGGAGACCGCGCAGCGTCGGTTGGAGGAGTTGAACGAAGAGAAGACCGGGCTGATGCGTATGGCAGCGCACGACCTGCGGAATCCGTTGGCGAGCCTGATGCTCAATATCGACATCCTGCGGGAAAACGCGTTGCCGCAGGACCGGGAGCCGCTGGACCGCATGACGGCGGCGGCGCATCAGATGATTCACATGATCCGAAACCTGCTCGACGTGCAGGCGCTGGAGGACGGGCGGCGGCGGTTGAGAATCGAGCCGGTCGACGTGACGAGGGAGGTGGAGGACGTGCTGGCGTCGATGCAAACGCAGGCGGAGCGGAAGCGCATCGTGTTGGCGACGGAGTTTGCGCGGACGGCACCCGCAGCGTTGGTGGACCGGTCGGCGTTGAGGCAGGTGTTAAACAACCTGGTGTCGAATGCGGTGAAGTATTCGCCTTTCGATCGCACGGTGACGGTGGACGTCGAGCCGGGGCTGGGCGGAAAACTGGTGTTGCGCGTGCGCGATCAGGGGCCGGGTATCACTCGCGACGAGATGCCTCGGTTGTTCCAGAAATATGTGTGCCTGAGCGCGCGCCCGACGGGCGGCGAACAGTCGACCGGACTCGGACTGGCGATCGTGAAGCAGTTGGTGACGACGATGGGAGGCACGGTGCGTTGTGAGAGCGAGGCGGGCGCCGGCGCTGTATTCATCGTGGAACTACCGGCGGTGCCCGTCGGGCGTGGCGCGAACGTGGCCGTGGTGTGAGGGGCGGCGTGCCGAGGTGGCGTGCGGGGCTGGAAGCGTGCGATTCCTGGGCTCACGCTCAGGTCCGCGGGCGCGGGGTCAGGGTTTGCGGAAGAGGTAGTGGCTGACGAGCCACTCTTCGCCGTTTTTGTAGCCCCAGAGTTCGGCGCAGCTCATGTAGAACACGCGCCAGTAAGACCACCATTTTACGGCTTGATCGGGGCCGTAAACGTCGCGGAACAGCGGGAGGATCTCCTCTCGGTGGCGGTCCATGTTTTGCAGCCAGTGCTCGGCTGTCTGTTGGTAATGGCGACCGTTGATGCGCCAGTCGTTGACGAGCGTGAGATCGGCTTGGAAATGGCTGAAGAGGTCGTGCGCGGGGATTTGTCCGCCGGTGAAAAAGTAGCGGCTCATCCAATCGGTCGCGTCGCGCGCGACGAAGTGGTAGCTGAGGCGATCGTGCGTGAAGATGTGCGTGAAGAGGAGCCCGCCGGGCTTGAGCCAGCGAGCGATGTTGCGGAAGAGGAGCTGGTAGTTTTTGAGGTGCTCGAACATCTCGACGGAGACGACGCGGTCGAA
>DFYA01000018.1:3972-5104 GCA_002382525.1 Opitutaceae bacterium UBA4094
CCGGTGGGGTAGAGGCAACCGGAGTATTTGAGGCGTTTGCCGAGGCAGTATTGGTAGAACGCGGTGGGCACCTCGTAGTGTTGCTCGTTGGCGGCGGCGGTCTGCTCGGCGAGCGGGCGCGTCTTGAGGTCGGCGACGTAGGCGGCGACGTCGTAGCGTGTAGTTTCATCGCGGATACGTTGGGCAAGCAGGCGGCGGATGCCGATGCGGATGAGCGGGTCGGGGAGGAGGTCTTTTTCGAGGAGGGAATCGAGCATGACGGGCGAGAAAAGTAGTGAGTAGCGGGTAGCGAGTAGTGAGTAGGCGGCGGATCGGAGGCGTGAGGGGCGAGTAGGAGGACGGATTGGATGCTCGCTACCCGCTACTCACTACTCACTACTCGCTACTTTCTTTGGAAACCACGGGACGAAGGCGGAGACGCGGCGTTGGTAGTCGCGGTAGGCGTCGCCGCGGGAACGGAGGGATTGTTCCTCGGCCATGGGAACGCCGGTGACGCGGAGGAGGAGATAGGTGATGCCGAGGGGCGAGATGATCGCGAGAAAACCCCAAGGCGAGGCGCAGGCAAAAAGGAAGAAGCCGAACCAAATGCAGGATTCGAAGAAGTAGTTGGGATGCCGGGTGACGGACCACAGGCCGGCTTCGCAGACGCGGCCGCGGTTGGCGGGGTTCTTCTTGAAGGCGGCGAGTTGGGAGTCGGCGAGGGACTCGCCGGCGAGGGCGAGCAGCCAGACGGCGACGCCCAGGTATTCGAGGAAGTGGAGGGAGGGCGCGGGGTTACGGGCGATGAGGAAGAACGGGAGTCCGAGGAGGAGGACGGACGCGGCTTGTTGTTGGAAGAATCCGAACATCTTGGCCGAAAAGTTTTCGGACCAGCGTGTGCGCAGCTCGGTGTAGCGCCTGTCTTCTTCGGGATGGTGGCTCATGACGCGTCGGTAAAGATGCGTGCCGAGACGAGCGCTCCAGATCACGACGAGCGCGGCCATGAGCCAGCGGCGGGTCGGCCAGCCGGGGAGCGTGGCGGCGTAGAAGAGGGCGAGTGCGCCGAAGGCGTAGGACCAGACGATGTCGACGATGCCGTAGTTCTCCATGCGGCGCGCGACCGCATAGGTGGCGGCGAAGAGCAGGCCGAGCG
>DFYA01000253.1:0-9302 GCA_002382525.1 Opitutaceae bacterium UBA4094
CCCGAGGCCCCGCACCACGGCACGCTTTATCGCGCTCTGTTCCTCGGCGCGATGGTGCTCTTCCTCCTCACATTCTGCGTCAACACCGTCGCCGAGGTCATGCGCCAGCGACTCCGCGACCGCTACAAGACCGTCGAATGATCACGCCCGCCGTTAACGCGAAGCCCACCGTCCCTTTTTGCCGCACTTTGACCGCAGTCCGATGAGCACCAAGAAACCGTTTTTCTCCTCTACCTACAAACCCGTCGGCGAAAGCTGGGTGTGGGTCACGTCCATGGGCCTGGCCATCGGCCTCGTGATGATCCTCTTCCTCCTTGGCATGATCGTTTACAACGGTCTGGAGGTCTTCTGGCCGAAACCCGTCGCCCGCGTTGAACTGCGCGAGGGCAGCGAAGCCGGTATCCGTGGTTCAACTACGTTCGCCGGCGAGATCATCAAGAAGCAGATTAAGAAGGTGGCCGCCGTCGGGTCCGACGCGCCCCCGGGGCAGGAATACCAGTTCTACGTCGGCAACAAGGACGCTTACGGATTCACCTTTAAATACATCGATGCGGACCAGATCGCTGAAATCACTTATCCGCAGCCCCTGATGGTCGCCGAGCGTATGGAATACGGCCGTGCTATCTTCGAGCCCGTCGAACTTCGCCAAGCCGACGGCGCCGTGATCGCCGCCGACCATCCCGATTTTCGCCCGACTCTCGATCGTCTCATCACGGAGGCCGGTGAGCGCCGCCGGGTCATTCGTAAAATCGAACGCGACCGTATCGGCGATATCAACCGGCAGTTGGAATCCATTCGCCTACGAAAACGCTCCCTCGAAGCCAAAGCGGCACCGTCTGCTGCCGACGCGCACCAGCTCAACGAGGTGTTCCCCTCCCGCGTCGCCGAACTGCAACAGCAGTTTGGCGTGCTCGCCGCCGAAGCCCGCGAACTGCGCGAGTTGCAGGAAGTGGCCAAGCTTCAGGTCAAAACCCCCGACGGTTCGGATCGCACGTATGCGATCGGCTCGCTGATCGAGGTGAACCGTCCCAACGATCTCGGCGCCTTCGAGAAGGTCGGCATCTTCTTTCACCGTTTCTGGACCTTCCTCAGCGACGAGCCCCGCGAGGCCAACACCGAAGGCGGCATCTTCCCGGCAATCTTCGGCACGTTCGTGATGACGCTCCTCATGAGTATGGCGGTAACGCCCTTTGGCGTGCTCGCCGCGATCTACCTGCGCGAATACGCCAAACAGGGCCCGTTCGTGCGCGCCGTGCGCATCGCGGTGAACAACCTCGCCGGCGTGCCCTCGATCGTCTTCGGCGTCTTCGGCCTCGGCTTCTTCGTTTATTTTCTGGGCGGCACGATCGACCAATTGTTCTACAGCCTCTCGCTGCCGACACCCACCTTCGGCACCGGAGGCGTGTTGTGGGCCTCGATGACCCTCGCGCTCATGACCGTGCCCGTGGTCATCGTCGCCACCGAGGAGGCGCTCTCCGCCGTCTCGCGCGGCACCCGCGAGGGCTCGCTCGCGTGCGGCGCCTCCAAGTGGCAAACCATCCAGCGTATCGTGCTCCCGGCCTCGCTCCCCGGCATCCTCACCGGCCTCATCCTCGCCATGGCGCGCGGCGCGGGCGAAGTCGCTCCGCTCATGCTGGTCGGCGTTGTTAAACTCGCGCCGACCCTGCCGCTCGACACGATTTATCCGTTTTTCCACTTGGAGCGTAAGTTCATGCACCTCGGGTTTCACATCTACGATCTGGGTTTCCAATCGCCCGACTCCGAGGCAGCCAAGCCCATGGTCTTCGCGACCACGTTCCTGCTGATTCTCCTCGTGGTGTGCCTCAACCTCGGGGCCATTTTGATCCGCAATCATCTTCGCAAGAAGTATAAGACCGCCACCTTCTAACCTTGGTCTCCGCCATGAGCACCGCCACTCTTCCACGCACCGACTTTTCCACGACCATGCGCACACAGCCCGCCGTGACCACCGCCCAGCCGTCCACCGACGGCTTCGATCCCGCCTACATTCAGATCAAAGACTTCAGCTTCAGCTACGGCGCGGCGCAGGTCCTCCACAACCTTACGCTCGACATTCCCGAGCGCCAAGTGACGGCGTTCATCGGTCCCTCCGGCTGCGGTAAATCCACACTCCTGCGGAATCTGAACCGCATGAACGACCTCGTGGATGGCGTGCACCATAAAGGCGACATCCTTGTCGCGGGCCACTCGATCTACGACCCGCTCATCGAGGTCATCGCCCTGCGGAAACGCATCGGCATGGTGTTTCAGAAGTCCAATCCTTTCCCGAAATCCATCTACGAAAACGTGGTCTATTCGCTCCGCGTCGCCGGCCGCAATGGCAAGGCCGAACTCGACGAAGTCGTGGAGCGTTCGCTGAAGGGCGCCGCTCTCTGGGACGAAGTAAAAGACCGATTGCACGAAAGCGCCTTCGGTCTTTCCGGCGGACAAATGCAGCGCCTCTGTATCGCTCGCGCCATCGCGAATCGCCCGGAGATTTTGTTGATGGACGAGCCGTGTTCCGCACTCGACCCGATCGCGACGTCCAAAGTCGAAGAGTTGATTCACGAGCTGAAGAAGGAGTTCACCATCGTGATCGTGACGCACAACATGCAGCAGGCCGCGCGCGTCTCCGACCGCACCGCGTTCTTCTACCTCGGCAAGCTCATCGAGTATAGCGAGACCCGCCGCATCTTCCAAAACCCCTCCAATCCGCAGACCGAGGCCTACGTCTCGGGCCGTTTTGGTTGATCGCGTGCCCTAAAGTCTCGACGAAATCCTAACTTCAAAATTCCAAATCCTAACCCTTCCGGAACCTGCATCCCGTGGCTGCCATAACGTTGTTTAGGATTTAGCTGCTTGGGATCTAGGATTTCGGCTTCTGCCGCATGAAACGCTTCTTTGATAACGAACTCGAAACCTTCCGCTCGCGCCTGATGCTCATGGGCGAGACGGCGATCCGCCAAGTGCGCGACTCCCTCAAGGCGCTTGTAGATGCCGACGTCGCGCTGGCCGATCGAGTGATCGCCGCCGACGACGAACTCGACGCGCTCGAGATGGCCATCGACGACGAGGCTATTCGTTACATGAACCTGCGTTCTCCGGTCGCGACCGAGCTGCGCTTGGTGATCGTCGGCATGAAGGCCTCCCATGATCTTGAACGCGTCGGCGACGAATGCACCACGATCGCCAAACGTGCCGTGCGCCTCGCCGGCATGCCTCCGCTCAAGCCTTATGTGGACATCCCCCGCATGGCGGAGATCGCGATGGAGATGCTCCGTGACGCGCTTGATTGTTTCCTCCACGGCGACACCGAAAAGGCCTTGGCGGTTGTCCGCCGCGATTCCGAGGTGGATGCGATCAACAAACAGCTCTATCGCGAGCTCAGCAGCTTCATGGTGGAGAATCCCGCAACCACCACGCGCGCCTTGGAACTCATGTTTATCTCGAAGTCGCTCGAGCGCATCGCCGACCACGCCTGCAACATCGCCGAGGAAATGGTGTTCCTCGCCAAGGCGCAGGACATCCGCCACCGCGAGGAGCTCAAAAAGGGCTGATCCAAAGTAGACGCGGCAAGATGCCGGGTCTACTTGTTACGCCTTGCCGCGCACGCGGGCCCAGACAGTCCCGATGAACTCGTAAACCGCCTTCGTGCTGCGTTCTAGCCCGCCGAGGTTCCACTTGTAGAAATCCGACTTGATCGCGCGGTCCGTGGGCGCGGTGTAGTCGGCGGGGCAGGGGAGCGCGTCGATTCCTTGGCGTTGGCAAAGCGCCACCGCGCGCGGTAGATGCCACGCCGAGGTCACCACGGCGACGGGCTTCCCTTTGGCCAATGCGCTGATCGCAACCGCCTCCTCCTCCGTATCGCGAGCTGTATCGATCTCGTGAATACGCGCCCGGTCCACGCCCAATGAAACCGCCAAGTCCGCCATCAGGCGGGCGTGAGAAGGGCCGCCGCCCCGCTCGTTTACCGGGCCGCTGACGATCAGCCGGGCCTCCGGCATGCGACGGACAAGCCGAACGCCTTCGACCACGCGCGCCAACGCCGACGGGCTGAGAAGATTGTTCGCCGGCCAATCCGGCACATAGGTGTGTCCGCCGCCCAGCACGGCCACAAACTCGCACCGTGCCAGCGCGTCCGACAGCGGCGCGTCGGCCACTAGCGCGGGCTGAGATGGGAATCTGCCTTCGAAGTTACGGACCATCCAGGTGCCGACTCCGGAGTTGGTGCAGAGCAGCAGCCACAGCGCGCCGGACGCCACCAGCCCTCGTCCCAAGCTCCGGCGGGCGGTAGACCGCATCAAGACCACGCCGACAACGATGAGCGCGAGAGAGAAGGGCAGGGGCATGAGCCAGTAGCCCACGACTTTTTTCAGCCAAAAAAGCATGGAACGCAGCGTGCGTGAACGGCGGGAGCGCCCAACAAAAAACCGCCCGGAAGTAACCGGGCGGTTTTTGGAAAATGGGGCGGCCTACGGGATTCGAACCCGCGACCCTTAGAATCACAATCTAATGCTCTAACCAACTGAGCTAAGGCCGCCGTAAGAGTTGGCGAAAATCATGACCCCGCTCGCTGCTGTCAATACCTCTTCTTGGCGTTTCCCGTTGCCGCTTTTACAATTTCGAGCGAGGCTGTCCCCGTCATGCCCCGCGTTCGGATCGTCACCTACAACATCGCGCATGGGCGCGGACTGGCTCCCATCCAAGGCATGACCACCCGGCGACGAATTCGCGCCACGTTGCTGAAAATCTCCCGTTTGCTGGCCGACCTGAAACCTGACATCGTCGCGCTCCAAGAGATCGACGAAAACTCCCGTTGGGCGGGAAATTTTAACCACTTGGAGTTCCTTAGCGAATTCGGTGGCTTCGAGCATTCGGTTTTCGGCATCAACAACCGTCGCGCCGGGTTGCTCAACCTGAGTTACGGCAACGCGATCCTCTCGCGCCATCCCATTACCGAGTGGGAAAACATCGCGTTCGGACAAAGCAAGGTGGGCGAGAAAGGGTTTTTATTTGCCGAGGTAAATATCCACGGGCGTCGAATCCCGGTCGCCAATATGCACCTCCACTACCGCTCGCGCGTGCATCGTTTTGCCCAGGTGGATCGGTTTCTCGCCTACTTACGCGATAAACAGCGCGACCGACACCATCACTGGGCGGTTTCCCCGATCGTGTGTGGAGATCTCAACAACACGCACCATGCGTCGGACGCCACGGCCACGTTGCTCAGTCATCTGCACGACTACGCCGATTACACGCTGCATCCCCGCGAAGGCTGCACGTTTCCGTCACCCCTGCCGGGCCGCACGCTCGACTTCATTTATCTGCCGCCGGGCGCCAAACAGCCGCAGAGCCACGTCGTCCGCAGCTACCTCTCGGACCACCGTCCAGTGGTTGTGGACTTCGAGGTGGAGTGAAAGATCGAAGGTTCTGAAAGGAGCCTCGGCAATTCTGCGGCCATGGCTGAGTGAATCGGGACAGATCGGCGACCGGATCGTCGCCGAACCACGACTCCTCACGACGCTGCGGGCTTGTCGAATGAGCCGGCGCCTTTCGGGGCCGGCATGACGCCGTAGGCGTGCATCTCCTTCAGGATGCTTCCGATGTAGGGGATGAGCTGCTTCTTGCGGCTCACGATCCCCGGCATCTCGAAAATCTCGTCCTTCTGCACCGACGGATAGCTGATGCGGTTGATGAACTCTTCCTCGCCTTTCACGAGGAGCAGAGAGTTCTGCGTGTTGATATCGGTCACCAGCACGCAAGCGAACAGCAGCGATTCCTCGTCGCGGAGCGTTTGGAGCGCCTTCGCCAGATCACGTGAGTGTTGCCAGAAGTTGCCGAAGCCGAGCTCCTCGATCTGGGAAACGGCGAAGCGCACGCCTTCCTCCTCATAGATCTTGAAGTCGGAGCGGATGACTTTGTCCGGAGGATTGCCAAGGATGACCGAGCCGGAACTAAAGATCTCGTTCGCGAGTTCGCGCGAATCGACCGAGGCGATCTTCGACAGCCACGAAAGGATAACACCGTCTTTTTCGGTCGTGGTCGGGCTGTTGAGATGGAGCGTGTCGGAGATGATGCCGCTCATCATGATGCCGGCGATGTCGGGGGAGGGGACCAGCCCCTCGCGGCGGAACAGATCGGCGATGATCGTGCAGGTGGAGCCGACCGGCTCGTTGATGAAGAGGATGGGCTGCTGCGTGTTTAAGGAGCCGAGCCGATGGTGATCGATGATCTCCGCGATGCAGACTTGATCGGCGCCGCTCACGGCTTGGCTCATCTCGTTGTGATCGACGAGCACCAGCCGAGTTTTCACCGGCTTAAGGACGTCGGTCTTCGTGAGAATACCCAAGAGTTTGCCTTCGTCGTTCACGACCATGTAGGCCGCGATCGTGGACGTGGCCAGTTTCTTGCGCAGATCGCTGAGTCGGATATCCGCGCTCAACGAGGCGAACTTCCGATCAACCAATCGCTCCAGCGTAGTCGCGCTGCGGATAACCCACGCGGTGGTCGCGGAGTCATAGGGACTCGCCATGAGCGAGACGCCGCCAGCCTTTGCCGCCTGCACAATATCGTCTTCGATGGGGAGGTTGCCCGTGACGACAAGCGCGCGCACGCCAAGCTCAATGGAACGCAGCTGAATGTCGCGCCGGTCGCCGACGATGATGATGGTTTTCTCCATCGGCACGCCTTCGCCACTGGAGACCTTGCCAAACGATTTCACGTCCATCGCGCCGACGCGCACATAAAGGTCCTCAGTAACGTCTGCCCGCTCGACATGAACAATGCGCGCTTTGAGGGCGCGGGAGATGTGGGTGAGGCTGCTGAACACCTTGCGCATCTCGCGAGGTTCGCGCATGTGCGGCACAAAAAAGCTACCGAGCTGGAAGATGGAAACCGAGCCGATGACGCGGTGATCAGCCGTCACCACCGGTAGGATACGCACATCGTGTTGATCGATGAGCTCCAGCGCCTCCGCGCAGGTCGCCGACTGACAAATCGCCACCACATCGCGCACCATGACATCCCGCACGCGTGGAGTGACATCGCTGAGATACACCGGCAGCGGCTGATGAAAGCGTGCCAATATCGTATCGATACGTGCATTCGAGTTACCGCATCGAGCGGGAACGTATCCCACTTCGCCTTTAGCTTCTTTGAGTGAAGCATACGCTATCGCCGAGCAAATGGCGTCAGCGTCGGGGTTCTTATGGCCGATGATGTAGGTGGGAGTGGCGGACATAAAGAAGATAAAACTTAAAAACTAAAACAGCCCGACCTAAGGTCGGGCTGTTTGGTCGCATTTGCAGCTTTGGAACGTTTATGGAGTGCCTGACGGGCTGAGGGGCGCCAGTTCGGCGCCGACGTTATTTTGCTCGATAAAGCGGACGTTGGTCTTCGCGGAACTTACAGTCTTTTTGATGTCGTTGGTAGTAGTCCCGTTCGATTGGATCAACTCGCCGGTTGCATCACTTGCACCGAGGTTTTTGTAGAATGCCACGTTGCCGCCAATGAATACGATATGCCCACCGTCTGATTTATAGGTGCCAGTGGTATCGTTCCACCGCCCAGTCGCTTCAGATGCGATACCACGCGTGAATGCAATCGGAGTTGTAGCGGGATAATTGGTGCTGAGCCCCACGACATATCCATAAGCAAGGTTTGCCGCCGTAAATTCCGGGGTCAGACCTTGCTTGGTCGGCAGGAGAACATTGCCCACCGCGAGGTTTTGAGCCTCAAGGGTCGTGGTCTCGTCGGCTTTGGACATCCACATGGCTCCAGATTCCAAGCCGCCATTCACCGCGAGTGCTCCAGCTACAGTTCTTACGGTCGCTTGGGTGCCACCAGTCGCTTGATTTTGACCAAAAGAGGTGCCCGGGCCTGATAGGTTGTTTGCAGGGAGTTGATCTTTGCTGGTTTGGGCGAAAATCAAAGATGATTGACCGATCTGACGAAGGTTCGACGCATCCGATGTGCGTCGGGCGGTCTGTTGGACTTTGCCAACAGTGGGGATGATAATGGCGGCAAGAATACCGATGATCGCGATAACGGTGAGAAGCTCGATCAGGGTGAAACCTGCGCTGGAACGACGGGTGGTTTTAATCATGGGGAAAGGGGAGGGGAATGTAGTGATGAGGGTATGACAGACAGTTGCCCCCGGAGTTCGTTGAACTCAAGAAGAAAGTCCCTCCTGAGCTGGACAAAATCTTACGTGATTTCCTACGCTCGTGGGGAATGAAAATTTATCTGGATGGGAAGTTTGTCGATGAATCCGAAGCCAAAATTTCTGTGTTCGATCACGGGCTTCTCTATGGCGACGGCGTGTTTGAGGGCATCCGGCTCTACCAAGGTAATGTCTTCCGTCTCGAAGAGCATCTGGAGCGCTTGGAATACTCCGCCAAGGCGTTGCTGCTCAAAATGCCATGGTCGCGTAAAGAAATCTCCGATGCGACGCTGGAAACCTGCCGCCAGAACGGTCTAGCCGACGGCTATATTCGCCTCGTGGTCACGCGCGGCGTAGGCGACCTGGGACTTTCTCCGTGGCTGTGCCCGATCCCTTCGATATTCATTATCGCGAGCAAGATCGCTCTGTATCCGGCGGAGCACTACACGACCGGTTTGTCGATCGTCACTGTGCCGACGCGACGCATCAACTCGGCCGCGCTGCCTCCGGCGGTCAAGTCGCTTAACTACCTCAATAACATTCTCGCCAAGATCGAGGCGCGACAGGCGGGCGCGCTCGAGGCGATCATGCTCAATGACCAAGGCTACGTGGCGGAGTGCACCGGCGACAACATCTTCATCGTGCACAAGGGCGTGATCTATACGCCGGGCGCGTCGCAAGGCGCGCTCAAGGGAATCACGCGTGGCACGATCATCGACATCGCCGCCGAGCTGGGCCTCGAACTAAAAGAGGTCGATCTCACGCGTTACGATGTGTGGAACGCCGATGAGTGTTTCCTGACCGGGACGGCCGCAGAGGTGATTCCTGTGGTGAAACTCGATGGTCGCGAGATCGGCGACGCCAAGCCCGGTGCGGTCACCCGGCGAGTGCTCGAAGCGTTCCGCCGTCGAGTATTGGTGGAGGGCACCCGCCTTTGATGCGGTGCGTGTCGTCGCGATATTCCCGCCGCCTTCGCCCCGTGCGGTGCGCCAACCTCGCGCGTTGTTCGTGCGGCTCTGTGCCCTTTAGGCGCATGCGTCCGCGAGGCGTTTTTACTCGTTCCCTTTCATACCTTGCCTTGTCTGCCGATCAGCGGTTGGCATGCTCGGTGCAAAGAGGAGTTCTTTCCGAATCCCGCTCA
>DFYA01000253.1:9441-35030 GCA_002382525.1 Opitutaceae bacterium UBA4094
GTGCGTTGCGAACAGTGTGGGTTCACGCAGAATGAGTTCAAAAAGCACGGGCGCTTCGGTTGCCCGCAGTGCTACGAAACCTTTTCGAGTCTTGTGGAACCGATGCTCGACAACATGCACAAGGGCACTGCGCACACCGGTAAGGTCCCGGAGCGCGCCCTCGAACGTAAATCTCTCCATGACCGCCTCGGCGAACTTGAATCCAATCTCGAAGACGCCGTGAAAACCGAGCGCTACGAGGACGCCGCCCGCTACCGCGATGAAATCAACCAGCTCAAACAAATCTTCGAGCAGCCGAAATCTGCGCTCTAAGCCCATGACCATTGCCTCTCTTCTCTCAACGCCGTCCGAACTCACGGACTCCGCGAGCAGTAAGTCGGCGATCGTCTTAATGACGCGCGTCCGGCTTGCGCGCAACTTGGCCGGACGATCCTTCCCTGGTTGGGCCCGCGAGCCGCAGCGTTCAGAGGTGCTGGACGTCTGTCGTGAGGCTCTCTTGGCCACCGCACCGATGAAGCGCAGCGCCAACGCTGCGGTCTCGGCACTCACGGATCTGGAAAAGCAGATGCTCGTCGAGCGCCACCTCATTTCGCGCGAACTGAGCGGTTCCTCCGCCGGCGCGGGCGTGGTGATCAACAAGGATCAAACGGTATCTGTGATGATCAACGAAGAGGACCACCTGCGCATTCAGGTTTTGCGCGCCGGTTTCCAATTAAAGAAGGCGTGGAGCGTGATCAACGCGCTCGATTCCGAATTGGAAAGCCGTCTGGACTACGCGTTTTCCGCGCGCCTCGGCTACCTTACCGCGTGCCCGACCAATCTCGGCACCGGCTTGCGTGCGTCTGCGATGATGCACTTGCCCGCATTGGTGATCGCGGGGCAGATGGAAAAGGTGGTCCGCGCCGTCAATCAACTCGGCATGGTCGTGCGTGGCCTTTTTGGCGAAGGCTCCGACGCGAGCGGCAGTATCTTCCAGATCTCCAATCAAACGACACTCGGTGAGTCCGAGGAAGCGATCATCAAGCGTCTTGGCAGCGTTCTCCAATCCATCATCGAGCACGAACTCAACGCTCGTGCGAAACTGTTGGAGAGCGACGCAACCAAACTCTTCGACAAGATCGGGCGCGCGTATGGCATCCTGCAGAACAGCCATCAGCTCACCTCCACCGAGGCGATGAACCTGCTTTCGCTGCTCCGGCTCGGCATCGACCTGTTGGTGTTCCCCGAAGAAACGCGCGCCGTGGTCGACCGTCTCTTCATCGAGGCGCAACCCGGGCACATCCAAAGCACCGCCAAACACGATCTCGAATCGAACCAGCGGGATATCCTTCGCGCGGAGCGTCTGCGCACGGAGTTTGCTACGTTTGCAAAACCCAATTTCACGATCAACGGTCAGAATTAACCCATCAATTTACCCACGCTTATGGAACCGATGAACAACTTTACCCCCCGCGCGCAGCAAGTGCTGGCGCTGGCTCGCAAGGAGGCCGACCGCTTCCACCACAACTACGTCGGCACCGAGCACATTCTCCTCGGGTTGATCAAACTCGGGCAAGGCGTCGCCGTGAGCGTGCTTCAGAAGATGGGCTTGGATTTGGAAACCGTGCGCAACGCCGTCGAAAAACAAGTCGGCACCGGCCAAGAGACCAAGACACAAGGCAGTATCCCTTACACGCCGCGCGTGAAAAAAGTCCTCGCCCTCGCCGGCAAGGAAGCGAAGGCGCTCAACCATTCTTACGTCGGCACTGAGCACATCCTCCTCGGCCTTCTCCGCGAAGGCGAAGGCGTCGCCGCCCGCGTGCTCAAGTCCCTCGACATCGATATCGAGCGCACCCGCAACGAAATCCTCCGCGAACTCGATCCGCAGTTCTCCGGCGGCGAAGGCGGCGGCGGTGGTGAAGAAGCCTCCGCCGGAGCCCCGCAGCGTCCCGGCGCGGCCTCCGAAGAGGGCGGAAAGAAGGAAGTCAAGACCCCCGCGCTCAAGGCCTTCGGTCGCGACCTCACCGAACTCGCCCGCAAAGGCGAACTCGATCCCGTCGTCGGTCGTAAAAACGAGATCCGTCGCGTCGTGCAGATCCTCTGCCGCCGCACCAAGAACAATCCCGTGCTCATCGGCGAAGCGGGCGTCGGCAAGACCGCCATCGCCGAAGGCCTCGCTCAAGAAATCGCCAGCGGCATCGTGCCCGAGATCCTTTTGGACAAAAAGGTCATCACGCTCGACCTCGCTCTCATGGTTGCCGGCACCAAATACCGCGGCCAATTCGAGGAACGCATTAAGGCGGTGATGGACGAAATCAAGCGCGCCAAAAACGTGATCATCTTCATCGACGAGATGCACACGATCGTTGGCGCCGGCGCCGCCGAAGGCGCAATGGATGCATCCAACATTTTCAAGCCCGCGCTCAGCCGCGGCGAACTCCAGTGCATCGGCGCGACCACCCTCAACGAATACCGCAAGTATATCGAAAAGGACTCCGCGCTCGATCGTCGCTTTCAGTCGGTGAAAATCGAGCCGCCGTCCGTCGAGGACACTGTCACGATCCTCAAGGGTATTCGGCCAAAATACGAAGATCACCACAAGGCGGTCTTCACCGACAAGTCGCTCGAAACCGCCGCGAAGCTCTCCGACCGCTACATCACCGGACGTTTCCTGCCTGACAAGGCCATCGACGTGATGGACGAAGCGGGCTCGCGCGCCCGCATCTCTTCGCTTAGCCGCCCGACCGACATCGAAGACCTGTCCAAGGAAATCGAGCAGGTCTGCGCGCAAAAAGAAGAGGCCATCGCCAAACAGCATTTCGAGGAAGCCGCCAAATACCGCGACACCGAGAAGCAGCTTCGCACGAAACAAGAGCAGGCCACCGAGGCATGGAAGAAAGCTCGCGAGGAGCACCGTATCACCATCGACGAAGACCTCATGATGCAGGTCGTCGCCGACTGGACCGGCATCCCGCTCTCGCGCATGGAAAAGAAGGAGAGCGAAAAGCTCCTCGGCCTCGAAAAAGAAATCCAGCGTTCCGTCATCGGCCAAGAACTCGCCGCGAGCGCCATTGCTCGCGCGCTGCGCCGTTCGCGCGCCGACTTGAAGGATCCTCGCCGCCCGATCGGCTCCTTCCTGTTCGTGGGCCCGACTGGCGTCGGCAAGACCGAGACCGCCAAGCAGCTCGCCGTTCAGATGTTCGGCAACCAGGAAGCGCTCATTCAAATCGACATGAGCGAATACATGGAAAAATTTGCAGTATCGCGCATGGTCGGCTCGCCCCCCGGCTATGTCGGTTACGACGAGGGCGGTCAGCTCACGGAAGCGGTGCGGCGTAAGCCTTACGCCGTGATCCTTTTCGACGAGATTGAGAAGGCCCACCCCGATGTGTTGCAGATCCTCCTCCAGATCTTGGAAGACGGGCGTCTTACGGACTCGTTGGGCCGCGCGGTCGATTTCCGCAATACGATCATCATCATGACCTCGAACGTCGGTGCGCAGCTCTTGCAGCGCCAGACCTCGATGGGATTTGCCGCCGCCGCCTCGAGCTTCAGTGACAGCGAAAAAATGCGCGAAAAGGTGCTCGAAGAGGCCAAGCGCGTCTTCAAGCCCGAGTTCCTCAACCGTATCTCGGACATCGTGTTTTTCCGGCCGCTGGAAAAGATCGACCTCGTCAAGATTGTGGAGCT
The DNA here is from genome assembly GCA_002382525.1 of Opitutaceae bacterium UBA4094. Classification (GTDB taxonomy): domain Bacteria; phylum Verrucomicrobiota; class Verrucomicrobiia; order Opitutales; family Opitutaceae; genus Rariglobus. Next base: position 13,111 of record DFYA01000253.1, read on the forward strand.
CGAGGTGGTCAAATTTGCGAAGCGCCTCACTGAACGGAAGATCGAGCTCGAGTTTACCGACGAGGCGAAGCTGCTGCTCATCGACAAGGGCTACGACGAGAAATACGGCGCGCGTCCGTTGCGCCGGGCCGTCGAGCACTACTTGGAAGATCCACTCGCCGAGGCGATCTTGCGTGGTGATGTGAAGGACGGCGAAACGATCTTGGTCGTGCGTAATGGCGAGGAACTCGCATTTAAACAAAAGAGCCCGAGCCAGCCGTCGCCGGACACGAACGTCGCGTCGTAACGCCGAACACGCCGTTCGCCGCGCGTAAGTTTACCGCCCTGCAACCGACTCGGTTGCAGGGCGTTTTGTTTGATCGCGCCGAGCCGTGCCAACGCCGGAAGCGAGCACGCTTGTTTCGCTCAGGAGCAAGCGCGCTCTTTTTGGCTCGTTGTCGGCGAGGCAATGCCGCCAACCTCAGACGATGATGGTCATCGGGCGCCGCCGCTTGTTTTGGATTTTGTGCGTGTTCATCTGGGCGGCCATCGCGCAGGCCCGAGCCGACCTCGCGACGGTGTTGCCCGACGACTGGTTCACGCGACCTCCCACGGCTGAGCGCATCAAGGTCGTTCAGACTGCGGCCGAAGACTTGGGGTGGTCTCCGGTCGCGACACGGTTGTTCGCGGGTTCGATTCGTGGCTATGAACTGCGGCAGGAAAACGCGGCGGCGGCGTGGTATTTGTTGGCGCGTTGGTGTGATCTGTTTGGGCAATCGCAAGCCAAGGCGGGCCGGCAGTGGTTGGAGTTTCTCAGCAAGGCAGGCGCGCTTTATCCCCACATCGACCAGCAGCGGATTCGCGCGCTGCCCGACGAACCCATTGCGCGATTGTTAACTGCTGAAACGGGCGCGTGGCTGCTGGGTGATCGCACTTTTTCGGAAACGTTTTTCGACCTGGTGACACCCTACGATTGCTTGCCGCGCGTGATGGGAATTCTGCAGGAGCTGCGCGAAGCGGGCGCCGGTCGTTTCGCTTCCCATGCACAACTCGCGCTGGCAATCGCGCTGGTTTATGACTCGCCGCCGCCGCCCCATTGGCCGCATTGGCAGGTGTCCACCACGGTATTGCCTCGGCAACTACCGACACCGCGAGATGCGTTTTTGTTTTTCCTCGATTCGGACAAAGCGGGGCGGACGTTGCATAAGCTCGGCTCGTTGCCGGCAGCCGAATTGAAGTTCGCAGTCGATCTGTCGGCGCCCTTTTCCGAACTCCTCTGGGCGCAGCAGTCGGTCAAGTTCCCGCTGCCGAATCTGGTGAAAAGCTACGAAGCTGTGCGTTACCGAAACGATCGCATCGACGCCCAAGCCTACGTTTGGCCGGGTGACAGCTACGAGTTGCCTGAAATTTACCGCGAAGGGGGGATCTGCGTCGATCAGGCGTATTTTGCGACTCAAGCGGCGAAGGCAAGGGGAGTGCCTTCGCTGTTGTTCGGTGGCGCGGGACGCGATGGACGACACGCATGGTTCGGCTATCTCGGCACCGGGCAAAAATGGGTTTTAGATGCGGGTCGTTATGAGGAACAGCGTTATGTCACCGGCGTGGCCTTCGATCCGCAAACGTGGACGCTGTTGTCAGATCACGAACTCACGTTTTTGAGCGAAGGCTTTCGCCGACTGCCTCCGTATCGCCAGTCGCGGCAACATCAGGTTTTTGCTGAGTTGTATCTGCGCATGAATCAGAAAACCGCAGCGGCGGCCGCCGCGCGCAAGGCCGTCAATTATGAGCGTCGCAACGTCGATGCGTGGGAACTGCTAGTCGCGGCCAACGACGAGGCGCCTTCGCGGACACGCGAAGGGGTGTTGCGCGAGGCGGGGCAGGCGATGCAGCGTTATCCGGATTTGAACGCGCGCTTCGTGCGCGAACTCGCAGCGAGCATGCGGGCTCGCGGTGAAACGAGCGCCGCTGACTTTGAGGAGCGTTCGCTGGTGCGGCGTGGTCAGACCGGGGGGCGCAGCGACATGGGCGTGGATCACGCCGCGACGGCGATGGCTGCAGCCGCGCCGGCGGATCAGGGACGCGTCTATCGCCAGTTGTTGCAGCAATACGGGCGGGGCGCAGGCATCGCGTTTTACGACCGTGTCACCAAGCCGCTGGTGCTTGCCATGATCGCGGAGAATCGGCGCGGCGAGGCGCTGCAAGTGCTGGCGCAGACGCGCTCGATCTTAAAACCGGAGTTCGGCAGCCAGTTTGATCGCGAGATGGACGAGCTGGCGGCCAAGGCCAAGTGATGGCCCGCACTGGGGCGCGTGTTATTTACCCTCGGACGCCGCCACCGACACAAATGCCGCGAGCGCGGGGTCGAGCGTGGGCGCAGCCTTCCATCCGATGACCAAGCGGCTTTCTGGGGCGGGACCGTCGAGCGGGCGAAAGACGACCTCCGGGGGCAGTTGTTTCGCCTCAGACGGACACATGAAGGTCGCCCCGATTCCGGCGCGCACAAAACCCACGCCATTGGCGCGCGGCCACACTTCCTCGGCGATGTGCGGAGCCACTCCCGACTTCGCGAAAGCCGCCAAGATCCGGTCGTAGAACCCGGGATTGTAGGCACGGGGGAACAACACAAACGACGTCGCGGCGAGGTCGCGTAATTGCAGCGACGCCTTGGCCGCGAGCGCGTGATCCGAGGGCAACAACACGCCGTTTTTTTCGCGGAGGAGGAGCTTGGTTTTGAGGCCGGGCGTGGAGATCGCCTCCGGATGAAAGAAGCCACACGCTAACTCGCCGTTTTGCAGCGCGCTCAATTGGGCCGAGGTTGGCGACTCGTTCAGTTCGAGTCGGATGCCGGGAAAGCGTTTGTGGAACTCGCGCAGGATCGCCGGTAGGACCGTGGCCATCGCTAAACCGGTGAAGCCGGCCTTGATGTGCCCGCTGCCGCCCGCAGCGAGAGCGCGCAATTCCCCCGGGACCTTCGCGAGCGTTTTCAAAAGAGGCTCCACGCGCTCGGCAAGCGAACGTCCTGCCGGGGTGAGTTCGACCTTGCGACGCGAACGCACAAACAATGGCGTGCCGAGCGCCGCCTCCAGTTGTGCGATCTGCCGGCTCAGCGCGGGCTGCGCGATGGACAATGACTCAGCCGCTTTTCGGAAATGCAATTGCCGCGCGACCTCGCGGAAATAAACGAGGTGACGTAGCTCATAATCAAACTGATACTCGCGAGGCATCACTGGTAGCCGAACAAGTATTTCCCAGGCATGCAAGAATCTGGTAGTCTGCCAGCCTGTTTTCGACCACGGGAGCCCCGCTCCTGAAAACCTCGACCTTATCATCATGGCTAAATCGCTCTTCCAAAAAGTCTGGGACGCCCACTCCGTCCGCAAGCTGGCCAATGGCCAGACGCAGTTGCTCATCGGCACGCACCTCATCCACGAGGTCACATCTCCTCAAGCCTTCGGCATGTTGCGCGACCTCGGCCTAAAGGTGGCGTTCCCGCACCGCACGTTTGCGACGGTGGATCACATCATCCCGACCAATGAACTGGTCGAGCCTTACGCCGACAGTCTGGCTCAGGCCATGATGGACGAAATTCGTAAGAACTGCGCGGAGTTCGGCGTCACGTTTTTCGACCGCGCCTCCGGCAAGCAGGGCATCGTGCACATCGTCGGTCCCGAGCAGGGCATCACCCAACCCGGCACCACCATCGCCTGCGGCGACTCCCACACCTCCACTCACGGCGCATTTGGAGCAATCGCGTTCGGTATCGGCACGAGCCAGGTGCGCGACGTGCTCGCCACGCAGACCATGGCCCTCGGCGCGCTCAAGGTCCGTCGCATCGAGGTCAACGGCAAGCTGCGCCCCGGCGTTTACGCCAAGGACGTGATTCTCCACATCATCCGCCTCACTGGCGTGAACGGCGGCACCGGCTTTGCCTACGAATATGCGGGCTCGACCTTCGACGCCTTCACCATGGAAGAGCGCATGACCGTGTGTAACATGTCCATCGAAGGCGGTGCGCGAGTCGGTTACGTTAACCCTGACGAGACGACTTTCGCTTACCTCAAGGGCCGTCCTTATTCGCCAAAAGGGGCGGAGTGGGATACGGCGGTCGAGCGGTGGAAGTCCTACGCTTCCGACAAGGGCGCGCACTACGACGACGTCATGATTATCGACGCCGCCGACATCGCTCCGTCCGTCACGTGGGGCATCAATCCCGGCCAGGGCATCTCGATCACCGAGAACATCCCCAGCCCGGAGACCGCTACTTCGGCCGACGACAAGGCCGGTATCATCGAGGCGCTCGAATACATGAAGCTGCCCGCCGGCAAGCCGATCAAGGGCACCAAGATCAACGTCGCCTTCCTTGGCTCCTGCACCAACGGACGTCTCTCCGATTTCCAAGAAGTCGCGAAATACATCCAAGGCCGCAAGGTCGCTCCCGGCATCAAAGCCATCGCCGTTCCCGGTTCGCAAATCGTCGCGCTCCAGTGTGAGAAGCTCGGTCTCGACAAAATTCTTGTCGAAGCGGGCTTCGAGTGGCGCGCCGCCGGTTGTTCGATGTGCCTCGCGATGAACCCCGATAAGTTGATCGGCGATCAACTCTGCGCCTCGTCCTCGAATCGCAACTTCAAGGGCCGTCAGGGTTCGACCACCGGTCGCACCATCCTGATGAGCCCCGTTATGGTGGCTGCCGCCGCCGTCACTGGCGAAGTCTCCGACGCCCGCGAAGTGTTCCACGTCGCGAACAACTAAACCACAGACCTTATTGCCCACGGAACACACGTAATACGCGGAAAACAGATCTGATTCTTCCGTGTATTCCGTGGTTCCGTGGGCTAAAACTCCTTCTTAAAATGGCTCTCGCAAAAATCACCTCCGTCACCGGCCGCGCCGTCAACGTGCCCGGCAACGACATCGACACCGACCGTATCATCCCGGCGCGCTTCATGAAGTGCGTCACCTTCGACGGTCTTGGCGAATTCCTCTTCTACGACGTCCGTAAGGACACCACCACGGGCGAAAACACCAATCACCCGCTTAACGATTCGCGTTTCAACGGCGCGACCATCCTTCTCTCCGGCGCCAACTTCGGCTGCGGCTCCTCCCGTGAGCACGCTCCGCAGGCCATCGCTAAGTATGGGTTCAAAGCAGTTATCGCGGAAAATTTTGCCGAGATCTTCTTCGGCAACAGCACCACCCTCGGCATGCCTTGCGTGACCGCCGCCCGCGAAGACATTGCCAAGATCGCCGCCGCCGTGGAAGCCGATCCGCGGACCGAGGTCACCATCGACCTCGAAAAGCTCGAGGCGCGTTTCGCCGGTCAATCGGTCAAGATCGAGCAACGCGAATCCGCCCGCGACGCGCTGATCAACGGCCGCTGGGACGCCATCGGCGAACTCATCGACGGGCTGCCCGATGTGAAGACGACCGCCGCCAAACTGCCGTATATGGCGGCCTGAGTGTAATCCCGCGCAAGCTTGCGCCCCTTCTACCGGCAGGTCTTCGTTGGCCTGCCGGTTTTTTTTGCGACAAACGCCCGAGAGCGCGGTCGCAACCCCGCTCCACCTCCATGCTTCTCGCCATCATCGATATCTTCAAGGGAGCCGACATCCTCCTATATCCGCTCGCGCTCTGCTCGATCGTGCTGGTGTTCATCCTCGTCGAGCGCGGCTATGCGCTGCGCCGATCCGCCATCTTGCCGGACGACCTCGTGGACGCGGTCGTCGCCGGGCGCCCGATCACCGGTGGCGAGTATTCGGTGCTCGCACGCGTCATCGCCTTCTCGGAGCAGCACCCCAACGACCCCGATGCGGTGAAGGCCTTCACCCGCCTCGAACTCGTGAAGATGGAGCGCGGTATCCCGTATCTCGACGTGATCTACGCGGGCGCGCCGCTCATCGGGTTGACCGGCACCGTGTGGTCGCTCATCCGCGTGTTTTCCAGTCTCTCGGGCGAGAGCGGCCTGCCGGACCCGGTGAAATTCACCAGCGGGGTGTCGCTTGCGCTTTCGGCCACGGTGCTCGGCTTGGTCATCGCAGTGCCCGCGCTTGTCGGCGGCGGCATCCTGCAGCGCCGCGTGGAGAAATACGCCGCGCAACTCGACGTGTTGCTAGAGCGTATCCTCGCCCGCACTACAGCGAAATAACCACGCCATGAGCGGCCTCTATCAACGTCGTCGCAAACGGCCCGAGCTGAATCTCGTGCCGCTCATCGACGTGCTGGTGATCCTCGTTTTCTTTTCGTTTGTGACGATGCAGTTTCGCTCGTCGGCGACGCTCAACATCACGTTGCCCAAGGTTGAGACCGCCGGGAAAAACGAGATCACCGGCGTCACGGTCGGTATCCGCGCCGATGGCGTGTTGTCGTTCAACGGCAAAGAAGCGACCGAGGCGCAGCTCGCCGAATTGTTGCTCCAGGTGCGTGACGTGAACCGGGACACACCGGTGTTGATCCGCGCCGACGAGGAGACGCCGCTGAAGACGTTGACCTTTGTGATGGATGCCTGCCGGAAGGCGGGACTCAACCGCTTCAGCTTGCAGAGCCGCTGAGGCAGTGGGTTGAGGGTGGGAAGCGAGCTTGCTCGCGATAAGGACGCTTCAATCGCGAGCAAGCTTGCTTCCCACTTCAAGCCCCGCTGTGAGCCGCATCACTTCGTGCGTGTCGGCGTCGATGTGGCCGGCGGACGCAGAAAGCTCAACGCGATCACGGCGACAAGCCCGGCGAGCAGCCACGGGAGCACGGAAACGACGGCGGATGACATGTCTTCGGGGATGACGTTAACCTGGGTGAACGGCACCTCTTGCCCCTTGCTGTTGATACGCGTCGCGGTGGTGAGCTTCCAGGGCCAGACGGTGCGCAACGCACCGGCCATGATGCCCGTTAGCGCGACCAAGGTGACATGTCGCCAAGTGCGCAGCAGCCAACTCACGACGCGCACGAATGAAAGCACCCCGACGACAATGCCGCCGACAAAGGCGGCCAGCGCCGCGAAGTCGCGCGTGTTCACCGCCTCGAGCACCTGATGGTATTTGCCCATGATCACGAGCAAGTAGGAGCCCGATATGCCCGGGAGAATCATGGCGCAAATCGCGATGGCTCCGGCGAAAAACAGGTAGAGCAGGGTGGGCGGCGTCTGCACCGCGCTCAGGCCCACGATCCAGAAGGTGGCGACGGCGGCCACGACAAACGCGATCCAATCGACGACGCGCCAGCGCCAGGTTTCTTTGGCGAGCAACAGAATCGAGCCGAGCACGAGGCCGAAGAAAAACGTCCACAGCTGCACCGGGTGGCTCTCGAAAAGTGCGGCCAACGGGCGGGAGAGGGTGAGGATTGCGGTGATCAATCCTCCGCCGAGCGTCAGGAAAAACACGACGGGCACGCGTTGAAACACCTCGCGCAGGCGCCCTTTAAGCAACAGGCGCAGCGTGGTGACGTCCGCGGTCTTGATGCCGTTGAGCAGCCGCTCGTAAATCCCGCCGATGAAGGCGATGGTGCCGCCGGAGACGCCTGGCACGAGGTCGGCCGCGCCCATGCAGAAACCAACCAGGACGACGCGAATGTGAGAGAGAAGGGAGATCATGGTGGCCGATGCGATTGCGCAAAAAAGGCAGGCCACCAATGAAGTGGCCTGCCTTTTAAAAAACAGAGGGGCGGTCGATTAGACGTCGGGCTTGGTCTTGCGAAGGCCGGAGACGCGCTCGCCTTCTTTCCACTGACCACGCTTCTTGAGGATAGCGACGCGCTCGAAGCGCTTTAGGACGTTGCGCTTGATGACGAGGCCATTGGCGCCTTGGAGACTTTTGTGCTGTGACATGGTATTTAAAAAGAGGGTTTCGACTTGTTAAAGGGTCAGGTTGCTAGAGTTCGCCCGGGCCCATGACAAGTATTTTTCCGCAACATATTCAGCTTTTACGACGATCCACTGTGGCGTTTCAAACGGATGGTGCGCGTGCACCCAGGTTTCGAGTGCCGCGTGCTGCGACGGGAGGAACTTAAACGTGAGCCGGTATTCCTCAGAGGTTTCCTGCGCGCCTTGCCACAGGTAGTGCGACGTGATCGGACCGTCGATCTGCACGCAGGCGGCGAGGCGGGCGGCGACGGATGCCGATGCGATTTCGTCGGCGACGGCTTTGGAGGGGACGGTGGTCCAAGCGATAAACATAGGAGCAGCGCAAACCGAGGGCACCCCGGGCGCAAGCGCGCGGACAAATAACCCTTGACCGAGCCGGGCGCGCCCTTTGCTATCGCCCCTTTTATCGCCATCGCCCACGCCTGACCATGAGAGACGACTACCTTAAAGAAGCCCACAAAGTCATTCCGGACGCCAATATCTTGATCAACGTGGTCTCGCGCCGCGTGAAGCAGCTCCGCCGCGGTCAACGCGCCTTGGTCGAGTCGCTCGAAAAGCTTTCTCCCGAAGACATCGCGCTGCGCGAAATCATCGAGGGCAAGATCACCTTCGAGACCGCCGCCAACTAATCCACCTGACGCGCGACCCGACGCGCCGCTTCATCACAGGTCATTCCGCGCCGCGCGCAGAGTGGCCTTTTTTATAGTTTTCCGTAGGGTTCGCCCTTCCCATGGCCGCCAAAAAAAAAGACACCCAACGTTTCACCGAGGTCCGCAACGCCAAGGCGCTGCGCGACTTTCATGTGGAGGAGCGTTTCGAGGCGGGTTTGGTTTTGCACGGCACCGAAGTGAAAGCCATCCGCGCGGGCCGCGCGCAGATCGCCGACGCGTTCGGCAAATTCGAGAAGGGCGAGCTGTGGTTGTTCAACGCGCACATCGACGAATACGCGTATGGCAACATCAACAACCACGCCGCGCGGCGCACGCGGAAGCTGCTCCTGCACCGCCATCAGGTCCGCAAGATCGCGCAGGCGATGCAGGTCGGGGCGCGCGTGCTGATCCCGCTGCGCATGTATTTCAAAGAAGCGATGGTGAAGGTGGAGGTCGCTTTGTGCCTCGGTAAACAACTCCATGACAAACGTCAGGACCTGCGCAAAAAAGCCGAAATGATGGAAGTTAACAAAGCACTCAAAGTCCGCCGCACATGAGCATGTCGTTATCGTCGGTGACTGTCCGCGTGCCGGGCAGCACGTCCAACTGCGGAGCGGGCTTTGATACGCTCGGGCTTGCGCTGAACATCCACAACCGCGTCACACTCGTCCGCGAAGACGGCGAGTTGGCTCGACCGGCGACGGCGGCCGATGGTCGGGCGCAGGCGATGGTGGAGACGACGGCGGCGGCGTTTTTCGCGGCCGCGCGGGTGAGGCCCTTTGGTTTTACGTATCGAATTTTTGGAGACGTGCCGCCGGCGCGCGGGCTCGGCTCAAGCGTCACGGTGATCGGCGGCGTGCTCGGCGGGCTGAACGCGCTGTCGGGCGTGGCGATGTCGGATCACCAACTGGTGGCCATCGCCACGGCGATCGAGGGGCATCCGGACAACGCGGCGGCGGGCATCCTCGGTGGATTTTGCGTGGCGCGCTGCGAGGCGGCGACCGGAGCGTATCTCGGCACTGTGCGCGTGGAGTTGCCGACGGAGCTGGTCTTTGTGGCGACCTCGCCGGATGTGGAGATGCTCACTAAGGAATCGCGCGGCGTGTTGCCCGAGACGCTTCCGTATTTCGAGGCAGTGAAGAGCATCAACAGCGCGGCCTATCTGGTGGCGGCGCTCGTCGCGGGTGAATACGAGCGCCTGCGGCATGCGGTGACCGATTACATGCACGAGCCGTATCGGTTGCCTCGCATTCCCGGCGGTCGTCAGGCGATTAGCGCGGGGGTCGATGCGGGGGCCTACACTGGGTGGTTAAGCGGCAGCGGCTCGACGGTGTTGTGTGTGGCGCCGGCCGCCGAGGCCACGACGGTGGCGAAGGCGATGACGGAGGCCTTTGCCGGAGTGGGCGTGACCAGCACCGCGCGGATGTTGGTGACCGACAACAGAGGCCTAGCGGTCGAGTGACACGACGCCGTCGCGCAACGGCGAGGGCGCGTCGGCGGGCCAGTGTTTCTCGATGAGAGCGGCGAGTTGTTGCCAGCGAAACGGCTTGGGCAAAATTGCTTTGAAATGCGGCGGGTTGCCGGGCTCGTTTTCGCCATCGAGCGAATGGCCGGTGATGAGCAGGCAGGGCGGCGGCACGGGCAGTAATTCGCCGACCTTGCGAATCAGATCGATGCCGTTGCGACGCGGCATGTAGTAGTCTGTCACGAAAACCCCGACATCGATCGACGGGAGGATTTCCAGTGCGGTGAGCGGATTGCTGAAGGTGAGAATGGGACAATCAAAATGATCGCCCATCAAATCGCCTAAAAGCTCCGTGAACGACATCTCGTCGTCGACGATCACTATGGCTTTGCCGGCTTTGTCCTCCACGCCGGCGAGCATGCGGGCGAGCGTGCCGGGAGCAAACGCAAACGCTGCTGCGGAAGGGTTGCGTCGGATGTCGCGCCGCGGTGAGCTGGCGCTTCTTTTTCAACATGCTGCACATCGTCCTTTTTCAGCCCGAGATCCCGCAGAATACCGGCAATATCGGCCGCATGTGCGCGTTGACGCGTTCGCGGTTGCACCTCGTGCACCCCTTGGGATTTGAGATCACCGATCGGCATCTGAAGCGGGCTGGTATGGACTACTGGCACGCGCTCGACGTGCATCACCACGCGGATTGGGCCGCATTCAAGCAGAGCGATGCGCGGCCGGAGCGGCTGTGGCTGTTCACGACCAAGACGACCAACAGCTACTGGGACGCTTCTTTTGCGGATGGGGACGGGCTGGTGTTTGGGAACGAAGGCCACGGTGCGCCGGAGTGGCTGCACGCGGAGTTTGGCGAGAATCGCCGGTTGACGATCCCTCACGGGAACCACGATTTGCGTTCGCTCAATCTGAGCACGGCTGCGGGTATCGCTTGTTACGAGGCGTTGCGACAAACGCGTCTGCTCGGGTGAGGTAATGAAGCGTGGCCAGCGCCAAGCACTTAACTGTATTGAGGTCGGGAAAAAGTGGCCGTGCGCGCGGTGAAGCGCCCCATGGCGAAGCGAGATGAGCGGTGCTACGTTATCTCGTTATGAACACCCTACTTCTCATTATCGTCCTGCTTTTATTATTCGGTGGCGGCGGCTTTTATTTTGGCGGTCCGGCCATCGGCGGGGGCACCATCGGTTTAATCCTCTTGGTGGTCTTGATCATCTATCTGATGGGCGGTCTGCGTGGGCGGTGATGCCGCCGTGAGTGAACCGCCGAGTGGATTCTCTAGCTACGGTCCTAAGCAACACGCTTAGGACCGTTTTTTTGGCGCCGAAAGCGCGATCAGGCTGCGGCGCGGCGGAAGTGGTCGAGTAGTCCCGAAAGGGGCTGATTGACGAGGTCTTTGGAAATGGAGTTTCTCAGGCGATTGCGGGCCTGCGGAGAGAGCTTTTCGAGAATCGCATTATGGGACGACGGGCCGGCCGCGAAGTCCCAACTCGCGGTCGTATTGGCGCCCAAAAAGGCATCAATGGCTTGGGCGACGTTGTCGATGTGACGGCGCTCGGCTTCGCGTTGCATGGGCAGGCGTTCGTCGATGGACATGCCGCTGCGCGCGCTGGGCGCTCCCGGGGCGCGTCCTTGGTGATTGGAGCTGTTGAAGCGTCCCGCCATGTCGCTCTCGTTGTCGGTGTAATTGGTGCGACCCTCCGGGAAGTCCATAGAATGCACCTCGGAGAGGCCGGGGGTGGTTTGTCCGAGTTCGGAACGTTCGGCGTAAACGCGGAGGTGGGCACGGTCGGCGATGATGATAAAGTGATTGTTCATGCGATGTTTAATTTGGGGTTAGCGGTTATGGCGATGGCCCCTCAAGGTCGGGGGCGGACGCCATTCTACAGGCGTGGGCAGCGGGCGTAACTCCGCCCGGCTCCCCACAAGTGGGTGGGAGAATATCTAGCGCCGCCGCCGCGAGGAGACAGGCGTCGTTTGATCCCGCTCTACATGGTCCACAAGACGCCTGCGCGCGGTCGATTCTCAGTGCGTCTGCAAGAGTTTGTGGCAGTCGCGGTCGTCGGCCTCGAGCATCTCGAAGAGGGTCGTGCGCGCGGGATCGAGGCCGAGGCGACGGCATTCGCCGGAGAACCAGTCCTTCTTTTCGGGGACGTCGTTAAAGGAGAGGCGGTCTATTTCGTCGGACCACGCTTGGATCTCGCCGGGCGAACGCGGCGTGCCGTGGGCGTCGAGCCAAAGCGCGACGTCTTGGTCGGTGGCGCCCGAGAGCAGGAGGTTACGCACCTCTTCTCCGTTCACGCCCTTGAAATCGAAGAGGACGTTGTCGAGCGGGCAGTTGAAATGATATTCGCCGTTGGTGCCATTGAGCGTGGCGCGGCCTTTGTCGGCCATGCGCGCGAGGATGACGTAGCCGCCGACGCGTTGCCGCGGGCTGCTCGGAGGTTCTTGCATGAGGTCTTTGGCCTTGGGGAGTGTGGTGGTGGTTGTGTCCATGCATTTACTGATAGCCGTTCCACTGGGATCGCAAACGGCTCCGACGCCGCGGTGTTTGCCGGAGTAGGCAGCACAGGCGGAGCGGCTCGCGGGCAGCAGCGAGCGGGTGGGACATGTTGCGCGGGTGGCGCCGGTTGTAGATCCAGCGGCAAAACCTCGGTCGTGCGGGTGGCACAGGTGCGGATTTGGCCCCATGCGGCTTTGAGGCTTTTCCGGAGGATGGCACATGGCGGAGAAGGGAACCACCGATGGAAAATTCCCTTTGCGCCGCGCTGCGTTTTTTGCGGCGATGAGCGTTCCATGGATCGAATCGCCCAAGCTTTTGACCGCGCCCGTGCCGAGAATCGCGCCGCCTTCGTCGCCTACCTGTGCGCAGGCGATCCCGATTTCGACACGTCGTTGGCGGCGTGTCGTGCGTTGATCGAAAACGGCGTCGATGTGCTGGAGCTCGGCGTGCCGTTTAGCGATCCGCTCGCCGACGGGCTCACCAACCAACTGGCGGCGCAGCGGGCGCTCGAGGGCGGCATGACGGCGGCGCGCGTGTTCGAACTCGTGCGGCGTATCCGGGAGTTTGCGCCGCACACGCCGGTTGTTTTCTATACCTACTACAACCTGGTGTTCTCCAACGGCGTCGAGGCTTACGTGCGCGCGGCAAAGGACGCCGGTGTCGATGGCATGTTGACGCTGGACTTGCCACCGGAAGAGGCGGCGGATGTGCAGGCGGCCTGCGCGGCAAACGGCATTAAGACGGTGTTCATCGTGGCACCGACGACGCCCGAGGCGCGGCTGGCCGTCATCGGACGGGCGGCGACCGGTTTCATTTATTACGTGTCGCGCGAAGGCGTGACCGGCGTGCGCGACTCGGTGGCGGCGAACATCCCCGAAGCGATGGCCGCGATCAAACGGCACACGGCGCTGCCGGTGGTGGTGGGTTTTGGCATCGGCAAACGCGAACACGTGGCCGAGGTCGCCAAACACGCGGACGGTGTCGTGGTGGGCAGCGCGTTGGTGAACGTGATCCGTGATCATCTCGCGGATCGCGAAAAGGTCGGACCCGCGTTGGCCGCACGCGCGGCGGATCTGGTGGCGGGCACGAAGCGGTAGAAGGATGTGGAGTGCGGCGAGAGCTCGCCGCACTCCCTATCGAACTGTCCCTTCGCCGTTGGGTCTAAGGGCGCATGCATACCGCAACCGCCGCTGGAGGCGCGAAGGATTCTCGCACCCATGTCGTGGTGTTGGGCGGGGGTTTTGCGGGCCTTGGCGCCTGTCGCACGCTCGACGATCCGCGTGTGCGCGTGACGTTGGTGGACCAACAAAACCATCACCTTTTCCAGCCGTTGTTGTATCAAGTCGCCACGGCTGGACTGTCGGGGACTGATATCGCGCAACCCCTGCGGCATATCTTTTCGGGGCGTGAAAGTGTAACGACACTAATGGACGAGGTGAAGCGCGTGGACTTGGAGGCGCGCCGCGTCGAACTCGCGCACGGCACGACGCTCACGTATGACTATCTGGTCGTGGCCTTGGGCGCGCGGACGGGTTACTTCGGACACGACGAGTGGAAGCGGCACGCGCCGGGACTAAAGACATTGGCGGAGGCGACGCATCTGCGCCGCGAGTTTTTGATCGCCTTCGAGAAGGCCGAGACGGCGATCGATCCACTGGAGAGCGACCGGTTGTTGAGTTTTGTCGTGGTGGGCGGGGGACCGACGGGCGTGGAAACCGCCGGTGCGTTGGCGGAGTTGGCGAAACGGGTGTTGACGGATGATTTTAGGCGCATCGATCCGACGCGGGCGCGGGTGCACCTGATCGAGGCGGCACCGAAGCTGTTGACGATGTTTTCCGAGGAGCAGTCGGACTACACGCGACGACGTCTGGAACAGATGGGCGTCAAGGTGCACCTGGACTGTCCGGTCAGCGAAGTCGGCGAGGGTTATGTGGTAGCGGGAGGCAAACGATTCGAGTCGGCAGTGACCATTTGGGCCGCCGGAGTGGAGGGAAGCCCGGTGACGCGCACGATGGCCGGCGCGCCTCTGGATCGGGGCGGTCGCGTGAAGGTCGCGCCCGATCTGAGTTTACCGGGCAGGCGTGAGGTCTTTGCTGCCGGAGACATCGTTCTGCTTGAGGATGCAAAGGGAGTGCGCGTGCCGGGCGTGGCACCGGCGGCGACCCAGATGGGTAAGCATGCAGGCGCGCAAATCGTGGCGGATCTCGACGGCCGCGATCGTGAGTCGTTTGTTTATCGTGACAAGGGGAGTATGGCGACGATCGGGCGGACCAAGGCGGTGGCCAAAGTGTTTGGCATGCGCTGGACGGGGCTGCCCGCGTGGCTGCTGTGGATGTCCGTGCATCTGGTTTTCTTAATGGGGATGCGCAATCGCCTCCGCGTATTCCTGAGCTGGATCTGGGCGTATTTTCGGTGGCAACGCGGAGCCCGCATCATCGTGGACACGCGAGCGCCGGTGCCCGACGAACTGGTGAAGCGTTGACGAATAATAGGCTTGAGGCGCGGGCGGCGAACTCGCGTTGATACGCTCATGCCCCCTCTCGCCAAGATCCTCATCATCGAGGACGACCGACTGCAGTTCCGCGTGACGGAGCGGCTGCTGGCAAACGCGCGCATGGCTCGCTTCGAGGTGGACTGGGCGCAGTCGTTCGAGGAAGGCCTGCAGCGCCTGCTCACCGGCGGCTACGCGGCGTGCCTCTTGGATTTTCAACTGGGATCGCGCGACGGGTTGGAGTTGTTGCGCAAGGCGCGTGAAGAAAACTGCGACACGCCGGTGATTTTTTTGACCGCGGACTCGTCGGAGGCGGTCGACGAAGCCGCGATGCAGGCGGGAGCAGCGGACTACTTGGTGAAGGGCGAGATCACGCCGCGCGTATTGGAACGGTCGATACGTTATAGCTTGAAGCTCGGCGAGGCCATGAAAGAGCTGCGCCGGCTGGCGACGCGCGACGCCCTCACCGGGCTTCTAAACCGAAGGGCGTTCGACGAGCTGCTCGCTCAAGAGGCCGAACGCGCGCGTCGCCTCGAACGTCCGTTGGCGTTGGTGGTGCTCGACCTGGACCATTTCAAAAATGTCAACGACACGCGCGGGCATCCGACGGGCGACGCGGTGCTCTCGGCGGTCGCGCGGTTGCTCGAAGCCGAGGTGCGCACGATCGACAAGGTGGCGCGCATCGGCGGCGAGGAGTTCGCCGTGCTTCTGATGGAAACCGATGGCGCGGCCGGGCTCGCGGTGGCGGAACGGTTGGTGGCCGCGGTGCGCGCGCAGCCGGTCGTCGTTACAGACGGCGAATCGCTGGCGGTCACGGTGAGCGCGGGTGTGGCCGAGCTGTCGTCGCGCGAGGAAAAAGCCGAGGCGTTCCTGGCGGCGGCCGACAAGGCGCTTTACGGGGCAAAACACGAGGGGCGGGACCGCGCGGTGCTTGCCTCCTAGAAACGCTGCGGAGAGCCTGCCGCCATGGCGTTTAACGACTCATCGACAACTGTGGCCGAAATCAAGGCGCGCGTGCTGGCCTTTGCCCGCGAGCGCGACTGGGAGCAGTTTCATGCGCCGAAAAACCTGAGCATGGCGCTCGCGGCCGAGGCGGGGGAATTGATGGAGCACTTTCTGTGGGCCACGCCCGAAGCATCGCGGACCATCGCACAAGACGAGGCGAAGCGTAAGAAGATCGAGGAGGAACTCGCCGACGTGGTGATCTACGCGCTGGAGTTCGCCAACATGACCGGGGTCGATGTCGCCGCCGCGATCGAAACCAAGATGGCCGCCAACGCCGCGAAATATCCGGTCGATAAAGCCAAGGGCCGTTCGGAGAAATACACGGAACTCTAAAACCCCGCGAGGAGCGCGATGGGATTGACGCCTTGTTGGCGCAAAGCCCGGAGCGCGAGCGCATCGTGGCGTTTGGCGAGACGGGTGCCCTGATCGTCGCAGACCAGCGGGCAATGGAAGTAGGACGGCTCGCGGTGTCCGAGTGCACGAAGCAGCAGGAGTTGGCGAAAGGTCGATTTGATGAGGTCGGCGCCGCGCACCACCTCTGTGACGCCGAGCTCGGCATCGTCGACGGCGCAGGCGAGTTGATAGCTGGGCACGCCGTCTTTGCGCCAGACGAGGAAGTCGCCGAAGTCGAGGCCGGCGACGGCGACCTGTCGGCCGCTATGACCATCGGCAAACGAGAGCGTTTCGCCGTCTGGCACACGGAAGCGCCAGTTGGTCGCGAAGCCTGCAGTGTCGAGCGGCGGGAGCGGCGCGTCGGGCGCGGGGCGAAACGCGGGCGGGTAGAGCGGCTCGTCGTTTTCGCCGCCTTCGTGCGGCGCGGATACGGACGCTTCGGCGAGTTCGCGGCGTGTGCGGTGGCACGGAAAGATCGCGCCCAAGGCGTGCAGGCGCACGAGCGCGGGCCGGTAACGATCGAGGCGTTGGGATTGCGACACAATCGGCTCCTCCCAGGCGAGGCCCAGCCAACGCAGATCCTCGATCATCGCCTCGACAAACTCGGGGCGCACGCGTGCGGAATCGAGGTCGTCGTTGCGCAAAAACAAGCGACCTCCGGCGGCGCGGGCGCGTTGTTGGGCGGTCCAAAACGTGCGCGCGTGCCCCAAGTGCAGATAGCCGGTGGGCGACGGGGCGAGGCGGCCGATGTAACTGGAAACGGGGTTAACCACTGCTTTCACTACTGGGCACGAATCGCGGAAAGACTCACTCCGAAATTAGCGTCGATTAGCGAGCGTTAGCGGTTTCAAGTTTCACCATGCCGAAGCTCCTCTGTGTTTACTGCTCCTCGAGCACGAAGCTCGCTCCGAAGTATTACGCGGTGGGCGAACAGCTCGGGCGCGAGATGGTCGCGCACGGTTGGGGGCTGATCTACGGAGGAGGCAACATCGGGTTGATGGGCTCGGTGGCGCGTAGCGTGAAGGACGCCGGCGGCACCGTGGTGGGCGTGATCCCGGACTTCATGCAGGTGCGTGAACTCGCCTATGTGGAAGCGACCGAACTCGTGGTCGTGCCGACGATGCGTGAACGCAAACGCGTGATGGCGGAGCGGGCGGACGCCTTTGTGACGTTGCCCGGCGGCATCGGCACGCTTGAGGAGATGACCGAAATCATGAGCGAACGTTATTTGAATCTCACTCGGAAGCCGCTCGTGCTGCTCAATCAGGACGGCTTTTACGACGACCTGCTGCGCTTCTTCGAGCGCATGGTGGCGGAGAACTTCAAGTCGGCGGGGCTCGCGGAGTTGCTGGCGGTCGCGCCCGACTTGGCCGCAGTTTGGGAGCTGCTGAATCACCCGAAACCCTATCTGGCAGACCCGTTGTGGTGCTGAGCGGGCCGTTCGCGGCGCCAGCGCGGCTAATGACATCGCTCGCAAAAGTAGAACAACTACTTCTAGCGGGAAAAACGGATTGCGAGCGTCTTCACGCGCCCTCTACTCTCGCCGTTTCTGTTCTCGCGCAAGCCGCGCGGATTAACGCCCTTAACCTAAACACCACGCCATGCCCATCGCCGTAGGCTCCCAAGCGCCCGATTTCACCCTCAAGACCAAGACCGCCGAAGGTCTTAAGGACATCAAGCTCAGCGATAACTTGGGGAAGACGCAGACCGTGCTGCTTTTCTTTCCGTTGGCCTACACCAGCGTGTGCACCTCCGAGATGTGCGACGTGTCCAATGGCCTCGCCGGCTACGCGAGCCTCGGCGCCAACGTGATCGGCATCAGCGTCGACAGCCCCTTCGCGCAAGAGGCCTGGGCCAAGGCGAGCAACATCAAGATCACGCTCGTATCCGACCTGAACAAGGAAACCACCAAGGCCTACGACGTGATGTTCCCAGGCCTCGCCGGTATCGGCGACACCTCCGCCCGCGCCGCGTTCGTCGTCGGCAAAGATGGCGTCGTTAAATACGCCGAGCAGACCGCGACCCCGAAGGACCTGCCGAACTTCGACGCGATCAAAGCCGCCCTCGCCAGCTAACTCCTTCATCTCGCGCCAAGCTCCTTGGCGCGTTTTTTGTTTTCCAAGATTCGTAAACCGACCTGACCCGACCTCCCGTGAGCCTACCTAATCCCTTCAACACGCTGCAGTCCTTCTCCGCCGGCGGAGCCTCCCATCAGTTCTACTCGTTGCCCGCCCTCAAAGACGCCGGGTTCACCGGCGTTTCGCGCCTGCCGGTCTCCATCCGACTGGTGCTCGAGTCGCTGCTGCGCAACGCCGACGGCAAGCGTGTATCGGAAAATGCCATACGCGACCTCGTCACGTGGAACGCCACCGGCCCGCGCACCGAGGAGATTCCTTTTGTGGTCGCCCGCATCGTGCTCCAGGACTTCACGGGCGTGCCGCTCCTCGTGGACCTTGCCGCCATGCGTTCCGCCGTCGCGCGTCTCGGCAAAAACCCGAAGATCATCGAGCCCCTCGTGCCCGTTGATCTCGTCGTCGACCACTCCGTCCAGGTGGACTTCGCCGGATCCGCCGACGCGATGCAGAAGAACCTCGATCTCGAGTTCACCCGCAACCGCGAGCGTTACCAATTCCTCAAGTGGGGCATGCAGGCGTTCGATACCTTCAAGGTCGTTCCCCCCGGCATCGGCATTGTCCACCAGGTCAACCTCGAGTATCTCGCCAAGGGCGTGCTCAAGGATGGAAACGGTATCTACTACCCGGATACGCTCGTGGGCACCGACTCGCATACCACGATGATCAACGGCATCGGCATTGTCGGCTGGGGCGTGGGCGGCATCGAGGCCGAGGCCGGCATGCTCGGCCAGCCCGTGTATTTCCTCACGCCCGACGTCGTCGGTGTTCACTTGACCGGCGCGCTCCGCGAAGGCGTCACCGCGACCGACCTTGCGCTCACCCTCACGCAGCTCCTTCGCAAGGCGAAGGTCGTCGGCAAATTTGTCGAGTTCTACGGCCCCGGCGCCGCCGCGCTCCCGGTCGTGGACCGCGCCACGATCGCCAACATGGCGCCCGAATATGGCGCGACCATGGGCTTCTTCCCGATCGACGCCGAGTGCTCCAATTACCTGCGCGCCACCGGCCGCAACGAGGCCGACATCGCCGTTTACGAGGCCTACTACAGGGCCCAGCAGCTTTGGGGCATGCCGTCCAAGGGCGACATCGCCTATTCGACGGATCTCGAATTCGACCTCGCCAGCGTGGTTCCCAGCGTCGCCGGTCCAAAGCGTCCGCAAGACCGCATCGAACTCACCTCACTGAAGAATGAGTTCGTCACCGCCTTCTCGCGTCCGGTGAAAGAAAACGGTTTCGGCAAGACCGCCGAGGAGTTCGGACGCCGCGTGCGCATTGAGCCGGGTGTCGGTTTCGCCGTTCCCGGCGGTGGCAGCCAAGAACCCGTCACGCGCGAAAAGTCGCTCGCCCAAAACACCAATCCGACGACCGAGCTCGAGATGATCAACAACCGCCCGACGCCCGACCCGGTGCGCGCGGTGTCGTCCGAACTCGGTGGCGAACTCGGCCATGGCAGCGTGTTGATCGCGGCCATCACGAGCTGCACCAACACTTCCAATCCGAGCGTGATGCTTGCCGCCGGTTTGCTCGCGAAGAAGGCCGTGGAGAAGGGCCTTTCGGTCAACCCGCTCGTCAAGTCCTCGCTCGCTCCCGGCTCGCGCGTCGTCACCGACTACCTCGAAAAAACCGGCCTCGCGCCGTATCTCGACCAGCTCGGTTTCCAGACCGTCGGCTATGGCTGCACGACCTGTATCGGCAACTCCGGCCCGCTGGATGTGCACATCGAAGAAGCCGTCGTGAAAAACGACTTCGTTGCCGCCTCCGTGCTTTCGGGCAACCGCAACTTCGAGGCCCGCGTTCACCAGAACATCAAGTCCAACTTCCTCATGTCGCCCCCGCTGGTCGTCGCCTTTGCGCTCGCCGGCCGCGTTGACATCGATCTCTCGACCGAGTCCCTCGGCAACGGCAAAGATGGAAAGCCCGTCTATCTGAAAGATATCTGGCCGTCCTTGCAGGAAGTTCGCGACCAGTTGCAGGCAGCCCTCAAGCCCGAGGTGTTCCGCAAACTTTACAGCGACTTCGCCGAGCAAAATCCCAAGTGGAACGAGATCCCCTCGACCACGGGCAACGTTTACTCGTTCGACCCCGCCTCGACCTACATCCAAGAGCCGCCGTTCTTCACGGACTTCTCGCTCAAGCCCGGGACCATTTCGGAGATCCACGGCGCGCGTCCGCTCGGTATCTTCGGCGACTCCGTCACGACCGACCACATCTCGCCCGCCGGTGCCATTAAGAAGACCTCGCCCGCCGGCCGCTTCCTCATGGACAACGGTGTCAGCTTCGAGGACTTCAACTCCTACGGTTCGCGGCGCGGCAACGACCGCATCATGACCCGCGGCACCTTTGCCAATGTTCGCATCAAGAACTTGATGCTCGGCGGCGAAGAGGGTGGCAGCACGATCTACCAGCCCACCGGCGAAAAGCTCGCCATCTATGATGCCGCCGCGAAACACATCGCCAACGGCACCCCGCTCATCGTGATCGCCGGCCAGGAATACGGCACCGGCTCTTCTCGCGACTGGGCCGCCAAGGGGACCAACCTCCTCGGCGTGAAGGTCGTCGTCGCGCAGAGCTTCGAGCGTATCCATCGTTCCAATCTCGTCGGCATGGGCGTGCTGCCGCTCCAGTTCAAGGAAGGCACCACTGCGCAGACGCTCAACCTCGACGGCTCGGAAACGTATGACGTGCTCGGCCTCACGATGGCGATCAAGCCACAGCAGGACCTCACCCTGCGGATCACCCGCAAGGGCGGCGCGGTCGAGAACGTGGAGGTGCGTTGCCGCATCGATACGCCCATCGAAGTCGATTACTACCAGCACGGCGGCATCTTGCCGTATGTGTTGCGCCAGATCATCGCCGCAAACTGATTCGAATAAACTGCGGCCCTTGCAAAGGGTGCAAAACCGGGAATGTTGGTCCCGGTTTGCACCCTGTGCACCGCTTCCGAGAGTCAATCACCCCGACCATGGCCGACGTCACCAAGCCCACTTTCCTCGTCGATGCAGCATCCGACCCTGTCGCGATCCGCATCGAAGGACGGGCCTCGTTCCAGAACAGCGCGTGTCTGAACGATTTTTTCAACGATCTCATCGCCCGCGGAAGCAAGCGGTTCGTAATGGATTTCCAGAACTGCACCAGCATGGACAGCACCTTTCTCGGGGTGCTGGCCGGCGTGGCCTTGCAGCTGCGTAAATTAACGCCTCCCGGCAGCCTCGTGCTCTGCCGGATGGCGCCGCGCAACCTCGAACTCGTGCGCAACCTCGGCCTTCACCGCCTCCTCACCGTGGACACGGAAACCGTCGATTTAAACCTCACCAGTCAGGCCGCGCTCCCGTGCACGGGCGACCGGGGTGAGCTTGAGAGCGCACGCTTGGTGTTGGCCGCCCACGAGAATCTCGTGACTGCGGACGAAAACAACCGCGCCAAGTTTCAGGACGTGCTTACGTTTTTGAAGAC